>JBBQSX010000007.1:0-42536 GCA_038213545.1 Burkholderiales bacterium
ACACGATCGCGTGGCCCCCGTCGTCCAGGGGGGAGGCCACGACCGAGATGTGTGCCACCGGGCGCGCCGAGGTGTACTTGATCGCGTTGCCCAGCAAGTTGACAAACGCCTGCTGCAGAAGACCCGCGTGGCCCTGCAGCGTGGGCAGCGGGCCGATGTTCCACTCGATCTGCCGACCTTCGCAATGGGGCTTGACCGTGGCCAGCGCCCCCTGCAAGACCTCGTCGAGCTGCAACGGGGCCATGGTCAGCGGCTGGTTGCCCAACCGCGCGAAGTCCAGCAAGTCGCGCACCATGCGCAGCGCCAGGTCGCCCGATTGCACACCCCTGCGCAACAGCTCGGCATGCTGACCGTCCTGCGCTCCGGTCGAGTCTTGCAGTGCCATCGCCAGGATGCTGCGCATGTTCACCAGCGGCCCTCGCAGGTCGTGCGCCAGCCGGGCCGCGAAGGCGTCGAGCTCCTGGTTCACAGCCACCAGTTCCTTGACCTGTTGCGACACCTCGGCTTCCAGACGCCGGTTGTTCACCCGCAGGCGCTGCACCTCCAGCGCGCGCTCCACGGCCGGCACGATGCCGCTGATGCGAAAGGGTTTCTGCACGTAGTCGATGGCGCCGTTCTTCATGGCGTCCACCACGCTGCCGATGCTGCCGTGCGCCGTCATGAGCACGATGACCATGTCGGGCGCCACCGCCTGGGCCCGGCGCGTGAGTTCGATGCCGTCGATGCCCGGCATCTGCAGGTCGGTCAGCAACAGCTCGAAGCTGGACTGGTCGAGCTTTTCCAGTGCAACCAAGGGGTCTGTGCAGCCCACGACGTCGTATCCCTGGTCCACGAGGATCTCGCACAGGGCGCGTTGCTGCGGCGCTTCGTCGTCGACCACCAATAGGCGGGGCCGGGGCCGGTGCTGGCTGGAGCTGCGATGTGGCATGGAAGATTTGCGTTTGGACTGTGGCGACAGGTTGCCGCCACATATGGGGTTTTTCACGCTTGCTCCCTGCGCTATACCCTACCACCTACCGGGTTTGTGCGAGCATCTGCTTACACCGGGGCGGTGATTTATTTCCGGAATCCCTTCGATGACGATTCCCACCCACAGAGGCAACGCCATGCGCAACAAGACGGGAATCCGCAGCCTGCTGCTCATGTTGGTGGTCGTGGCCATCCTGCCAGGCCTGATCATGCTGTGGGTCGGTTACAGAAGCACCAGCGAAGCAGCGGTGCAGCGCGGTCGCCAGGAGATCAAGGCGGTGGGCGTGCTCGCGGCGGCCAACCAGCAGCAGCTGATCGAAGGGGTGCGGCAGATCCTGGCCACGGTGGCGGTCGGGCCTTCGGTGCGCCGCAACGACCTGCGCCCGCTGTGCTACGAGTTCCTGCGCAATGCTTCGCTGGCCACGCCGGGCTACGGCAACATCGGGGTGGTGGATCTGCAGGGCGACGTCCAGTGCATCGCGAATCCAGGGAAGCAGCGCCTCAACGTGGCCGACCGCGCGTACTTTCGCAATGCGATCCGTGAACGGAAGTTCTCCATGGGGGAGTACCTGGTCGGACGCATATCGGGCAAGCGCCAGCTCGGCTTCGGCATGCCGGTGTACGACTACGCCGATGTGCTGGTCGGTGTGGCCTTCACCACGGTGGATCTGCTGCCCGCCTCGCAGAAGCTGCAGTCCCTGTCGCTGCCTGGCTCGATTCACGTGGACATCACCGATGCCCAGGGCACGCTGTTGATGTCCAGTCGGCCAGGCCTGGAACGCATCGGCGCCCCGATCGAAAACGAGGACCTGCGAGCCGCCATCGTGGCCCGCACGGCCGGCAGTCTTGATCTGCGCGATGCCCAGGGCGCCGACTGGCTTTACGAGTTCGTTCCGATCAACGACGTGGGCGGCGAAGGCTTGTTCGTTGTCGCGGGGGGGCAGCGCGACGATGTGCTGGCCTCGGCCACCCGGCAACTGCGTCAACAGCTCGCGGTGATGGCGCTGGCCACGCTGGTGGGTCTGTTGCTGGCGTGGCAGATGGGCCTGCGCCAGATTGCGCAGCCGGTGTCGTACCTGCTGGCGCGCATGCGTGCGGTTGCTCGCAACCAGCCAGCGTCTGCGCTGCTGCCCGCTGCAGCGGGTCGGGAGTTTGCGGAACTCGACCAAGGTCTGGACGCCATGCTCGCCGAGCTGGTCAAGAACCAGGCGCAGCTGGTCAAGGCGCAGCAGATCACGCGCGTGGGTTTCTACCAGCTCGATCTAAGGACCCGGCTCTACACCGCCTCGGACACCATCTACGAGTTGCTCGGCCTGGACCCCGCCATGGGGCCAGTCACGGTGGAAACCTACCAGGCCATGATCCACCCGGACGACAAGGCGCTCGTGGCGTCTCACCGCGACATGCTCTTCGGCGGTGGCAAGCCGCTGCGCCTGCAATACCGCATCGTGCGCACCGATGGGGCGGTGCGCTGGGTGGATGGCTTTGGCTTCGTGGAGCGCGACGCGGCCGGTGCGCCCCTGGTGTACGCCGGCGCACTGCAAGACATCACCGAACAGCACCGCTTGCGCCGCATGTACATGGTGCAGAGCCAGATCAACGCGGCCATCGTCGCGGCCGACTCGCAGGACGCCCTGCTTCAGCGCGTCTGCCAGATCGCGGTGGACGAAGGTGAACTGCGCATGGCCTGGGTGGCCAGCATGGACCCGCACAAACGCACCCTGACGGCGCAGGTGAGCGCTGGCGCCGACGACGGTTACACCGACCTGCTCAACCGCGTCAATGTGGACGTGGACACGTACCCCTCGCCCGCACCCACGGCGTTGCGCACGCGCGAGCTGGTGGTGTCGAACGACATTGCCAACGACGCGAACATGGGCAGCTGGGCTGCCACGGCGGCGCGCCGGGGCTACAAGGCGGTGGCCGCGGTGCCGATCACGCCGAAAGGTCAGGTGCCCCTGGCTCTGGTGCTCATGGCCGACGAACCGATGTACTTTCTGGACGAGGAAAGTCGCCTGCTCACGGCCATCGGCGAGAGCCTGACAGCGGCGCTGGACCAGCTGCAGCGGGAGGCCGAGCGCAAGATCCGCGAAGAGCGCCTGATGCTGCTGGAAACGTGCGTGTCTCAGGTCAACGACATTGTTCTCATCACCGAGGCCGAAGCTGTCAATTCACCGGGCCCGCGCATCCTGTATGTGAACGAGGCTTTCGAGCGCATGACCGGGTACAGCGCTGCGGAGGCGATCGGGAAGAGTCCTCGGATGCTGCAAGGCCCCAAGACGCAGCGCGATGCACTGGACCGCATCCGCACCAGTCTCGAGCGCTTGCAGCCCGCCCGCGAAGAGCTGATCAATTACCGCAAGGACGGCACCGAGTTCTGGCAGGAGCTCAACATCGTGCCGGTGGCCAACGAAAGCGGCTGGGTCACGCATTGGGTGGCGATCGAGCGCGACATCACGCAGCGCAAGTTGGCCGAACAAAAGGAGGCCCGCCTGCGCGGCGGTTTTCAGTTGCTGTTTCTGGGCAACCCACACCCCATGTGGGTGTTCGACCTCGCCACCCGTGCGTTCCTTGAAGTCAACAACGCGGCCATCGAGCAGTACGGCTACAGCCGGGAGGAGTTCCTCGCGCTCACCATCGACGACATCCGGACGGAAAGCGAGAAGATCCGGTTGCACAGCCGCACAGCCAAGGTATCGCCCGACGGTCGCGAGCGGGCGGGCACCTGGGTGCACCGCCGCAAGAATGGCTCTTCCATTGCGGTCGACATCACCACCCAGTCCCTGAACTACAACGGGATCGACGCCGAGCTGGTGGTGGCGATGGACATCACCGACCAGGTGGCCATGGAGCAGCAGCGCGCACAGGCCCTGATGGCCGTGCAGGCATCGCAGGCCAGCCTGGCCCGCTCGCAGTCGCTGGCCCGCATGGGCAGCTGGGAACGGCGGGCCCAGGACCGCACGGCGGTCTGGTCGGCCAGTCTGTATGCATTGAATGGTCTTGACCCTGCGGCCGGAGCTCCGAGCATTGAAGAGACGCTGGAGCGTGTTCACCCTGACGACCGGGCCGAATACCTGAAGACGATGAACGAATGTCTCACGGACGGTATCTCCCGCAGCTGGACCTACCGGGGTTTCCTGCCCGATGGAGAACAGCGCTGGTTCGAGGAAAACATGGACGAGCCGCGGCGCGACGCCAACGGGGCGGTGGTCTCGGTCAGCGGCACGGTGCAGGACGTGACCGGGCGGGTCGAAGCCGAGGCCCGGCTGCAGTTGCAGCTCTCGCGCACCGAGCTGCTCAACCACATCGCCCGCGCCACCGACGAACGCCTCGATCTCGACCGCATCTTTCACGTGGTCTGCGAGAACATCGAGTCCCGCTTCTCGACCGTGTTCTCGGCGGCCTTGTTGTTCGACCCGTCCACCCAGGCCTTCACGGTCGCCCACTTGGGCACGCAGGGTGCTGCGCGTGGCGCGCAGGTCGGGCTGCGCGATGGCGATGTCCTCAGCGCAGCCGACAGCGGTCTCTCGCGATGCACCGGCGGTGAACTGCTGTACGAGCCGGTGCTGGCCGATTCGCCGTATGCATGGCTCCAGCAGCTGGCGCATGCGGGCATGGGGTCGGTGGTGTTTGCGCCCTTGCAGGCGCAAGGTGAGGTGCTGGGTGTGCTGGTGGCCGGGCGCGCCCGCAGCCACGGCTTTGACAGCGGTGAATGCGAGTTCATGCGCCAGCTCGCTGAACACGTGGCGCTGGCCGCCAGCCAGGCGCGGCTGCACCGCTCGCTGCAGCAGGCTTACGACGAGCTGAGCGAGGCGCAGCAGGTGGTGCTGCAACAGGAGCGCCTGCGCGTGCTGGGGCAGATGGCCAGCGGCATTGCGCACGACATCAACAACGCGATCTCGCCGGTGGCGCTCTACACCGAATCGCTGCTGGTCAACGAATCGGCGCTGAGCGAACGCGGGCGCGCCCAGCTGCAGACGGTGCAGCTGGCCATCGACGACGTGGCCGAGACCGTGGCGCGCATGCGCGATTTCTACCGGCCCGGTGACGCCGGCGTGCGGCGCCGCGCGGTCGATCTCAACCACCTCGTCAAACAGGTGCTGGACCTCACCCGCGCGCGCTGGCGCGACATGCCGCAGCAAGCGGGCATCTCGATCGACATCGCGCTCGACCTGGGCGAGCCGCTCTCACCCGTCTTCGTCATGGAGGGCGAGATCCGCGATGCCGTGACCAACCTCGTGCTCAACGCGGTGGACGCCATGCCCGAGGGCGGCACGCTGACCCTGCGCACCCGGCGTGTGGTGCAGGCCGACGGGGTCGTGCGCGTGCAGCTGGAAGTGGCCGACACCGGCATCGGCATGGACACTGAGACCCAGCGGCGCTGCCTGGAGCCGTTTTTCACCACCAAGGGCCAGCGCGGCTCCGGGCTGGGCCTGGCCATGGTCTACGGCAGCATGCAGCGCCATGGCGCCGAGATCACCATCGACAGCACACCCGGTGAGGGCACCACGATCCGCCTGGGGTTCCCTGCGCACGCCGAGCCTGCGCCGCTTGACGCGGTGGCTGTCGATCCGCCTGCCCGGTTGCGGGCCCTGAAGATCCTGCTGGTGGACGACGATCCGCTGCTGCTGCGCTCGCTGTCCGAAACCCTGGCCGCTGAAGGGCACAGCGTGTCCACCGCGGCCGGTGGCCAGGAGGGCATTGCGGTGTTCAAGGCGGCGCTCGGTGCGCAGGTGTTCGATGTGGTCATCACCGACCTCGGCATGCCCGAGGTGGATGGCCGAACGGTGGCGGCCGCCATCAAGGCCGCTTCACCCGGCACGCCGGTGGTGATGCTCACCGGCTGGGGGCGGCGCATGCAGGAAGAGGGCGAGTGCCCGCCGCATGTGGACCACCTGCTGAGCAAACCGCCCCGGCTGGAAACCCTGCGCGCGGTGTTCCGCACGGTGGTCTGATCAGAGGCGGATCACCACATTGCCCACCACCCGCCCGGCCTCCACCGCTTCGTGCGCTGCGGCTATGTCGTCCAGCGCAAAGGTCTGTCCCACGGTGTGTCGCAGCCGCCCGGCGCGCAGCAACTGGTCGAGGGTCTGGATGGCGCTGGCGCGGTCTTGCGGCAAGAGCTCGTAGACCAGAAAGAACACCAGCTGGATCGAGTCGAACAGCAGCGTGCGGAAATCCACCGCCACCTCGCCGGGCTGGTTGGAGCCGTAGCACACCAGCCGGCCATGGGGCTTCAGCACCTTGTGCGGCAGCAGGGCGGCGGTGCTGGAAAAATCCATGTCGATCACCACGTCCGCGCCCCGGCCATCGGTGATGTCGGCCACGGCGGCGGCCACCGGTTCGCGCAGGTAGTCGATCACGTGTGCCGCGCCCGCGTCGCGCGCGTGCTGCTGGCGCGCCGGCGCACCGGCCGTGCCGATCACGGTGGCGCCCTGCATCACCGCGAGCTGGGTGGCGTAGTGGCCCACCGCGTTGCCGGCACCGGTGATCAACACCGTTTTGCCCTGCAGCGGCCCGGCCAGGCGCACAGCCTCGATGGCGGTGAGGGCCGGGATGCCGAAGCAGGCGGCGGCGTCGAAATCCACCCCATCGGGCAAGGGCACGGCTTGCTGCGCCGGCAGCGCCACCTGTTCGCAGGCCGTGCCCAGAGGTCGCTGCCACTGCGCATTCCACAGCCACACCCGCTCGCCCACGCGGCTGGTGGGTACGCCCTCGCCCACGGCATCGATGACGCCTGCGCCGTCGCTGTGCGGCACGATGCGCTCGGCGATCAGCGGCCGCTTCAGCCGCGATTTCACGTCGGACGGGTTGACCCCGGAGCTGTGCACTCTCACCCGCACTTCGCCCGGGCCGGGTTGCGGCGTGGGCCACTCGCCCAACTCGAGAACGTCTTTGGCCAGGCCATTGCGGCGGTACCAGGCGGCTTTCATGGGCGGGGCTCCTGCGGGTATGAATCGGGCCGCCATTGTCGTCGCCGTGGCGCTTTGCGCCTGACGCGCAGGTGCCCGCCCGCCGGGTCGTTTGAAACCGTGGTGTCACACAAGCGCGCTCTACTGGAACCTGCCGGCACAGCCCCTGCCGCTGTGCCCGGTCCATCCAGCGAGCGCGCCATGCCACCAGCCACGCCCACCCCAGCCCCCGGACCCACCACCATCGACCTGGTCTATTTCAACGCCGGCGGCGGCCACCGTGCCTCGGCGCTGGCGCTGCAATCGGCGCTGGCGCGGCACCCCCGCGAATGGCGCGTGCGGCTGGTCAACCTGTTCGAGGTGCTCGATCCGCAGGACCGCTTTCGCAAGATGACCGGCAGTGCACCCGAGGATTGGTACAACAAACGCCTGGCCCGCGGCTGGACCATCGGCATGGCGCAGGAACTCAAGATCCTGCAAGGCCTCATCCGGTGGGGCCACACCACCCTGGTCAAGGCCCTGGAGCAGCACTGGCTGCAGACCGAGCCCGATCTGGTGGTCTCGCTGGTGCCCAATTTCAACCGCGCCATGTACGAGAGTCTGGCCAGCACGCTGCCGGGCGTGCCCTACACCACCGTGCTCACCGACCTGGCCGACATCCCGCCGCATTTCTGGATCGAGCGCGGCCAGCCGCAACACTTCATCTGCGGCAGCGCCCGGGCAGTGGCGCAGGCCCACGCGCTCGGCCACGCTCCCGAGCGCGTGCACGCCACCAGCGGCATGATCATCCGCCCCGAGTTCTACGAAACACCCGCACTGGACCGCGCCAGCGAAATGCGCGGTCTGGGCCTGGACCCGACCCGGCCCACCGCGCTGGTGCTGTTTGGCGGCCACGGCTCCAAGGCCATGCTGGGTATTGCGCGCCGACTGGGAGCCACCACCCAGCTCATTCTGGTCTGCGGTCACAACAAGAAGCTGGCGGGACATCTGCGCGCATTGCCGCCCGGCGCGCCGCGGCTGGTGGTCGGGTTCGCCTCCGACATCCCGCGCTACATGCGGCTGGCCGACTTCTTCATTGGCAAACCCGGGCCGGGCAGCATCAGCGAAGCCGTGCGGCTGGGCCTGCCGGTGATCGTGGTCGACAACGCGTGGACCATGCCGCAGGAGCGCTACAACGCGCAGTGGGTCACCGAGCACCGCCTGGGCATCGTGCACCGCAGTTTCAAAACCATCGACCGCGCGGTGGACGAGTTGCTCACCCGCCTGGACGCGTTCCGCGCCCACGCAAAAGCCATGGACAACCAGGCCTTGTTTGAAATCCCCGACATCCTGGACGGCATCGTGTCCGCGGCCCGGTATCCGGGCACCGCCTTGCCCTCAGGTCAGGGGCAGCGTCACCGCGAACGCGGATCCTTCGCCCTGCCGTGAGCGCGCGCTGATCGTGCCGCCGTGGGCTTCGGCAATCTGGCGGCAGATCGCCAGGCCCAGGCCCGAGCCTTCAAATTCGCGCCGCAGGTTCAGGCGGGCAAAGGGCTGAAACAGCTGCTCCATCCCCTCGTCGCTGATGCCGATGCCGTTGTCTTCCACGGTGATGGTGACCATGCTTTCGCTGCTGCTCGCCCTGATCTCGATGCGCGGTGCACGGCCAGCCGGCATGAACTTGAGTGCGTTGGACAGCAGGTTCTGGAACAACAGGGACAGCAGGCTCGCGTGGCCTTGAACCACCGGCAACTGGTCGATGCGCAACTCGGCGCCACTGGCTGCGAGCTGCGCCGCCAGCGCCTTGCAGAGCTCGGCCATGAGCGGCTCCAGCGCCACCAGGGTTCGGGGTTCGGTTTCGCCGCGCTGCAGGCGTGCGTAGCGCACCACGTCGTCGAGCAGCGTGCGCATGCGCTCACCGGCGCTGCGCACCAGCCGCAGGTAGTGGCGCGCATCTTCGGGCAGACCGGCTCCGTGGTCGTCTTCCACCAGCCCGGCGAACTGGACCACGGTGTTCAAGGGCTCGCGCAGGTCGTGCGAGCTGATGCGCACGAACTGCAGCAGACCTTCGTTGGCCAGCTGGAGTTCTTCGGCCGACTGTTGCAGCTGGGCGTGGCTCTCACGCAGTTCGTTCAGCGCTTCGGCCAGGTTCACGCGGTCGATGGCGGCCACCTGCTTGAGCGCGTCGTTGGCCTGCTTGAGCCGCAGTTGCGTCCGCACGCGCGCCTGCACGATGGCGGGCCGGATCGGCTTGGCGATGAAATCGGCCGCGCCTTTTTCCAGCCCGTCCTGCTCGAACTGGAGCTCGGCCTGGCTGGTGACGAAGATCACGGGAATGTCGGCGAGTCTGGGGTCGCGCTTGATGGATTCGAGCACCTCGAAACCCGACATGCCGGGCATCTGGGCGTCGAGCAGCACCAGGTCGGGCGGTGCCTCGGCCATCAACCGCAGGGCGTCCGGCCCCTGGGTGGCAAAGCGCAGCCGGCCCAGTGGACGGATCACCCGGGCCAGCGTCTGCACCATGCCGGGATCGTCGTCCACGATCAGGATGTCGGGCAGTGTCGCGGCTTTCGGCGCAATGTCGTTCAGGGCTGGGTGCCCCGAGACAGGAGGTGTCATGGCTGCTGTTCCTTGGGCGGCGGCATGTCGGTCAGGGCCACGCTGGCGCCTGAGAAATCCAGTTCGTCGAGCAGGTGGCTCACACGTTCGAAGAGTGTGACGCCAAACCGCTCTTGCAACCAGTGCGATCGGCTGCTCCACCAGGTCAATGCGTCCAGGTCCTGGCGTTGCAGCAGGTCGAGCAGTTGCGCCAGATCGGCGTCGCTCGCCTCGACCTGTTCCGCTGCTGTGTTGTCCATGCCCGACTGTCGAGCCACCTTCAGCACGGGCTCGCTGTGGCGTTGCAGCGTGGCCAGTGCGCTTTGCAGCGCCCGCCACATCGCAGACAAGTCCAGGTCCGGGGTTGGCTGCAACAGGCCGGCCTCCAACACCCGAGCCTGCTCCATGACCCCGTTGATGCCCAGCGTGCCGGCCATTCCGCGAAGCTTGTGCAGCCGTGCCGCCAGCGCGCGCCGCGCGTCCTCGTCGGCGGGCAGGGCCGTGTCGTTGCCCGCCCACGCGCCGACGTCGTTCAACAAACGCTGGAGCGACTTCAGCCACAGGTCCAGATCGCCACCCAGGCGCTGTGCGGCTTGCGCGCTGTCCACCCCCGGGATCTGCGGCCAGTTGTCGGGTGCCCTGTCGGTCAGGCTGGCCACCGCAGGTTCTGCCCGGTGGTCGGGTGTGGTGAGTGCGTGGTGCACGCAGTCGTGCACCGTGCGCACCAGCCGTTCGGGGTCAAGCGGTTTGGTGAGGAAGGCGGTCATGCCCGCGGCGAAGGCGAGCTTGCGCTCTTCGGCGAGGGCGCCGGCGGTCAGCGCGATGATGGGCAGATCGACCAACTCCAGTTCGGAGCGGATGCGTCGCGTGGCTTCCAGGCCATCCATCTCGGGCATCTGAAGGTCCATCAGCACGGCATCGAATGCCTCGCGGGAGGCGCGCAAGGCCTCCAGCGCTTCGCGTCCGTTGCCCGCCGTGCTCACCTGTGCGCCTTCCCGCTTGAGCAGGCCCGCGGCCACTTCCAGGTTGATCTCGCTGTCGTCCACCAACAGCAGATGGAGATCGCGCAGTGCGTGGCCGCGCTCGAACATGGGCTGGACTGCGTCGCGCTCGGCCGTTTGCATCCGATGCAGGTCGGCCTGCGATGGACGAAGCAACAGCACCTCAAACCAGAATTCGCTGCCTTTCCCGGGCTCGCTGCGCAGGCCCACCTCGCCGCCCATCAACTCGGCGAGCTTGTGCACGATCGACAGACCCAGACCGGTCCCGCCGAAGCGGCGGGTCGTTGAGGCGTCAACCTGTGTGAACGGCTTGAACAGCCGCATCTGGGCATTTGCATCAATGCCCGTGCCGGTGTCATGCACCGTCCCGCGCAAGCGAACGTGGGTGTCGTCCATGGCCACGGCCTCCAGCGTGACCCGCACGCTCCCCTCCTGAGTGAACTTCAGCGCGTTGCCGATCAGGTTGGTGAAGATCTGTCGCACACGCTGGGCATCACCTGTGAGCATGCGTGGCACATCCTGCGCCACCGTGACCTGGTAGTCGATGCCGCTGACCTCGGCCTGCGGTCTGAACACGGCGTCCATCTGGTCGAGCAGGTCCTGGGGGCTGAATGGCTGGTGGTCCAGATCGATGCCGCCCGCCTCGATTTTGGCCAGATCGAGCACGTCGTTGACCAGACCCAGCAGCGAGCGGCTGGCCACTTGCGATTTGGAGAGCAGCTGCGCCTGGTAAGCGGTCAGTGGTGTGTCGCCCAGCAGGTGGGTCATGCCGATCATGGCGTTGAGGGGCGTGCGGATCTCGTGGCTCATGTTGGCCAGAAATTCGCCCTTGATGCGCGAGGCTTCCTGTGCCTGCTCCTTGGCTTGCACCAGGTCGGTGATGTCGATGCGAAAGCCCACGGTGTGTCCATCGGGCATGCGTCGCTCGATGATGCGCAGGGTACGACCATCGCTGCGCTTCTGAATCAGTTCAGAGTTGCCGGAGAGGTGTTTCGCCATCCGCTCGGCGACCCACTCGTCCACACGCCCGACAGATCCTTCGTAGACGCCCGCTTTGGCGCCAGCGCGGATGAGGGTCTCGAAGGCCACGCCCGGCACCATCAGATCTGCGACTTCCGGGTAGATCTGGCGGTACTTTTCGTTGCAGAAGACCAGCCGGTCCTCGGGGTCGAACAGCACAAAGGCTTCGTCCACCGTGTCGATGGCAGCACGCATCAAGACCTCGCTGCGCGCGGTGTTTTCCCGGTCTTGCTTGCTGATCGAGATGTCCTGGTGTGTGCCGAACATCCACTCGGGTTGGCCATAGGCCGTCCAGGTGCGCACCTGCCCGCGGTCGAGCACCCAGACCCAGTGTCCGTCGCGGTGGCGCATGCGCGCTTCGCATTCGTACAGATCGGTTTCGCCCTTGAAATGGGCCTGCAGCCGCTGGCCCGATTCCGGGAGGTCGTCCGGGTGTGCGAACCGCATCCAGGTGTCGATGGTCGTGGGCATCAAGTCGTCGAGATCCCATCCGATGATGCTGGCCCAGCGCTGGTTGAAGCGGGTTTCCCCGGTCTGCACATTCCATTCCCAGGTGCCTGCGTCGGTGCCGCGCAGGATGTTGGCCAGGCGTTCGCGCTCCTCGGCCAGGGCGGCTGTGCGGTCCACCACCTCCTGCTCCAGCTCCTCCTTGAGCTCCACCACCTTGCGCTGCGCTGCGCGGTCCTCGGTGATGTCGCGCACGATGGCCGATGCGCCCAGGAGCGTGCCGTTTTGGTCGTCCAGACGCGAAAGCGTCAGGGCCACCAGCACGGTGCGGCCATCGCGTGTCTGCCGCCACAGCTCCATCGGGGGCGCATCGCCTGTGCGCGGCAGCGATTCGATCGCCCGCACCGCTTCGCTGGGTTGTCCCGGTGGCATCGTGAGTGCATCCAGCTCTTGCCCGATCGCCTCCTTCGACGAGTGGCCAAAGAGCCTTTGCGCGCCACGGTTCCACGAGGTCACACGACCCTCGGTGTCCAGGCCCACGATGGCATCTGGCGACTGGTCGACGATGGCGGCCAGTTGCAGGCGGTTTTCGCGGGCCTGCAGTCTGCGTTGCACGCCCACCCAGTACAGGTAGAGCATCAAGGCGCCCAGGGCACCGGCCCCCAGCAGGGGCGGCACAATTTCCCGGGCGCTGCTCAGGGCCGCCGCTTTCAGATCACCGTCCAGCCGGGTCGCGGTGTAGCGCAGCACCCCGATGGATGAATCCGGGTTGCCCTTCACGCTGGACTGAGCCGCCATGACCAGGCCTTGCGGCCCCGTCCACCAGCTGAGTTGATCGCCGGTGAAGCCATCGGGCGCAGACGCCGGCTGGAAACTGTCGTCCCACACGTGTCGCCGGCCCAGGTCAAAGCCGAAGTTCAGCGATGGATCGGGATTGGCGACGAAATCCCCTTGCGCGTTGGTGGCGTACACCTGCGGCTTGGGCCCGTTGCCCGGTGCCAGGGCACCCAGGCGCCCGGACAGATCCACGTTGATCACTATGGCGCCAAACACCCGGCCTTGGGCGTCGAACACCGGTGTGGCGTAGAGGATGGTGGGGCGCTGCGGAAGATCGATCTGCTCATCCTCGCGGTGGAGGCTGACGTCCGAGACAAACACCGTGCCATCGCTCAGGCCGAGTGTCTCTTTCAGGTAAGCCGTGTTGCCCTTGCGCTGCAGGCTTGCGAGGGGCGCGACCACCACGCGGTTGCCCTGCCGCTCCACCCGCACGATTTCCCGGCCTTCATCGGCAGCGCCGATGAAGCGAACCTGAAATACCTCGGGGGTGGCGGCCAGGTAGGCGGAGAAGAACTGCTCCATGCGGCGCTGCCACAAGGCCGTGGTGGACGACTCCTGCACGTCCAGCCCTCCGTTCTGCACGGACCGGATCAGGCCCTTGACCGGCGGCGTGTTGGCCAGAAACAGCACGCTGCGGCGGCGTTCGGCGTATTTGCTCTCCGCGGTGCGGGCCAGCGAGTCCACGGCGCCCTGCAACGTGAGTTCGGCCTGTTGGCGCTGGACCCTCAGCGCCTGGACATAGTCGTTGGTGACCAGCAGGGCCAACGCCAGGGCGAAGCCCAGGCCGGCGAGCAAAGCCAGGGGGCTGCGCACAAAGTTCGCCAGACGCACCGAATGGCCGCGCGATGGTCCCATCGCCGGTCTCGGGTCGGGCAGCGCTTGCTGAAGCTGGCGGCGTTCCAGCAGCAGAGCCAGGCCCAGGGCCAGCAGGCTGCTCAGTGCGACTCCGGCCAACACCGTCTTGCCAGGCGATCCGGGGTTGGTCGCCGCGGCGACGGCCGGCTGGGGGTAGGCGTGCATGACCCATTGACGGCCTTGCACGGTCATCTGGCGCACGACTTCCAGCTCCGACCCCAACGCTTCTTGAGACTTGTAGAAAGGCGTCTGTTCGGCGCTGTCTGTCAGGGAGATGGCCACCTTGTTCAGCTGCGGCCGCAGATCGGCCAGGACTTCATCGACCACCAGCGGTGCGTAGGTCCATCCCAGTGCGGCCGCTTCACGGTCAGCCGGCGGGGGGGTGGGCAGGAGGTCTCGGTAGACCGGCAGCAGCAGCAGAAATCCCCGGCGCGCCAGACCGCTGGTCTGCACCAGGGTGGTGGGTGCGGTCAGGCGGGCCTGAGCGTCGCGCGCGGCGGCCAGTGCCGCAGCCCGGCGGTTGGGTTCCGAGGCAATGTCCAGTCCCATGGCGCCCCGGTTGGGCTCCTCTGGAAAGATGTGGCGGATGACGAAGCGGTCGTCTGTGTGCGGCGCCAGCTCGCGGATGCTGAAGGAAGTCTGGCCCTCGTTGCGTGCGCGGGCCACGAAGGCAGCCTCGTCGCTGCGGGCGACTCGCCGGATGAACCCGAAGCCGCGTGCACCCGGGAACTCCTGTGCGCTGTCGCGGCTGGCCACGTAGGCTCGAAACTGTTCTGCGGTGACATCGACCCCGCCGCTGGCCGCCACCGCGCCGCGGGCGCCGCGCAAGCCGTGTTCGTACACCCTGAACCGGTCCTGGATCGCTCCAATCAGGCCATCGGCGGCGGCGGCGGTGTGTTCCCGCAACAGCCGCTGGTTGTCCTGCTGCACCAGCCAGCCGGACAAGCCGCTGAGCAAAACGCCCGCGCACCACAGCGCCAGCGCCCAGCCGCGGCTGGTCTGGCCGAGTGTCATGGGGTGTGGACCAACTGCACGAGGTCTGCAGCGGCCGCTTTGGTCAGCGGCTTGTTCAGGAATCCCCGCACGCTGGCGTGGCCGGCTGCGCGCGCGTGGTCCGCCGGGTCGGAGGAAGACGAGAGCAGCACCACCACGGCGTGGCCGCGCTGCGTGCCGGGCAAGGCTTCAAAAGCACGCAGAAAACCAAAGCCATCCATTCCGGGCATGTTGATGTCCAGCAAGATGATGTCGATGCCATGGGCTGGGTCGGTGGCCAGCAGGTCCAGCGCGTCTTGCGCCCGCTCGAACCCGCTGATCTCATATTCGACACCAGAGCGTTCCAGTGCGATGCGGGTGAACAGCAGGTCGTTCTCGTTATCGTCAACCATCAAGATGCGGCAACTCATCAGGGCTCCAGAAAGCACATTGTTTGTTCGACCCTGATTGCGTTGCCCACCGGGCAGCCCATGAGATGCTCTTGGTCGGCACTTGGGGCCAGCTTACAAGATGTGAGCATGCCACCACCGCGGGTCACCGATGTATCGGCACGAACCCTGAAAGGCTTGAACTCGGTGTGTGGGCGGACGATCAGGTCGCCGCGACAGGCAATGCCTGCGCCGCCCGCAGACCTTCGGCTTCGGTGCGGTAGAGGTGCAGGCGCGGGCCCTCGATCAGGTGACCAGCGCGCCGCAGCACCATTTCTACCGGCAGTTTGATGCCCACCAGGTGCAGTTCGATGCCCTGTTCGTCGAGCTGCTCGCGCAGGCGACCAAAGGCTTCAACGCCGGTGGCGTCGATCCAGTTGATGGGGTGCGCGATCAGCATCACATGGCGCGTGCCCGGGTGGGCTGCAATGTGTTCGGCCACGGCCCGCTCGAAGCCGTTGGCGGTGGCAAAGTCGAGTGCGGCGTCCATGCGCAGCGCGTACAGGTGGGGCGCCAGCGGCGGCAGCAGCCAGAGGTGGCGGTCGCGCAGGCTGCCGTCGGGGTGCAGGCCGACCTCGATGATGCGCGGGTGCAGCCGCAGGTACAGAAAGTGGGACAGCGCCATCAACACGCCGGCCAGCACGCCCCAGTACAGGCGCGGCGCGGCCAGCAGCGTCACGGCGAAGGTCGCGCCCGCAATGCCCGCCTCGACCCGCGAGACGGCCCACAGCTGCACGAAGGCGCGCGGTTTGATCAGGCCCACGATGGCCACCAGCACGATGGCCGCCAGCACCGCCATGGGCACGTGGTGCAGCAGCGGGGTGAGCACCAGCAGCGCCAGCAGCACCACCACCACGGAGAACACGGTGGCCCAGCCGGTTTTGGCGCCTGCGTAGAGGTTGAGCGCCGAGCGCGAGAACGACGAACTGGTGGGGAAGGCGCCGCTGAAACCCGAGGCCAGCTTGGCCATGCCCTGGCCGATCAGGTCCTGGTCCTGGTCCCAGCGCTGGCCGCGCTGCCCGCTCTCCACCTTGGCACTCGACGCGGTTTCCAGAAAACTCACCAGCGTGATCACCAGCGTGGGCAACACCAGCTGACCCAGCACGCTCCAGCCCGGCCAACCCGGCAGGTAGGGCATGGGCAAACCTTGTGGCAGGCTGCCGACCACCGCGCCACCCCCGGCCTCGAAGCCGGTGACGCTGCTGATGCCCGCGCTGGCCACCACCACCGCCAGCACGGTGGGAAAACCGGGCCGCCAGCGGCGCGCCAGCACCAGCGCGGCCAGGCTGCCCAGCCCGAAGGCCAGCGAGGGCAGGTGCACCTGCGCCGGCCAGGCCAGGTTGTCCCAGCCACCCAGGCCCAGCAAGGCGGGCAGCTGCGACGCAATGATGAGCACCGCTGCGCCCTGGGTGAACGCCATGAGCACCGGCGAGTTCACCAGGTTGAGCAGCCAGCCGAAGCGCGCAAACCCCAGCACGATCTGCAGCAGCCCGCTGAGCAATGCCAACCACACCGCCAATGCGATCCACTGCGCACTGCCCGGTGTGGCCAGGCCGCTGAGCGAGGCGCTGATGAGCAGGCAGGTGAGCGCGGTGGGTCCGACCGACAGGCGCACCGATGAGCTGAACAGCACCGCGATCAACGCGGGCAGGAGCGAGGCGTAGATGCCTGTGATCAGCGGCATGCCGGCCAGCGCGGCGTAAGCCACGCCCTGCGGTACCACCATCAGGCCCACGGTGAGGCCGGCCATGGCCTCGCCGCGCAGCAAGGCCGCGTCGGGGCGCGGCCAGGCGAGGAAGGGCAGCAGGCGTTTCAGGCGGGGCATCCGCCGATCGTAGCGGGCTGGCCCGGTGCGCCGCTCAGGCCGTCTGTGCGAACTTGAAGGTTGACACCGTCTGCACCAGTTCGCCGGCTTGGCTCTTGAGGCCGCTGGCGGCCGACGCGATCTGTTCCACCATGGCAGCGTTCTGTTGTGTGCTCTGGTCCATCTGCGTCACGGCTTCACCCACCTGAGCCACCGCGCTGCTCTGCTCGGAGCTGGCCGAACTGATCTCGCCCACGATATCGGTCACTCGGCGGATGCTCTGCACCACCTCATTCATGGTGTTGCGTGCCTGGTCCACCAGGGCCGAGCCTTGCTCGACGCGGTCCACGCTGTCCGAGATCAGGACCTTGATTTCCTTGGCTGCCTCGGCGCTGCGTCCGGCCAGCAGGCGCACTTCGCCCGCCACCACGGCAAAACCGCGTCCTTGTTCGCCGGCGCGCGCCGCTTCCACCGCGGCGTTGAGCGCCAGGATGTTGGTCTGGAAGGCGATGCTGTCGATCACCGCAATGATGTCGGCGATCTTGCGGCTGGCCTCGTTGATGGCCTTCATCTTGTCGACCATCTGCCCCACCACCTCGCCGCCCTGCACCGCCACTGACGAAGCGCTTTGCGCCAGTGCGTTGGCTTGGCGGGCGTTGTCGGCGTTCTGGCGCACCGTCGAGCCCAGCTCTTCCATGCTGGCCGCGGTTTGTTCGAGGGCGCTGGCCTGGCTTTCGGTGCGTGCGCTCAGATCGTGGTTGCCCTGTGCAATTTCGGTGCTGGCCAGAGCGACCGACTCACTGCCCTGGCGCACGCGCCCCACGATGCCGGCCATGTTGTCGCGCATGGCGCGCAGGCTGTGCAGAAGGCTGTGTTCGTCGCCCTGTTTGAGGTCGATCTTCACGCCGAGGTCGCCCCGCGCCATGCACTCGGTGATCGATTTGGCCTGTGCAGGCTCACCACCGAGCTGGAGAAGGATGCTGCGTGCAATGACCAGACCCACACCCAGCAACACCGCAGCGAGCGCCAGCGCAAACAGGCCCATCAGCAGCGCGCGGTCCCGGATGGTGTCGATCACGTTGTCCACGTAGACGCCGGAGCCGATCACCCAGCCCCAGGGAGCGAAGCCCTTCACATAAGAGATCTTCTGCACCGGAGCCTCGCTGCCGGGCTTGGGCCACATGTAGGACACGAAGCCCGAGCCCGACTGCTTGACCGTGTTGACGAACTCGACGAAAAGGTGCTTGCCGGTGGGATCCTTGTTTTGCGAGAGGTCCTTGCCTTCCAGGTCCGGCTTGATCGGGTGCATCACCATGGCGGGTTGCATGTCGTTGATCCAGAAATACTCTGTGCCGCTGTAGCGCAGCGAGCGGATGGCAGCCAGCGCCAGACCCTTGGCCTGTTCTTCGGTCATCTTGCCTTGCTGGGCCTGCGTGTGGAAATGAACCGCGAGACCGTGCGCGGTTTCCACCGTCTGCCTCACGCCGCCCTGCCGCTCGGCCAGGATCAGCGCTCTTTCAGACGTGAGGAAGATGGCGAGCAGCACGGCCAGGCCGGCGATTGCGCTGGCCACGAGGATGCCCAGTCTTTTCGAGACGCCGAGCGATGACAGTTGAAACATGAATGAACTCCATTGAAAAAATGCGGGGGTTGCGGTGGGTATCGACTTGCGGGCGTGCGTCTGTAGGCGGAAAAGCGCCGGTTTGACCCGGTATTTCCGCGACCCATCCGTTTTGGGCCCGTCGCGGCAGGCGGCATTGGACCCAGCAGATGGCTCGAAACGGTTGACAATGCAGGCCCTCACCGACGGCACGGTCGGCGCCCCTTCATGGCGCTGGCGGTGCCGGCCCTTGCTGACAGCCCCCAACCACACGGCCCTTGCGGCTGTGTTGTGCCTCCTCGAAGGAGCGCCGGTGGATGCTTCTGACACATCGGGCCACCGCCGCCGTCGCGTACGCCCCCTTCGCCTGCCACTGCGGTGGCCAGCCTCTCTGTGTCTGGCCAGACAGACGCTTTGCACATGGCGGCGTACATCTGCGCAAACCCCACCACTGGAGGACATTTCCCATGCAACTTATCGTCTCGGCCGGGCTCATCCTGGCCATCGTCCTGTGGGGCGTCGTTGCCCCCGACTCGCTGGGAGGGGTGTTCGACACGCTGCTGGCCGTCATCACGCGCAACTTCGGCTGGCTTTACCTGTGGGTGGTATTGGGTCTGGTGGTGTTGGCCATGGTGCTGGCCTTCAGCCGCTATGGCGATCTGAAACTCGGTGCTGAAGACGATGAGCCGGAGTTCTCGGTCGGGTCGTGGTTTGCCATGCTGTTTGCCGCCGGCATGGGCATCGGTCTGGTCTTTTGGGGTGTGGCCGAGCCGATCTCGCACTACGGCGCACCGCCACCCGGCATTGCCGCCAACACGCCCGAGGCTGCCAACGCCGCCATGCGCTACAGCTTCTTCCACTGGGGTTTGCACCCTTGGGCGGTCTACAGCATCGTGGCGTTGGCCATCGCGTTTTTCCAGTTCCGCAAGGGAGGCTCTGCGCTGGTGAGCACGGCGGTCGAGTCCTTGCCCTGGGCGCCGATCAGGAAACTCGGGCCGCTGGTCAACGTGCTGGCTGTGATCGCCACCGCGTTCGGCGTGGCGGCCTCGCTCGGCATGGGCGCGCTGCAGATCAACAGCGGCTTGAATTCGCTCATGGGCCTTCCGGTGGGTGACATCTCGCAGGTCGGCATCATTGTGGTGACCACGGTTCTGTTCCTCGCCTCGGCCGTCACTGGTGTCACTAAAGGCATCAAATGGCTCTCCAACATCAACCTTGCGCTGGCTGCCTTGCTCACGCTGGCCGTTTTCGTGATGGGTCCAACCGTGGCCATCATCGACACCTTCACCAGCACGCTGGGCAGCTACGTGAGCGAGTTCGTTCGCATGAGCCTGCGCATGACGCCGTTCCGCGACAGCGGCTGGGTCAGCGGCTGGACGGTTTTCTACTGGGCTTGGTGGGTGAGCTGGTCGCCGTTCGTGGGCTTGTTCATTGCGCGCGTGTCGCGCGGCCGCACCATCCGCGAATTCATCATGGGTACGGTGTTGGCGCCCACGCTGGCCGCCTTCGTGTGGTTCTCGGTGTTCGGCGGCACTGCGCTGAACCAGGAAATCATGCAGGGCCTGCCCATGGCCGAAGCCGTGGGTGCCGACGTCTCCACTGCCATGTTTGCCATGTTCGACGCCTTGCCCATGAGCGGCCTGCTCAGCGGCGTGGCCACGATTCTGGTGCTCGTGTTTTTCGTGACCTCGGGCGATTCCGCCACCCTGGTGCTGGGCATGATGAGCACCGGCGGGCAGGCCAACCCGAGCGCTCGCGTCAAGATTGTCTGGGGCCTCCTGGTCTCGGGCATCGCCATCAGCCTGTTGCTGGCCGGCGGAGTGAAAGCGGTGCAGACCGCCACCATCGTGTTCGCGTTGCCGTTCACACTGGTGATCGTGCTCATGGCGGTGGCGCTGTGGCGCGGCGTTCGCCAAGACTGGAGCGATGAGCAGAAGCGCGACAAGGTGCTGCGCCGACGCATGAAGGATCTGCTCGATCAGCCGCCGCCGTTGGCATGACCACCGAGCTGCTGCTGGCGGCGAGCAAGAGCTTCCTGTTCGTGTTGGCCGCCATCCTGCCCATCTTGAACCCCGCGGCCACCGCGCCGATCTTCCTGGGGCTGACCGAGGGTGCCTCGCCCGGTACCCGGGCGCTGCTGGCGCGGCGCATCGCTCGAAACATGTTCGCGCTCATGGTGGGCTCGATGCTGGTGGGCTCCTACGTGCTGGAGTTCTTCGGCATCTCGCTGCCCATCGTGCGGGTGGGCGGTGGCCTGATCGTGGCGGCGGCGGCGTGGCGGCTGCTCAATGCCAGTCACGCCAGCGATGACCGGCGCGCCGCGCTGGCCGAGTCGTTCACGCCCGAACAGGCGCGCCACCAGGCCTTCTACCCGCTGACCTTTCCCATCAGTTGCGGACCGGGCTCCATCGCTGCGGCCATCACTGTGGGGGTGGCGCTGAACGACACACGCCTGGCCTTGTCGCTGGCCCGCATGGGTGGCGGGGTGCTGGCCCTGCTTGCGATCGGCCTGCTGTTGTACCTGGCTTTTCGCTATGCCCAGCAACTGCTCAGGCCGCTGGGCGAGGCAGGCAGCGTGATCTTCCTTCGCCTGTCGGCTTTCATCCTGCTGTGCCTGGGCGTGCAGATCGTCTGGGACGGGCTGAGCGAGCTGCTGCGAAGCTTGCTGATTTGAAGTGGTTCGGCTTCGGGGTGAATTTGCTTCGCAAGCCCGTGCCCCTCAGGGTATATTTTTGATCCATCGGGCTGTGCCGATGCATCTTGCCATTCACCCATGCCCCTCAGTTTTGCTCGCACCCTGCCAACCCGCTCAGCGAACGAGCCCGCTGCGTGAATACCCGCGTGCGCTTCATGCCCGTTCTGGTGGCGCTGTTCACGGTGCTGGCGGCGGCGTTTTTGTGGTGGCAGTCGCAGCGGTCCCAGGCACTGCTGGAACATCAGGTGTTGATGCAGGCCGAGAAGCGAAGCATCTTGCTGGCCGACGCCATGGGTGGGCAGGTCAGTGGCCTTGTCACCACGCTGGACTTGCAACTGCGCGACCTGCGCCGCGAGTGGCTGCGTGACCCCGATGGTTTCGGCGACGCTGCCATGGGCGTTCTGCAGGCGCTGCCGACAGGCTTGGTGACCCACATATCGGTGGCCAACGCAGCTGGGTATGTGGTCTACGACAGCCTTTCCACACCGCTCGCCACCTTTGTTGGCGACAGCGCGTATTTCCAGGCGCAGCGCGATGGTGCAGCCGACGACCGTCTGTTGATCAGCCAGCCGGTGCCGTCTCGTACCGCTGCGGGCTGGTCGGTCGTGGTCACCCGCCCGATCTTGAAGGAAGGGCGGTTCGACGGTGCGGTGCAGCTGGTGGTGTCGACCGACTTCATCGCCCGTCGGCTGGCGGCGCTGCAGCTCTCCGAGCAGGACGTGGTGACCCTGGTGGCGCCCGACGGGGCCTTTCTGGCGCGCAGCCTGGACCACCAGGGCGCCATGGGCGCCAGCGTGCCGGCAGACCGCCCCTTCCTGACAGACCGCACGCTGCGCAGCGGCAGCTTTCGCACAGAAGGCCTGCTTGACGGCATTGCCCGCACCTATGGCTGGTTCCGCCTGCAGAACAGTGGGCTGGTGGTGGCCATCGGCATCGCCGACCAGACGGTGCTGGCGCCTTTGACGCCAGCCTTCGAGAGCAACCGGCAAGTGACTGCGGCGCTGATCACGCTGCTGCTGGCGAGCGGTGGTCTGATCATCGCGCTGCTGGTGCACCTGGGACGCAAGGCGTCGGCGCTGGAGGCCAGCGAGGTGCTGCGGTTGCGCCAGTTCGAGAGCTCTCCGCTGGGCATGCTGGTGATGGACACGAACACTCACCGCTTCGTCGATTGCAACGAGGCAGCGCTGGCCCTTTATGGCTACCCTGCCCGCGAAGCCTTGTTGAGCCAGTCCCCGCTGGACGTGTCGACCCGGAGGCAGCCCGATGGGCGTTCCTCGGCCGAGAAGGGTCGGGCGTGTGTCGCGCAAGCCATGCGGTCTGGCGCGGTGGTGTTCGAGTGGCGCCATCGGCGTCCCGACGGCACCGAGTGGGATGGTGAAGGTCATGTGATGGCCTTCGAGCTGGGCGGGCGTGCGCTGATGCAGTTCACCATGCAGGACATCACCTTGCGCAAGCGCACCGAAGCCGCCTTGCAGGACAGCGAGGCCCGGCTCAAGGAGGCACAGCGCCTGGCCCGTGTGGGCAGCTGGAAGCGCGAACTCGCGACCAAGGAAATCAGCTGGTCGGACGAGATCTACCGCATCTTCGAGGTGGACCCTGCGGTCAAGCCCACGTACAAAACCTTCATCTCCAGCGTGCACCCCGACGACCGCATCCTGGTCAACGACGTGTACCAGCGGTCTTTCGATGCGCGCGAAAACTACGACGTGGTGCACCGCCTGCTCATGGCCGATGGGCGCGTCAAACACGTGCGGGTGTCGGGCTTCACCGAGTTCGACGGCGATCTTGCGGTGCGCAGCGTGGGCACCGTGCAGGACGTCACCGAGGTGCATACGGCCGAAGAAGCGCTCAAGCGCCTGAACGAAGAACTGGAGCAGCGTGTGGCCGAACGAACACGCGAGATGTCGGTGCTCAACCGCGAGCTGGAGGCCTTTGCGTACAGCGTGTCGCACGACCTGCGTACGCCGCTGCGCAGCATCGAGGGTTTTGCCAGCCTTCTGGAGGAAGAGTGTGGTGTGCTGCTCAACGACGAGGGACGGGCCTACGTCACCCGCATCCGCAACTCGTCACGGCGCATGGGCCGGCTTATTTCCGACCTGCTGGCGCTGGCTCACCTGAACAGCACCGAGTTGCGCCTGGAGGCGGTGGACCTCACCCGCACGGCGCATTCGATCTGCCGTGAGCTCGAGGCCAGCGACCCGGCGCGCAAGGTGCAATGGCGCATCGACGACAACATGCATGTCCTGGCCGACCGTGGGCTGATGCGGGTGGTGCTGCAGAACCTGCTGGGCAACG
Organism: Burkholderiales bacterium; assembly: GCA_038213545.1. GTDB lineage: Bacteria > Pseudomonadota > Gammaproteobacteria > Burkholderiales > Burkholderiaceae_C > Hydrogenophaga. Next base: position 23,434 of record JBBQSX010000007.1, read on the forward strand.
CCTGGAAGTACACAGGACAGAAGTCCCACGCCGAGATCTGCTTTGGCCAATCCACCCTGGCCGATGGCACGGTGGAGTTTTGTGTGCGCGACAACGGCGCCGGTTTCGACATGGTTTACGCCGACCAGCTGTTCGAGCCCTTCAAGCGCTTGCACGCCCACCACGAATTCGAAGGCTCTGGCGTGGGACTGGCCACGGTCCATCGGGTGCTCGAGCGCCACGGCGGGCGGGTGCGCGGTGAAGGCGCTGTCGGCCAAGGAGCGGCGTTCTGTTTCAGCCTGCCCTGTGCCGCCCGGGCCGAGGCCGGCAGCCCGAAGACGGCGTCGAACGCCCAGTTGAATGCAAAGGTGTAGCCCAGGAAAAAGACCACCAGGGCCAGGTCCATCACCAGTGCTTCCCACAGGCCGATACCGAGCCACCAGGCGATCAGTGGCACGAGCATCAGCACCAACCCGGTTTCGAAGATCGCCGCGTGCGCCACGCAGCCCTGGATGCTGAGTCCCTTCACCGGCTGGCGCGTTTCCCGGCGTTCAAACAGGCCGTTGAGGACGAGGTTCCATACCACCGCCACCGCCACCGCCACCGCCGAGGTGGCCGTGGCCAGCGCGCCGCCGGATGCCTTGCAAGGCGGGCCAGCTCACTCAGAGTGGATCGTGCAGGGCCTTGGACAAGGCCGCGATGTTGGCCGCGCTGGGCACCTGCGGCTTCATCTCGTCTTCGGCTGCGGTGGCGTTCTCGTGCGCCTGGATGGCGTTGACCATGTCGTACTGGGATTCCCAGACCAGGGTCTTGCCGGGCGGGCAGAGGTCGCGCACGGTGCCGAACCAGTAGTAACCGTCGTTGCCGCCGAAGAGCTTGTCGATGCCGCCGGCATCGCCGCTCTTCAATCCGTGGGCGGACAGGATCTGCTTGAGCTTGTGGTGGGAGACGGAATAAGGCATGGAGCGAGCAGTGTTCGTGTGGGCCGGCGAGTGTACCGAAACCGGTGCCCCGAAGCGGATCGCCTCACCCCAGCACGCGCTGCGCGATGCCCACGTAAAGCGGAATCCCCACCACGATGTTGAACGGAAAGGTGATGCCCAGCGACATGCCGAAGTACAGCGCAGGCTGTGCTTCGGGAATGGCGTGACGCAGCACCGCAGGCACAGCGATGTAGGAGGCGCTGGCGGCCAGCACCATCAGCAGCGCGCCGTTGCCCGCGTTCACGCCCGCCGCCGCGGCCAGGGCCAGGGCCAGCGCGGCATGCACCAGCGGCGCGAGCACGGCGTAGGCCAGCAGCCAGAGTGGTTTGCCCTTGAGTTCGCCCATGTTGCGCGCAGCCAGCAAGCCCATGTCGAGCAGGAAGAAGGCGAGCATGCCCTTGAAGAGGTCTGTGGAGAACGGCGCCATCACCGCCTGCCCCGCCTCGCCCGTGACCATGCCGATGACCATGGCGCCAAGCAGCAGCAGCTGGGCCCCGTCGGTGAACGACTCGTGCAGGATCTTGCCCAGCCGGATTGGCGCGCCGGTGCTCGCGCCCAGGGCGAGCGTGCCGCCTTCGGATGTGCCTGCCGCCGTCTGCTGGCGCATGCTGTTGGCAAACAGCACCGCCATGATGATCGCGGGAGACTCCATCAGCGCCATGGCCGCGGCCATGTGCCCGCCGAACACGGTGCCCTGGTTCTCCAGGAACTGCACCGCGGTGATGAAGGTGACGGCGCTGACCGACCCGTAGGTGGCGGCGATGGCCGCAGCGTCGAACCCGCTCAGGCGCCGCTTCAGCAGCTGGTAACTGATGGCCGGGATGACGATCGCGAGCAGCACGGCCAAGCCCAGGGTGGTGGCCACCTCAGGGGTGAGCCCGGATTTCGCCAGCGAAAAACCGCCCTTCAGGCCCAGGGCCATCAGCAGGTAGAGCGAGAGAAAGCGCGAGATCTGGGGCGGTATCTCGAGGTTGGATCTGACGGTGCCTGCGAGAACACCGAAGACGAAGAACAGGATGGCGGGATCGAACAAGTTGGGCATGGCAGCGATCTTAGGTGGTCCGCTGGACAATGAAAAACCAATTCTCCGGATCGTTCACATCGAGCCAGGATTGCGAATTCCAACTGTTTCACTTGCAGACAGCGGCGGCGGCTTCCGGCACCGGCGCAGCACAAGAGCATTGCGGCAGTGCCACGCAACAGCGATGCGCTTCAGGCCTGCAGCACGCTGGAGAGGTCAAAGCTGCTGCGCTGGCCCACGCATTGGAGGTTGGTCGCAAGCCAGCGCTCGGCCGCGTCCACGCCAAGGTCGTGCAGCTGCGACAGAAAGGCCCATTGCGTTTCGGTCTTGCTGGCCGCGCCCAGCGGACTGAGCGATTCGCCGCCGTCGATCAGGTGCACGCGCAGGTCCTGCACGCGTTTGAACAGCGGCTGGCGGTGCGCCTGGCGGGGATGGCCTTCCCCGTCGATGAGTTGCTTGAGCAGGGCAATGGTGCGCATTTCCTTGAGCAGGCTGGCGTTGAAGGTGACCTCGTTGATGCGGTCCAGGATGTCTTTGGCATTGCGGGGTACGGCGTCGCGCAGCACCGGGTTGATCTGAACCAGCAGCAGGTCGTCGGCCGGCGTGTCGGTGATCAATGGCATGAGTGAGGGATTGCCTGCATAGCCACCGTCCCAGTAGGCTTCACCGTCGATCTCCACCGCCTGAAACAGCAGGGGCAGGCAGGCCGAGGCCATCACCATGTCTGCGGTGAGTTCGCGCTGGCCGAAGATGCGCAGCGCGCCGGTGCGCACTTGAGTTGCCGCGATGAAGAGCTGCGTCTTGTGGCATGCGCAGACCCGTTTGAAATCCACTGTCTCCAGCAGGATGTCGCGCAGCGGGTTGAGGTTCAGCGGGTTGAGTTGGTAAGGCGACAGTTGACTGCCCCATGCCGCGTTGAATTGTTGGTAGGGCGCCAGCCATGGCGCCATGAACGCCTGCACCGTCCCGAAGGCCGCACCCAGGGGGCTGCTTTGCAGCTTGTGAAAGGGTGAGATTTCGGCCACGCGTGTCCAGAACTGGCGCAGCACGCGGCGGGCACCTTCGCGCCCGCCGTCCATGAGGCCAGCGGCCAGAGCCACGGCGTTCATGGCGCCGGCGCTGGTGCCGCTGATGGCCGAGATCTCCAGCGACTCTTCTTCCAGCAAGCGGTCAAGCACGCCCCAGGTGAAGGCGCCGTGTGAGCCGCCGCCCTGCAGGGCGAGGTCGATCGGCAGTTTGCCGTTGGCGGTGCGGGGAGGTGTCTTGCGTTTTGCGCGGGTTGTGTTGGTCATGGAGAGGCCTGCAGGAGTGGTCTTTGTGCATTGCACCATGATCCACAAGCCCATTTCGCGCGTCTGGGACAATCGCGCTTTGCCTTCTGGCCCGCCCGTCCTGCATGTCCACCACCACCATCGAGTCCACGGCCGAAGAATCCTCCGCGCTGCCTTCCGGCGCGCTGGCGCGCGAGGCGCTGGCCCTGGCGGCCTTTGACCATGTGGTGGCCCACGCCAGCGGCTACCGCGCCCGGTCCGGCCAGCGCGAAATGGCGGCGCACATCGCCCACACCCTCTCGGGCGTGACGCCGGGCGACGACTCGGTGGCCAGCGACGCATCCCTGCCCGCGCGCGGCATCGCGGTGGTGCAGGCCGGCACCGGTGTGGGCAAATCGGCGGCGTATGCCTCCACCGTGATCCCGCTGGCGCTCAGCGCACAAAAGCGCGTGATCATCTCCACCGCCACCGTGGCGCTGCAGGAGCAGCTGATCGCGAAAGACCTGCCGGCCCTGGCCGCCACGCTGCCCCAGCCGTTCAGCTTTGCGCTGGCCAAGGGGCGTGGGCGTTACGTGTGCCGCCTGAAGCTCGACCAGCTCAGCGGCGGCGACGCGGCCAGCGCCGACCTGTTCGAGAGCGATGACGCCCCTGCAGACACCAGCGCCAGCGGCGTGGCCGCGCGCGCCGTGGCCTCGGCGTCTGCCGCCGCCCGCTGGCAGGAGCGCGGCGTGCAGTACACCGCCTGGGCCAACGCGCTGGACGGCGGCAGCTGGGACGGCGACCGCGACCGGCTCGACGAGCCGCCCGAGGGCAGCCTGTGGGCCCCCGTGGCGGCCGAACGCCACACCTGCACCGCGCGCCACTGCCCCAGCTACAACAGCTGCAGCTACTACCAAGCGCGCGCCAAGCTCGCTCAAGCCCAGGTGATCGTGGTCAACCACGACCTGCTGCTCTCCACGCTGGGCCTGCACGCGCTGCCGGCGCCGCAAGACTGCTACGTGGTGTTCGACGAAGCACACCACCTGGGCGCGGTGGCGCAGGGGCAGTTCACCGCCTCCATGGACCTCATGCGCAGCAACTGGCTGGACAAGCTGCCGCGCGCGGTGGACGAAGTGGCCGGCGCGCTGGACGCCCGGCCCACCTCGGACGTGGCGCAGCTCGCCAAAGATTTGAAGACCGCGCAAGGCGAACTCGCGCGCCTGGCCATGCAGCGCATCGGCGCGCTGCCGGCGTGGGCGCAGCTGACCGGACGACCCCATGCTTCCGTCCGCCCTGAGCCCACCCCCGTCCGCCCTGAGCTTGTCGAAGGGTTCACGGGGTCTGCACGCGCAGGGCTTCGACAAGCTCAGCCCGAACGGGGGTGGGCTCAGCCTGAACGGGGGTGGGCTCAGCCTGAACGGAAATCGGCTCAGTCTGCGGGGAAATCGGCTCAGCCCGAACGGTGGGGTGATGCCCCGCCCATCGTCGACCGCTTCGAAGGCGGTGCGCTGCCGCCCGAATGGACCGAGGTGGTGGCGCAGATGCACGCCAACGCCAGCGCGCTGCTCAAGGTGTTCGAGGCGCTCGCCACACAGCTCAAGGCCAACGCACGCGAGAACCCGAGCGACGCCGCGCGCTGCGCCAAGCTCTACAGCCGCCTGGGCGTGCTCGCGCCGCGCCTGCAGGGTGCGCAGGAAACGGCCACGCTGTGGATGCAGGCCCCCACCGACGGCCAGGCGCCGCTGGCCAAGTGGCTCGAAGCCGGCATCCACCACGGGCTGGTCACGCTCACCGCGCACGCCTGCCCACTGCAGCCGGGCAGCCTGCTGCGCAACCATCTGTGGAACAAGGTGCGTGCCGCCGTGGTCACGTCCGCCTCGCTCGTGACCTGTGGCAATTTCGATCATTTCCTGCACGAGTCGGGCCTGGCCTATGACGACGCGGTGGCCACGCGCGAGGTGCAAAGCCCGTTCGACCACAAGCGTCAGGGGCGGCTGGTGGTGGTGCAGACCGTGGCCGACCCCAAGGACGTGGAGGGCTACACGCGCGAAATGCTGGCCTCGCTCATGGAGGATCTGCGTGAGGTGAAACGTGGCGCTTTGGTGCTGTTCACCTCGCGCGCGCAGATGCGTCAGGCGCAGGGCCTGCTGGAGCGCGGCGAACACGGTGCGCTGCGCGAGCGGGTGCTGGTGCAGGGCGAAGCCTCGCGCACCGTGCTGCTGCGCCGCCACGCCGAACGCGTGGCCGACGGCGAGGCCTCCATCCTTTTCGGCCTGCAGTCGTTCGGCGAAGGGCTGGACTTGCCCGGTGAGCTGTGCGAGTGGGTGTTCATCACCAAACTGCCGTTCGCCTCGCCCAGCGACCCGGTGGGCCAGGCGCGCGCCGACTGGCTCAAGAGCCAGGGCCGCGACCCGTTCAGCGAACTCGTGGTGCCCGCCACCGGCGCGCGCCTGCTGCAGTGGACCGGCCGCGCATTGCGCAGCGAGACCGACGAGGCCGTGGTGGTCTGCTACGACGCGCGCCTGCTGCGCCAGAGCTACGGCCGGCGCATGCTGCAGGGGCTGCCGCCCTACCGGCTGCAGCGGCGTGTGGGCGGTGTCACCACCGACGTGTGACGCAGCCCGCTCAGGGCGTGAAGGTCCGCATGCACCGGGCTGGCGCCGGGCTGCCGCCCAAGTCCAGATCGCCGGTGAAAAAGGTCGGTCCGTACACACCCACGCGCACCATGTTGGCCCCATGCAATCCGGTGCGCCGGCTGTGGGTGGAGCTCCAGTAAATCAGGCTGTAGGGGCCAGCCAGGCCCACGTCGTACAGGCGCGAGCGCAGGTTGTCCGGGACCAGGGGCGCTGCCTGCGTGCCGCACACGGTACCGGTGCTGCCGTTGTCGTAACTCAGCTCGCAGACGGCGGGCAGGTACCAGTCGGCAACACCGCCCTGCCGACTGTCGGCGCAGGCCGCCGCCGCGAAATTCCGGTCGCCGGTCGGGAACTGCGCCAGGATGCGGCCGGTGTTGCAGCGCCCGTCGGTGGCGCCGTTGCAATCCCCTTGCGCTGCTGTCGAGTCGGGGTAGATGCCCGCCACCACAGCGTCCACCGGGCTCCAGTACACCGCCGCGATTTCCGCTGTGGCCATGGTCTTGCCACCAATGCCACCGGTCACTGGCGTGGTGTCGTCGATGCCGATCACGTACCCGCCTTCATGCACGCTGCCGTGGCCGACCACGCTGACCGCCACGTTCAGAGAGTCGGCGTTGTCGGCCGTGATGGCCACGTCGCCCGGCACCGGAGCCAGGTCGCCCGGCGCCGCCGACGGTGTGGCCCCGGGCGTGATCAGCAGCAGGCAGGAGGCGCCGGGCAGCAGCTCGCTTGGGCAGGTGGTGCGCAGCGAAGTCCCGGCTGGCAATCGGGTGGCGGTGGCCCGAAAGGCGGTGGCCGCCTGCGGCCCCTGGTTGGTCACCGTGATGAGCCGCGCCGTGCCCGCGGCCGCCAACACCAGGGTGGGGGCGGTGGTCTCCAGCAGCGCCGGTGGACCACTGGCGCTGCCGCCGCAGGCGGCGATCAGGCTGGTTGACAGGGCGACGGCGGTCAGGCGAATGGGGCGGTACATGGGGTGCTCCAGCAAGAGGAATGGATGGGTTTCACTCTATGCATCGGCGCTCGCGATACCATCCGCCCGACGCCCGATGGCATGCACGCCGTTGAACCTGTTCCTATCCCTTTCCATTCCACAGCCCATGATCTACGCCAGCCTCAAGCTCATCCATGTCCTGTCCATCGTCCTCTGGATCGGCGGCATGTATTTCGCCCACGCCTTTTTGCGCCCGGCCGTGCAGTCGCTGGAGCCGCCGATGCGCGTGCGCCTCATGCACGACGTTCTCAAGCGCTTTTTCACCACCGTGCAGGTGGTGGTGTTGCTGGTGCTGTTTTCGGGCCTGTGGATGATCGGCCGTGTGGCCAAGGAAACGGTGCAGGCTGGTCTGCCGTTCAACATGCCGCTGGGCTGGACCGTGATGGCCACGCTGGGCATCCTGATGATCGTGGTCTTCGGCCACATCCGCTTCGCGCTGTTCAAGCGTCTGAGTCGCGCCGTGAGTGCGAGCGACTGGCCCGCTGGTGGCGCCGCACTGGCCTCCATCCGCACCTGGGTCGGCGTCAACCTGATCCTGGGCGTGGCCACCATCGCGGCAACGTTGTTGCTGGGTTGAATCGGAGGACGCCCATGGGCTTCGCCACGGAAAACCAACCCGCCGTGGCCTTCATCAAGGACCCCGACGGCTACTGGATCGCCATCGTGCAGCCCGACCTGCTGGCCCGCCTGGGCAGCTGATCCGGCGATGGATCAGGTGTTGGGGCGTGGCGAAGGAATGCGCTCACCCCACATGCGTCGCCAGAGCCAGTCCAGTGCGGGGCCGATGTCGGGGCGCCGGCCACTGAGCGCAGGCCGGTGCCCGCCGTTGGCGCGCGCCGCTTCGGTACCCAGGTCAAAGCGGAAGGTGTAGGTGGGTTCCTGGCCCATGCGCAGGTCGGTCACGAACAGGCGCCCACCGGTTTCCGACACGCTGTAGAAACCGTGCGTGAACGCCGCCATGCGCGCCACCGAGGGCTCGTCGGCGTGCCGTTCCAGCAGGCCGGCACCGCGCTCGTGGCGCGTCCAGACGATGCGCTTGTCGTCGTCCATCAGCGAGTAGTGGCCTTCCAGGTAGTGCGTGGGGGTGGTGGCGACCAGGCGCCACAGCACCGTGTTGAATGGCGAGGGCGTGACCAGCAGGCCGGAGGCTTCAACGCCGTCTTGTTGCAGCGACGCGCGGGCCACCTGCGTGGCGTGCTGCTGCGCACCCACACCCCAGGCCAGGTAGAGCGTGCTGAGCGCGAGACCCGCCACGTTCCAGTTCAGGCCCCGGGTGTTCTTCAGGCGCAGCGCAGCGACCACGCCCACGATCAGCGGCACGGTGTAGAGCGGGTCGATGATGAAGATGCTGCCCACGCCGAACGGGTGGTCGGTGAAGGGCTGCAGCAGCTGCGTGCCGTAAACCGTCATGGTGTCGAGCAGCGGGTGCGTGATGAGCACCAGCCACAGCGCCAGCCACCAGCGTTTGAACAAGGCCGCTTCGCCGTGCACGCGCGAGACGATCCAGGCCAGCACCGGCGCGGCCAGCGTGAGGATGAAGAGCGCATGGCTCTCGGCGCGGTGGCGCGTCATGTTGAGGATGGCGTCGCCGTGGTCGACGAAGGCATCGAGGTCGGGCAGGGTGCCGCCGATGGCACCCCACAGCGCGGCTTTCCACACCGCCGTGCGCCGGCCCATCACGGCCACGCCGACGGCGGAGCCCAGGGCAATCTGGGAGAGTGAATCCATGGGCGGCAGCTTAAGCGTGGAGACAGATCCCCCGGGCGCCGCCGGGCATTTCAGACCAGAAACTAGGCCTGCACCACGATCGGGAAATTGGCCTTGATGCCGTCGCTGCCCGGTGCGAAAGGCACCGTGAGCGCCGCGCGGTTGTCTTCGGTGAGACGGCGCCACAGGAAGTCGCGCTCGTTGCCCGGATCGCCCGCCACATACAGCTGCGTGGTCAGCAGGTCCATGCGGTCCAGCCGCACCTTCAAGTGAATGTGGGGCGTGCGCCCGCCGTACTGCACCGGGCGGATGGTGCGGAAACGGTAGCGCCCGTCGCGCCCCACGGTGACTTTGCCGAAACCCTGAAACGCCGGGTCGGCGCGAGAGCCATCGCCGGGGTGGTGGTAGTGGCCCGCGTGGTCGCACTGCCAGATTTCGACCACCGCGCCCGACACCGGCACACCCGCCAGATCGACCACCGTGCCTTCGACCCAGGCGGGCTGGCCTTTGTTGTAGTTGGCGTTGCCGTTCTTCAGCAGGTCGGCGTCGCTGTCGGCCGGCAGGGCCACGGGGTAAAACGGGCCTTCCGTCTGGCTCGGCGTCGGGCGCAGGTTCTTGGCCTGCGCCAGGGCGGGCGGCAGCCAGGCGGGGGCGGCCAGTGCTGCGGCGCTGGCGATCAACAGGCGGCGGCGGTTGGGCTTTGGGTTCATGGTGGTGGCGCGGCTGGGGACTGCAGGTCCAGCGCGACGTACCGTGTCTCGAAGTCGTCGGGGTCGCTGGGGTTGGTCGACTCTTGGAAGCCCAAGGCCCGCGCAAGTTCCAGCATGCCGCGGTTGATGCGCAGGACGGTCCCGAAGATGCGCTGCGTGCCGCGCGCGCGCAGGTGTTCGATGATCTTGCTCATGAGCTTGTGGCCCAGGCCGCTGCCTTTGAGGTCGGAGCGCACGATCACGCCGAATTCGGCGCCGATGTTGTCGGGGTCGATCGATGCACGCACCACACCCAGCGTTTCCTCCAGGCCATGGAGCCCGGGGCGCGTGGCGATGAAAGCCATCTCGCGTTCGTAGTCGATCTGCGTCAGGCGAGCGAGCTCGCTGTGTTCGATGTGGCGGCGGCTGTAGAACACGCGCAGTCGGATGTCTTCCGGGTCGAGCTGCTCCAGGAACGCGCGGTGCTGGGGTTCGTCTTCCGGGCGGATCGGGCGCAATGTCACCGGCTGCTCCTGCCAGTTCCACATCTCCACCAGATCTTGCGGATAGGGCTGGATGGCGAAGTTCGCTGCGCCGGCCGGGCGCTTTGATGAAAGCCGTACCCGCGCATCCAGCGCCACCGCGCCTTCGTGGTTGGCCAACAGCGGGTTGATGTCGAGCTCGGCGAGTTCGGGCACGTCGGCCAGCAGCTGCGACACACTCACCAGCACCTGGGCAATGGCGTCCATGTCGGCGGCGGGTTCGTCGCGGTAGCCACGCAACAGCTTGGCCACGCGGGTGCGCGCGATCTGCGCCAGTGCCAATGGGGTGTTCAGCGGCGGCAGCGCCAGCGCGGTATCGGCCAGCACTTCCACCGCCACACCGCCCTGGCCAAACAGGATGGTAGGGCCGAACACCGGGTCCACACTGGCGCCGACGATGAGTTCGTGCGCGTGCTTCTTGCGCACCATGGTCTGCACGGTGAAGCCTTCCACCCTCGCATCGGGCCGCTGTTCGCGCACGCGCGCCAGCATGGTGGCGCACGCCTCGCCCACCTCGGCCGCACTGCCGAGGTTCAGGCGCACGCCACCCACGTCGGACTTGTGTGAAATGTCGAACGACAGGATCTTGAGCGCCACCGGATAGCCCAGCGCGTCGGCCGCCACCCTGGCCTCCTCGGCCTTCGGTCCCACTACCCGCGTGGACACCACCGGCAGGCCGGTGGCCTCCAGCAGATCCTTGGCCTCGGGCTCGGTGAGCAGCTCGCGCCCGCTGGCCAGCACACTGGCGACGATGGTGCGTATGCGCGGCAGGTCGACCTCGTGCACCGCGCTGCGTGCCGGCGGTGTCTGCAGCAGCTCGGCCTGGTGTTCGCGGAAGGTGCGCAGCAGCGAGAAGGCGCGCACCGCGTCCTCGGGCGTGTTGAAGTCGGGCACACCCGCACCGCGGAACAAGGCGCGGGCCTGCGCCACCGCACCATCGCCCAGCCAGCAGCCCAGCACCCGCCTGGGACTTGCCTTGGCCAGCGGCAGCAAGGCTTGCGCGATCTCCAGGCTGGGCACGATGGCGGTGGGCGCGTGGATGAACAGCACCGCGCTTTCGGTATCGTGGGCCAGCGCCTCCAGCGCCTGCACATAGCGTGTGGCCGGCGCGTCGCCAATGATGTCCACCGGGTTGGCGTGCGACCAGTTGGCGGGCAACACCACGTCGAGCCGGGCTTTCAGTTCGTCGCCGAGTACAGCCAGCGGCACGCCCTCGGTGGCGGCGGCGTCGGCCGCCATCACGCCGGCGCCGCCGCCATTGGTGAGCCCGATCCGCTGGTCGGCGCGGTTGTCGTTGAATCGCGAGAGCGTTTCAGCGGCAAGAAACAGGTCTTGCAAGGTACTCACACGCAGCATGCCGGCGCGCGCAATCGCCGCGTCGAACACCGCGTCCGACCCGGCGAGTGCGCCGGTGTGCGAGGCGGCGGCCTGTTGCCCGGCGGCAGAACGCCCGGCCTTGACCACGATCACCGGTTTGTTGCGCGCCGCGGCGCGTGCGGCCGACATGAACTTGCGCGGTTCTTCGATGCTCTCGATGTAGAGCAGGATGGCGCGGGTTTTTGGGTCGCTGCCCAGAAAGTCGAGCATGTCGCCGAAGTCCACGTCGGCGCGTTCGCCGAGCGAGACGAAGTGTGAGAAGCCGATGCCGCGCGAGCCTGCCCAGTCGAGCATGGCGGTGACGAGTGCGCCCGATTGCGACACGAACGCCAGTTCTCCGGGCAGCGCGCCGGTGTGCGCGAAGCTGGCGTTGAGCCCGAGGTGCGGCACCAGCATGCCGATGCAGTTGGGCCCGAGGATGCGCAGGGTGTGCACACGCGCGGCATCGAGCATGGCTTGTTTTTGCGTGGCGCTCAGCCCGGCGGTGAGCACGATCGCCGCGCGGGTGCCGCGTGCGCCGAGTTCGGTGATCAGCTGCACAACCGTGGCCGCCGGGGTGCACAGGATGGCGAGTTCGGGCGCTGCCGGCAGCTCGGCTACCGAGGCGCACGTCTTCACGCCACCCAACTCGGCGTATTTGGGATTCACCGCGTACAGCACGCCTTTGAAGTCGCCGTTGTTCAGGTTGCGCCACACGGTGGCGCCCACGCTGGCAGGCCGCATCGAGGCCCCGATCACCGCCACGGAGGCGGGCGAGAAGAGGGCGTCGAGGTGGCGAATGCTCATGGGGTGGGGCGGTTGGGTTCGTTGGTCTCCAGGGGCTCGGTGGCGGAGCCACTGGTGCGGTTCGACGCCATCCAGGCCAGCAAGGACGAGCGCATCGCCTCTTCCACCGACATGTCGATGGGTGTGATCCAGCTGCGCGGCACAAACACGGTGTAGCCGCCGATCATGTAACCCATGGGCAGGTACACGGCCACCTGGTCCAGTTCGGCCAGCGCGGGGGGCAGGCCCTGCATGTTCTGGCGTGTGACCAGGCCGACGATGGACAGCTCGTTGCCCGGCATGCGCAGCACCACCACGGCCTGCTGCTGCGTGTCTTTGTTGGGTGAGAAGTAATCGGCAAAACTCTTGAGCGAGGAATAGATGCTCTTGACCACTGGCAGGTTGGTGAACGGCAGTTCAATCCAGGAGAGCCAGCGCGCCACATGGGGCTGCGAGATCAGAAAGCCCAAGCCGAGGATGAGCCCGGCGCCCAGCACGATGCCCAGCCCGGGCAAGTAAAAGTCGCCAATGAAAGGTCGGATCAGCCACATCGCGATCGACTCGATCCACGCCACGGTCAGGTAGAGCACATAAACCGTGAGGGCGAGTGGCAGAAAGGTGATGAGGCCGCGGAAAAAGTACTGGGTGATCGGTTTCATGGAGGCCTTGGATGGACCACGCGCGGGCTCTGCGCGCGAGCAACGGTCAGCATAGCAGTCGGTGTCCCGACGCAGTGTGACGACCGTCAGCCAGCCGGCAAAGCTTGCATATGCGGACAATGGCGCCATCTGCGAGACGTTTGGCCCGCAAACCGGTGGGGGCTGGATCGGTGCACAGCCTGCCCGCGGAACCAACACCGGCCCTTGGGGCTCTGTCATCCATGAACGGTTTATTTGACTTCTTTGCCCGCCTCGTGCGGGGTGTCCTCAAGCTTGTGCTGGGCGTTGCCGCGCTGGTGTTCGTGCTCAGCTTGCTGCTGGCCACACTGGTGGCGGTGCTGGGCATGTCGCTGTGGGCACTGATCACCGGGCGCAAACCCGCACCTTTTGTGGTGTTCAACCGGTTCCGGCAGACCTCGCAGCGCTACACCCAGGGCGCGTGGCCAGGCCGCAGCCCTGTCCAGCCCATGGGCGATGTGGTCGATGTGCAGGCCCACGAAGTGCCCGATGCGCCGGCCCCGCGCGATGCCGCGCCCCGCTCCGGCGCCGATCCGATGGCGCGCGTCGTGCGCTGAATTCAGTCGCTTGATTCGCCCGCGCCCTGACGGCGCGAAAGCGCGGCGTCGTACAGCGCGTTGCGCGGCTGGCCGGTGATCTCGGCACAGAGTTTCACCGCCGTCTTCAGGGGAAGCTCTTTCAGCAGCACATCCAGCGTGCGCAAAGCCGCGGCGTCCACGCCTCCTTCGGCCTCGGCTGGTGCGGGCTGGGGGTGTACCAGCAACACAAACTCACCTCGGGTGCGGTTGGTATTGGCCAGCAACCAGGCGACGAAATCCTGCGCCTTGAGGTGCGCCACCTCCTCGAACTGTTTGGTGAGTTCCCGGCCCACGGTGAGCATGCGATCGCCGAGTGAGCCGAGGTCCTTGGCCAACGCTTCAATGCGGTGCGGGGCTTCGAGCAGCACACAGGCGCGCGTATCGGCACCCAGCAGCTGCACTTCGCGCTGGCGCTCGGCGGCCTTGCTGGACAGAAACCCGGCGAAGACGAAGCGCCCGTCCCAGCCTCCCATGCCGGCCACCGTGCCCGACACGCTGAGCAAGGCGGTGATGCTGCTGGCGCCGGGAACCGGCACGCTGCGCAAGCCCGCCGCGTTCACGGCCGCCACCAGGCGCGCGCCGGGGTCGCTCACGCCAGGTGTGCCGGCATCGCTCACATAGGCCACGCGCTGTCCAGCCTGCAGGCGTTGCACCACGGTTTGTGCAGCCTCGGCTTCGTTGTGCTCGTGCAGGGCCAGCAGCGGCTTGTGCAGGCCGTAGCCTTGCAACAGCGCGGCGGTGTGGCGCGTGTCTTCGCAGGCCACGGTGTCCACCAGAGAGAGCACCTGCAGTGCGCGCAGCCCGATATCGGCCAGATTGCCAATGGGCGTGGCGACCATGTAGAGCGCGCCCTGCGGATAATGCTGGTGCGCCGCCGCGTCGCGCGCGGCCGCCAACAGGGATGGAGTGCTTGCAGACAATGTGGAGTTCCAGGAAACAAGGGGCGCCTGAGGCGCCTGCACCGACCACCAAAGCCCGGGGTGATGCCGCCGAAGAAGTCGCGCTGATGCACCTGCAGCGCCGGGGATTGAGGCTGGTTCAGCGCAACTTCAAGACGCCCGGGCGTGGCGGTGGCGAGATCGATTTGATTATGCGTGAGCCCGATGGCACGCTGGTCTTCATTGAAGTGCGCCAGCGCGCCAGCCAGCGCCAGGGCGGCGCGGGCGCCAGCGTCACACCGCTCAAACAGCGCCGCATCGTGTTTGCAGCGCGGCACTTTTTGCTGCGGCTTGGCTCAGAACCCCCATGCCGCTTCGACGTGGTGCTCATCGACGGCAGCAGTGGCCACCTTGACTGGTTGCGTGCGGCCTTCGACGCGTCGTGAGCAATTGGATACAGACCCCACCGCTATGATCGCCCCATGCTTCTGCAACGCATCCAGCAACAGTTCATCGACAGCGCCGACCTGAAATACCAGTGTGCGCAGTCGCTTGCGCCCGTGGTCGAGGCGGCCACCAACGCGGTGCTGGCCAGCGTCACTGGTGGTGGCAAGGTGCTGTCGTGCGGTAACGGTGCATCGGCCGCTGCTGCACAGCACTTCGCTGCCAGCTTTGTCGGCCGCTACGACCGGGAGCGCCCCGAGCTGGCGGCGTTTTCGCTCTCGGCGGATGCTGCGGTGCTCACCGGCATCGCCAACGATTTTGATGTGAGCTCGGTCTACGCGCGCCAGGTGCGAGCGCTCGGGCAGGCTGGCGATGTGCTGTTGGCGCTCACCACCTCGGGCAATTCATCCAACGTGCTGGCGGCGGTGCAGGCCGCTCATGAGCGCGACATGACGGTGGTGGCGCTCACCGGTGCGCGCGGCGGACAGCTCGCGCTGCTGCTGCGCGACACCGACGTGCACATCTGTGTGCCGCACGACCTTGCGGCCCGAATTCTGGAGGTGCACCACCTGGTGTTGCACTGCATTTGCGACGGTGTGGATGCCCAGCTGCTGGGTTTGCCCGACGTCTTGACCAACGAACAGGAGAGTTCCCCATGAGCCATTTCCCTTTTGCCGTTCGCAGCCGTGTTGCGGCTGCCGTGCTCGCCGCCGTGACGCTGACCGCCGGCCTGTCGGCCTGTGCGCCCCTGATCGTGGGGGGCGCGGTGGGTGGTGCCTTGGTCGCGGTGGACCGCCGCACTTCGGGCGCGCAGCTGGATGACCAGGGCATCGAATTGAGATCGAACAACCGCCTGAAGGACGAGCTCGGTGACGCCCGCGCTCGCGTGGCCGTGACGAGCTACAACCGCCGCGTCCTGCTCACGGGTGAGGCGGCCAGCGAGGCGGTCAAAACGCAGATCACGCAGATCGTCTCTGGCGTGAGCAATGTGCGTGAGGTCGTCAACGAACTCGGCGTGACCAACAGCCCGACGCTCAAGGAGCGCGCCACCGACACGCTGATCACGGGTCGCCTCAAGGCGTCCCTGGTGGATGCCAAAGACCTCGCGGCCAGCGCCTTCAAGGTGGTCACCGAGCGTGGCACGGTGTATTTGATGGGCCGCGTGACCCAGCGCGAAGCCGATCGCGCCACCGAGCTGGCGCGCAACACACCGGGTGTGTCGCGCGTGGTGCGCACCTTGGAGATCATCACCGAGCAGGAACTCGCGAGCATGCAGCCGGCGCCCGCCAGGTAACGGGCTCGGGCAAGAACACCGCGGAACTGGCTTTGCCAGGCTGCAGGTGTTGCCCCCTGGGGGATGACACGCCGAAGGCGTGGCGCGGGGGGAGTCTTACTTCAGCCGCTTGATCAGGCTGGATGTGTCCAGGCGGTTGCCGCCCAGGGCCTGCACATCGGCGTAGAACTGGTCCACCAGCGCGGTGACCGGCAGGCGGGCACCGTTGCGCCTGGCCTCGTCGAGCACCAGGCCAAGGTCCTTGCGCATCCAGTCCACCGCAAAACCGAAGTCGAACTTGTCTGCGACCATGGTCTTGCCGCGGTTGTCGAGCTGCCAGCTCTGCGCCGCACCCTTGCCGATAACGTCCAGAACCTGGTTCATGTCCAGCCCGGCCTTCTGACCAAAGGCAATGGCTTCGGACAGGCCTTGCACCATCCCGGCGATGGAGATCTGGTTGACCATCTTGGTGAGCTGACCAGCGCCCGATGCCCCCAGCAGCGTGAAGGCGCGCGAGAACGCCATGCCAGCGGGCTTCGCCGCATCGAAAGCCGCTGCATCACCACCACACATCACGGTCAGCAAGCCGTTGACAGCACCGGCCTGACCGCCCGACACAGGCGCATCCACGAACGACAGACCAAGCGTCTTGGCGGCTTGGTACAGCTCGCGCGCAACGTCGGCCGACGCCGTGGTGTGGTCCACGAAAATCGCGCCAGAGGCCATGCCGGCGAACGCACCATCGGCTCCGAGCGTGATGGAGCGCAAATCATCGTCGTTGCCCACGCAGGAGAACACGATGTCGGCACCTTGCGCCGCTTCGCGCGGCGTGGGTTTGTGCGCGCCACCAAATTCGGCCACCCAGGCTGCTGCCTTGGCACTCGACCGGTTGTAGACCGTCACCGAATGCCCGGCGCGAGCCAGGTGCCCCGCCATGGGATAGCCCATGACGCCCAGGCCGATGAAGGCGACGCGACGAGAAGGCGTGGATTCGTAAGTGCGTTCAGCAATGTTGCTCATGAAAAGCTCTCGGAGGTTGGAAGGGTTTCAATTCAAGAATGCCGCGGAACTGGCTCCGCCAGGCCGCAGGCATTGCCCCGTGGGGGGGTGACGCGCCGCAAGGCGCGGCGCGGGGGGTCACACGATAGTGAGGTGCTCGGTGCCCGCCGCCAGGTCGAGCGTTTTCGCCCGCTGGCTGTTGAGCTTGATCTGCAGGCGCAGATCGTTGATCGAGTCTGCGTTGCGCAGCGCATCTTCAAACGTGATCAGGTTGGCCTCAAACGCGTGGAAGAGCGCCTGGTCAAAGGTCTGCATACCCATCTGGGTGCTCTTCTTCATGATCTCCTTGATCTCGGCGACGTCGCCCTTGAAGATCAGGTCGGAGATCAGCGGTGAGTTCAACATGATCTCCACCGCGGCATGGCGACCCTTGTTGTCCTGGCGCGGAATCAAACGTTGCGACACCAGGGCGCGCAGGTTGAGCGAGAGGTCCATCAGCAGTTGGGCGCGACGCTCTTCGGGGAAGAAGTTGATGATGCGGTCCAGCGCCTGGTTGGAGCTGTTGGCGTGCAACGTGGCCAGACACAGGTGACCGGTTTCGCTGAACTGGATCGCATGCTCCATGGTCTCGCGATCGCGGATCTCGCCCATCAGGATCACGTCGGGCGCTTGGCGCAGCGTGTTCTTCAGCGCGGCCTCCCAGCTGTCGGTGTCCAGGCCCACTTCGCGCTGCGTTACCACGCAATTTTTGTGCGGGTGCACAAACTCCACCGGATCTTCGATGGTGATGATGTGGCCGTGTGTGTTTTCATTGCGCCAGTCGACCATGGCCGCGAGCGACGTGGATTTGCCCGAACCCGTTGCTCCCACAAGGATGCAAAGACCGCGCTTGGCCAGCACCACGTCCTTGAGCACCTGTGGCAGGCCGAGCTTGTCGATGGTGGGCAGCACGGCAGGGATGGTTCGCATCACCATGCCGACCTTGCCCTGCTGGATGAAGGCATTCACACGGAAGCGTCCGACAGCGGGGGGCGAAATCGCAAAGTTGCACTCCTTGGTGCGCTCGAACTCGGCCGCCTGCTTGTCGTTCATGATGGAGCGCGCGAGCGCCAGCGTGTGTGAGGCGTTCAGCGGTTGCGGGGATACCTTGATCACCGAGCCGTCCACCTTGATGGCTGGCGGAAAGTCGGCGGTGAGGAAGAGGTCGCTTCCGCTGCGGCTGAGCATCAGGCGCAGCAGATCGTTGACGAATTTCGATGCCTGGTCGCGTTCCATGTGTTCTGCCTTCTGGTGCTCAGCCGGGGAAGTTTTCCGGAATCTTTGCCTTGCCGCGCGCCTCGGCCGGGCTGATCACGTTGCGCTTGACCAGCTCGGAGAGGTTCTGGTCGAGTGTCTGCATGCCCACGTTGCTGCCGGTCTGGATGGCCGAGTACATCTGTGCCACCTTGGCCTCACGGATCAGGTTGCGGATGGCGCTGGTGCCCAGCATGATTTCGTGGGCTGCCACGCGGCCCGAACCATCTTTGGTCTTGCACAGAGTTTGGGAAATCACGGCCACCAGGGATTCGGACAACATGGCACGAACCATGTCTTTCTCTTCAGCGGGGAACACGTCGATGATGCGGTCGATGGTCTTGGCCGCGCTCGACGTGTGCAGCGTGCCGAACACCAGGTGGCCGGTTTCTGCGGCCGTCATGGCCAGGCGGATGGTTTCCAGGTCGCGCATTTCGCCCACCAGGATCGCGTCCGGGTCTTCGCGCAGGGCCGAGCGCAAGGCATTGGAGAAGCTCAGGGTGTGCGGTCCCACTTCGCGCTGGTTCACCAGGCACTTCTTGGATTCGTGCACAAACTCCACCGGGTCTTCCACCGTGAGAATGTGGCCGTACTCGGTTTCGTTGAGGTGGTTCACCATGCCGGCCAGCGTGGTCGACTTGCCTGAGCCGGTCGGGCCGGTCACCAGCACGAGACCGCGCGGGCGCAAGGCAAGGTCGCCGAAGATCTTGGGCGCGTTGAGCTGCTCCAGCGTGAGGATCTTGCTCGGGATGGTGCGGAACACCGCGCCGGCGCCGCGGTTGTGGTTGAAGGCGTTGACGCGGAAACGGGCCAGGCCTTCAATCTCGAACGAGAAGTCGCACTCCAGGAACTCTTCGTATTGCTTGCGCTGGTTGTCGTTCATGATGTCGTACACCATGCCGTGAACCTGTTTATGGTCCAAGGGTTCCACATTGATGCGGCGAACATCGCCATCAACGCGAATCATCGGCGGCAAGCCTGCCGATAAGTGTAAATCTGAAGCATTATTTTTAACGCCAAA
>JBBQSX010000008.1:0-42099 GCA_038213545.1 Burkholderiales bacterium
CATGGCTGTTCCATGGGCCGGGGTTGCCGGTGCCGAAATAGGCCAGGCCGGTCTGCGGGTCGTAGGTGCCACCCAGCCACGGGGTGGCGCCGCCGGTTTTCCAGGTCTCGCCTGGCCACGATGCGTTGGTGGTGCCGGAGATGCCGTTTTCCTTGCCGTCCTTGTAGCCCATGTGGCCTTCGACCACAGGGCGCGTCCACACCATCTTGCCGGTCTTGGGGTCGCGTGCTTCCACGCGGCCGACCACACCGAACTCACCGCCCGAGACACCGGTCATGAGCAGGCCCTGTGCAATCAGCGGCGCAGCGGTGTAGCTGTAGCCGGCGGAATAGTCGTCGATCTTCTCGCGCCACACCACCTTGCCGGTGTCCTGGTCCAGCGCCACCAGCTGCGCATCGAGCGTGCCGAAGATCACCAGGTTGTCGTAGAGCGCGGCACCGCGGTTGATCACGTCGCAGCAGGGCATGATGCCTTCGGGGAGGCGGTGCTCGTACTTCCAGAGCTTCTCGCCGGTCTTGGTGTCCACCGCGTAGATGCGCGAGTAGGAAGCCGTCACAAACATCTTGCCCTTGTTGACCAGCGGCTGCGACTGCTGGCCGCGCTGCTTTTCACCCCCGAAAGACATGGACCACACAGGCACCAGCTTGCTGATGTTCTTCGCGGTGATGCCGTTGAGTTCAGAGTGGCGCTGACCCTGGGTACCGAGACCCCAGCTCAACACGTTCTCGGGCGACTTGGCGTCGTTGGCGATCATGGCGTCGGTGACGCCCTGGGCGCCAACGTGGGCCGTGGCGGCCATGATCATGAGGCTCAGTAGGGTGCGTTTCACAGTGTGTCTCCTGCTCGTCTGTGGGTTGGATGGCTGCTGCCGTGCAACATGCCCGGCGGCTTGTGATGCCCCGCGCGACAGGTCGGTCCGTGGGCTGCACACGTCTTGGATGGCAACATCTGTGCCAGCGTTTGCGAAGCGGCCAGCGGCTGTTTTTTCGAGGGTTTTCGAGCACTCGACGCACGGCAGGTGGCTCCAACTGCGCCATGTCGCACGCAGCACATGTCACGCCGGGGTGACAGTGTTCAAAAATGAATCAACAGTCCGTCGACCTGCAACAGTCGGCGCCTCGCTCAGCGCCGGGGCGCAGGCGCTGCGAGCACCTGCTGCTCGTAACGCGGGTACCACTGCGTGATGCTGCGGTGCAGCTCGGCCGGCTGCGCCGCCCAGGTTCGAAATCGCTCGGGCACCGGCAGGCGCAGCACCTCGCTCAAGTCCAGTCCGCGCTCGGCGCTCTCGCGCATTTGCGTGGTGAGCCAGCGCAGCCAGTCGCGCGTCTGCTCCACGCCGCCCAGGCCGCTGTGCAGTGGGCCATGGCTCGGCACCACCTGGCGGATGTTGTCCGCCTTGATCCATTCGGAGAGCGTGTCCAGGCTGGCCTGCCAGGCATCGAAGTCGGCGTGGGGCGTGGTGGGCACACGCTGCGCAAACACAAGGCCACCGGCGAACAACACACCGCTGGTGTGGTCGATCAGCACCAGGTCGTCGCCGGTGTGGCCGCTCAGGCGCCGCAGCTCCAGCTTGTGGGCGCCGATCTGCAGCACCCCGGGCTCAATGGCCTGTCGCGAGGGTGTTGACTCGGTTCCCTTCATCCAGTCGCCGCACAGGCGGTAGAGGTTGTCGGCGTAGGCGCGGCCTTCGGCCTGCATGCCGTTGATGCTGCCGGGCAGCGCCTGCGTGGGCCGGTCGGCCCAGGCCTGGTTGCCGAAGAAGTAGTCGGGGTGCAGGTTGAGGCTGAGCACGCGCACCACCGGCTCGCGTGTGATGCGCTCGACGGCGCGGCGCTGCTGCTCTCCGTAAAGGCGCGAAGGGCCGGTGTTGACGACCACCACGCCCGCGCCGGTGGCGATGAACGCGGTGTTGATGATGTTGCAGCCGTTGGCGCGCGAAAAATCTTCCACCGCGCCTTCGATGACCCAGGTGCGTTCGGCGATCTGGCGCGGGCGCAGGTCGTATTCCAGACGGGCCATGTCGGACCTGGCCTGTGCCAGGGCTGCGCCGGCGCAGGCGGCGAGCAGCCACAGCATCAACGCCCTCAAGCGCTCACCTCGGCGTCGATGCGGTTGCCGTTGTTGTCACGACCCGTGAGGCGGAATCCGCTGCCATATTGCGGCGGCAACTCCAGGGTGATGAGCGGGTTTTCCGACACCGGCTCGTGCAGCGCAAGCCGCCACCAGGGCGCGCCTGCGCCGTCCACCAACTGCAGTTGCTCGATGTAGAAGGCGGGGATGCCGGCCACCAGGCCCGTGTCCATGGGATGCATCACCCGCACGCGCAAGCGGCGGCTGCCTTCAATCACGTTGTTGAAAAAGCGCGCCTGCACCTGGTTGAGCGTGCGGCTCCACGAGCCGTCGGCGCGCGTGGCGCCGGGCACCGTGCAGCCGCCACCGGCCGCCTGAACCCAGGTGCTGCCCACGTGCCAGGCCCCGTCGCGCGTCTGCACCAGCGCGCGCACCGGTGATGCCTGTTCCATGCGGATGCGAAACGCCAGCATGGGCAAGGCCTTGAGCGGCTCGAACATGAGCACCTCGCGCACCGGGTTGCGGTCCACCACCACCTGGATGCGGGCCACACCACCGCCTGTGTCGGCAAGACCGCGCGCGTCCACCAGCAGCGGCACGTTCATCGCATCGTCGGCAAAGGTCGGCCCGCTCACCACCACCGCGTTGGAGAAGCGCATGGGCGCATCGCCCAGGTACTGCTTGCGCAGACCGGGCCACTGCATGGAGCCCAGCGGGTCGCCGCCGGTGTGGTCCACCGCAGCCCACAGCGGGGCGCTGGCTGCGCCCAGCGCAGCGCCCAGGAGCAATCGTCGGGTGTTGTCGTGTGTCATGAAGACCTTTCAGGAACCCTTCTGGCGGATCCAGCCGCGCTGCGGGTCGTAGCCCCACAAGGCGAGTACAAAAAACGCGATGCTGCACACCACCACCACCGCCCACGACGTGGCGTTGAACTGGCCGTACATCGCGAACCGCATGGCCTCCACCGCGTGGGTGAAGGGGTTGAACTCGGCGAGCTTGAGCAACCAGTAAGCCCCCGACTCCTCCAGCTTCCACAACGGGTAGAGCGCGGGGCTGATGAAAAACATGGGGAAGATCACGAAGTTCATGGTGCCGGCGAAATTCTCCAGCTGCTTCACGTAGACCGAGAGCATGAGGCCCAGCGCCGCCAACAGCGTGGCGCCGCACGCCATGGCCACCAGCAGACCGGGCAGATGCCAGAGCGCGATCTCGACCCCGAAGGCCCAGGCAATGCCGAGGAACACCACCATCTGCAGCACCGACAGGCAGGTGCCCGCGAGCAACTTGAAAGCCAGCAACCAGCCGCGCGCCAGCGGCGCGGTAAGCAGCAGGCGCATCACGCCCATTTCGCGGTCGTACACCATGGAGAGCGAACTCTGCATGCCGTTGAAGAGCGCCACCATGCCCAGCAAGCCAGGCACCATGTACACCTTGTATTCGATGTAGGTTTCGTAGGGCGGGATGATCGCCACGCCGAACACGTTGTGAAAGCCCGCCGCGAACACCACAAACCAGAGCAGCGGGCGAACCAGCGCCGAGCCCAGGCGAGAGGGCTGACGCAGGAAGCGCCCGATCTCGCGGCCCACCACGGCGCGCAGCGCGCGTGCCAGGTGCAGGGGCATGGAGGGCTGATTCGGCGGTGGTATCAGAGTCGCTGTTTGCATGCACTTTCCTGTTCGTCCACGCCCAGCGTGTCGAGCACTTCCCTGGGATGCAGCACACCCTCCAGCGGAGCGAGGCCGACCACGCCGTCCACGTGGCTCACAAACATGGGCTGGCGCAGCTGGCCGTCCCACGCGCGGAAGGTCAGGCGCGGACCCTTGAAGCCGTCGATCACGACCGCGCCACTGCGCAGCTTCTTGAGCTGCTGCGGCACGGCCGCCTTGGGGTCGTCCACCAGCACAGCGGCCACGGCCTTGCCGGCGGCCCAGGCGGCCCAGTCGTGGCCCTGCATGGAGCGCTGTGCGAGCTTCTGGAAACGCCTTGTGAGCTGCGGGCCTCCGTTGCGCTCCCATTGCGGATGCCAGGCCTGCGCCACCAGGCCGCTGGCACCCACCACCGGGCGCGGCCACTGCGTGGCGTAGGGCACGGTGCGGGCGAACTCGCCGTTGGCATCCATCACCGCCACCACCTCGTGCTCGCGCTCGCCGGTGAGCAGCCGGGTGTTGGCCAGGTCGCGCTCGCGCGGGTCACCACTGAGCTTGAAAGGTTTGGTCTGCGTGATCTTCAGTCCATAGCGTTTGGCCGCGCGGTTGAAGGCCTCGCCCATCAAAACATCACCGGGCTCGGGGCCTTGCAGCAACAGGACCTTGCGCCAGTTGCGCGCGGCCAGGTACTGCGCCAGGGTGTCGGCCCGCATGCTCGCGCTGGGCAGCGTGTGCAGCAGGTGGGCAGCGCAGTTCTGTGCGCGCAGGCTGTCGTCGTCCAGGCCGGTGTTGAACACCACCGCACCGCCGAGTGCAGCGGGTGCGGTCTGCACCAGCTGGCGCAGCTCGGCCAGCGGCAGGTCGGCCACCAGGTGCTGCACCTTGGCGGCCTTCAAATCGGCCAGGGCCTTGGGCAGTGCCGCCATGTCGGGCAGCACCACGTCGCGCACGGTCAGTGCAATGCCTGCGGTGTCGAGCTCGAACGCGGCCTCTTCCAGCGCCAGCTGCACGCCCTGCAATGCCCGACCCTGCGGGTGGCCGGGGTAGCCGCGTTCCATGCGCCGGTTGGCGTAGCGTGCGTCACCAGCCAGCGAGATCACCGCCAGGGTCATCTGGGTGCTTGCGGCCTGCGCAGCCGGCCAGGCCAGCGAGGAGAGCATCGCAAGCATGGCCACGGCCCGTTGCAAGTGGGACACCGCCATCAGGGCTGCACCAGCACGCTGTGCGGCACGCGTCCCACGGCCACGGTCTTGATGGCTTTCGCACTCGCGGTGTCCACCAGTGTCATGTCGTCAGACAGGCCGTTGGTCACATACAGCGTCTTGCCATCGGGGTGCAGGGTGAGGCCCCAGGCGCGTTTGCCCACCAGCACCTGGCGGCCCACCTTCTTGCTGGCCACATCCACCTCGGCCACGTGGTTGGCCTTGCCCAGGCCCACCCACATGGTCTTGCCGTCCGGGCTCAGCGTCATGCCCACGGGCGTGATGTCGGCCTCGCGCATGCCCTGCACCGCGAACCTGACCGTGGCCTTCACGGTGTGGTCTTTGGTGCTGACCACGCTCACGGTGGCGTCGAGCTCGTTGGTGACCCAGAGCTCGGCGCCGCCTTCGGCCAGCACGAAGCGGCGCGGCCGCTTGCCCACCTTGATGTTCTTCAGCACCTTCTTCTGACCGAGATCGATGTAGTGAACCACGTTGGCCACCTCGGAGGTGACGTAGGCGAACTTGCCGTCGGCCGTGACCAGCACACCTTCGGGCTCCCCACCGGTCTTGACCTCGAACAGGGGCTTCTTCGTGGCCAGGTCGTAGGCGGCCATCACGCTTTCGTCTTCGATCGACACATAGACCGTTTTGCCATCGGGGCTGAGGTCAAAAATCTCTGGACTGTCCCCCAATGGAACAGTCCCGGTCATCTTGCCGGTGGCCGTGTCCACCACACCGAGCTGGTTGCTGTCGCCACAGCACACGTAGATCTGGCTGCGGTTGGCGTTGAACATCATGTGGCGCGGGCGCTCGCAGGTGTCGATGGCCGCGAGTCGCTCGCCCCTGACGTCGAACACGTGAATCTTGTTGTCCTTCTCGCTGGACACATACACCTTGCCCTGCGCCAGCGCAGCCAGCGGTGAACCCACCGCACAGCCGAGCAAGACCACCCACGCGAGGCGACGGAGCCTGTGCGGCGTGGGTGCGACCGGTGTGGAACGTAGCATCGGCGGGTCTCCTTGAATTGTTGTGGGCGCGGTGCAGTTGTGCAAAAACAATGCCAGCGCAACAGGCGTGGAAATTGCCTGCAAAGGCGTGCCAAAGCATGCTTGCAGCGAACCCGGGCCCTCGGCTACGGACAAACCCTGAGACAAAACGGCACACCCGATGACACACCGCTTCCCACCACCTGGCCCCGCGCAGCCGCTCGCTTCGCGCAGGCAGTTCCTGGGGTGGGGCGCCGGCTGCGCACTCGGTGCGTCGGGTCTGGCACACAGTGCGCTTGCTCGCGCCACCGGCGCGTTTCCACAGCGCCCCATCCAGCTCATCGTGCCCTGGCCCGCTGGCGGCGCGACCGACCTCACGCTGCGCATCCTCTGCGAAGAAGCCGCGCCGCTCCTGGGCCAGCCCATCATCATCCTCAACAAGCCGGGCGCAGCCGGCACGCAGGTCGCGCCACTGCTCAAGGCGGCCGAGCCCGACGGTTACACCATCGGCCAGGTGCCCATCACCGTGTACCGCCACGCGCTCATGAACAAGGTGCCCTGGGACCCGGTGGCGGACCTGAGCCCGATCGTGCAGGTTTCGGGCACCACCTTTGGCGTGCTGGTGCCCGCCGGCAGCCCCTGGAAGAGCTTCAACGACCTGCTGGCGTGGGCCAAGACCCACCCGGGTGAACTCATCCTGGGCTCCACCGGCATCGGCACCACGGCCCACCTGGCCACCGAAGAAATCCTGCTGCAGAACAACATCCGATACGTGCACGTGCCCTACCGCGGCACCGCCGACCAGATGCTCGGCGTGGCGGGCGGCCAGGTGATGGCGGGTGTGAACTCCACCGGGTTCGCGCCCTGGGTCGATCAGGGCAAGATCCGCGTGCTGGCCATCTTCAGTGCGCAGCGCAGCCCGCGCTGGCCCGACGCGCCCACGCTGCGCGAGCTGGGCTACGAGCAGTCCGTCTACACCTCACCCTGGGGCCTGGCCGCGCCGCACGGCACACCCGAGGCCGTGGTGCAGCGCCTGCACAATGCGTTTGCGCAAGCCATGCAAAGCGACCGGCATCTGCAGGAGCTGGCCCGCTACGATCAAACACTGGACTACCTCAACACCCGCGACTACCGCCAGGCCGTGCTGGACACCGTGGAGCGCGAAAAGCGCCTGCTGCAGCGCATGAAACTGCTGGCCAGGGCCCCCGGCGCCTGATCATCCCGATGACCGACCTCCCCATTCACACCGCCGCCACCCTGCTCCAGGCCAGCAACCTGCACAAGTCCTACGGCGCCAAACCCGCGCTCAAGGGCGTGGACGTGACCCTGCGTGCCGGCGAAATGGTGGCCCTGCTGGGGCCGAACGGTGCTGGCAAGTCCACCCTGCTGCAACTGCTCACCGGCCTTTTCACGCCCGACCAGGGCAGCATCGAAGTGCTCGGCCACGACATGCGCCAGCACCCCAGCCGGGCGCTGGCCGGGCTGGGCGTGGTGTTCCAACAAAGCGCGCTCGACATGGACCTGAGCGTGATGGCCAATCTGCACTTCCACACCGACCTGCACGGCATGCCGCGCAAACTGGCCAACACACGCATTGCCAATTTGCTGGAAGCGATGGGCTTGAGCGACCAGGCCAAGGCCGTGGTGCGCAGCCTCTCGGGCGGCACCCGTCGCAAGATCGAGTTGATCCGCGCGCTCTTGCACGAGCCCCGCGTGCTGCTGATGGACGAAGCCACCGTGGGCCTGGACCCGGCCTCACGCCAGCAACTGCTGGACACCGTGCGCGGCCTCTGCCAGAGCCGGGGCATGGGCGTGCTCTGGGCCACCCACCTGATCGAAGAAACCCGACATGCCGACCGGCTGATGCTGCTGCACCAGGGCGCGGTGCGGTTTGAAGGCTCTGCCGCCGAGTTCATGGCGCAAAGCGAGGGTGGGGATTTTCAGGCGGAGGTGTTGAAGCAGCTGGGGAAGGGGACGGTTTGAGGCGGTGGGTCTGAAGAGGTGCCGGCGTTCGACGCAAGCACGGACTTTGGGTTACGGAACGACTGCCGGCAGGCGCAAGGGGTCAGTTGCCTGACGATCGCGGCCCGGTTCTCGGGGCGTCCAGAAGTGCCTGCATGCGAACGAGCAAAGCGGGCATGTCCATCGGCTTCTGAAGCAACCCGTCCACATCCAGGCCCGCTACCTGCTTGAGCACGGCTTCGCTGCGGTGCGATGTCATCATGAGAATGTAAACACCGTCCATCTCTGGATTGGACCGGATACGTCGGGCGATTTCGATGCCTGTGACCGAAGGCAGATCGATATCGATCAGCATCACCCGGGGCCGGGCATTGGCAGCCGTGAGATGAACGGAGTCGAAGTCGTTTGAGAACGCCACCTTGCCCAATGGCCGCAAGGCGCGCGCCAGAGAATGCACCAGGATCTGGTCGTCATCAACCACCATGAACGCGAGGGCGTCAGACACAGTGGTTTTCACATCAGGTGTCATGGTCACCCCTTGCCCTGCACGGCCGACAGTTGTTCTTGCGAGTCAGTGAAGGCCACCGGCAAGTCGATGATGGCGGTCGTCCCGTTGCCCAAGGTCGAGTCCAGATAAACCGCACCACCGTGCCGTTCGATGATTTTCTTGACGGTGGTCAAACCCAGTCCTTCCCCGCTGAAATGTCCCGCCGACTGCAGACGAACAAAAGGTCGGAAGAGTCGATCCTTCTGCTGCGGGTCTATGCCGATGCCGTTGTCCTGAATCGTGAAGCGGTAGCCCTGTCCAGAAGGCCTTCCTCCAATCTGGATCTGAGGTGCGCTTTGTTGCGAGCTGTACTTGAAGGCGTTGTGAATCAGGTTGGTCAAAGCGACGCCCAGCAACACCGGATCACCCGTCACAGCGCCTTCAATCTCCGTTGTTACATTGAAAGTCCGGTCGCCGAATTCCATGCGGCACGACTCGACAATGGTCTCCACAGCAGTGCTTGGCGAGAACTCCTCAAGACTGAGTTGAAGCACATCGGATTTTGAGAGCGCCAGCAAACTGTCGATGATGGCCGTACCGGTGCCGATCGACTTGATGGTGGAGCTGAGGTATTGACCCGCGTTTCCAACATCGCCAGCCTCCAGCGCTTCAGCGGCAAACTGAGCCCAGAGGCGGGTAGAACGCACAGGTGCACGCAGGTCGTGCGCCACACGGCCCGCGAAGATTTGCAGTTGTTCGTTCGATTGCTGCAGTTGCAGGTTCTGCACTTGCAGGGTCAAACGCTGTTGGTTGCGGCTTTTGCTGATGGCCCTGCAACCGAGGGCGCGGTGCACAGAGGCGCAGAGCTCGTCAGCCTGAAATGGCTTGGCCAAAAAGTCGGTTGCACCCTCCCTGAGGGTAGCCACAGCTGCCGCCATGTCGGCGTATTGCGTCACCACAACAGCGCTTGCACAGTCGTCCGTTTCGCGAATCTGGCGAATCAGATCCAGGCCCGAGCCACTGTCCAGGCGCAGGTCTGTGACGACGACGTCAAATTCCTGGCCTTGGTACCTCGCCACCGCTTGCTCCACGGTCGAGCATTCATCCACGAGCAGTCCATCGTCGCGAAGCCATTGCGCCATGCCCGCACGCTGCACATCGTCGTCTTCCACCAGCAGCACCCGCCCCACGGCACCGTTCAATCGGGATATTTCAACGTTGTCATGCATGGTCAACCTCTGGACTCCCTGGGCCACTTTGCCCCTACCTTGCAGCCAATTCAGGTGGCTGCAGCTTGCTGATGAGAAGTGTGTGCG
This sequence comes from Burkholderiales bacterium, assembly GCA_038213545.1. Classification (GTDB taxonomy): domain Bacteria; phylum Pseudomonadota; class Gammaproteobacteria; order Burkholderiales; family Burkholderiaceae_C; genus Hydrogenophaga. The sequence continues at coordinate 9,670 of JBBQSX010000008.1, forward strand.
CTGTATTGAAGTCGAGTTCGTCGATTTTCTGGAGAAGTCTCTCGGCGTCGTCATGCCCCAGCAAGCTGACCAGCTCCTGCCTCAGAGCCAAGCCAAGATCGATCGCGTCCAGGTCACACTTGGACAACAGCCCGGCGAGCGTGGCGAGCTTTTCTCGGCCAGCCTGGGTCAAGGGACCAGCATCCAGTACCAGGGTCTCATTCGGTATCCATACACACATGTGATCTTCGACGTGAGCCAACAGATCGTCAAGGACCTTGGCCACCCTCCGTACAGCGTCCACAGGCAAGACAGTCCCACCGAGAATGGAACTTTCAGCTTGCCCGGCCACCGCAGCCAGTTCGGCAGCGCCCAACATCCCTGCACTGCCGCGCAACTTGTGCAGGCTGGCGCACAAATCGGCGTTGATCCCGGCGCCCTTCTGGTTCGCCAGTTCAAGCCAGGTCGCCCCCCAGGCCGAGTAGTTCTTTTGCACCAACGCGAGCAGCTTGTTGAAGAGCACAACACTGTTGCTCGAGTACGCCATGGCCAAGGTTGTGTCGATGCCCGCAATGTCGGGCCAGGGCTGCGACGCGGGTGCGTCCAAAGAGACGGCTCCTTCATCTGAATGGCTCAGCACCACCTGCGGTGCCTTGCCCCTGTACAAGCCGATCCTGCTGCGCAACAGCTTCACCACATCCAGAGGCTCCAGCGGCTTGGTGAGGAAGTCGTCCATGCCGGCCGCTTTGGCTCTGAGGCGTTCGCTGTCGAGTGCACCGGCGGTCAGCGCAATCACCGGCAGGCTCTTGAATGCCGCATGCGACTTGATGAGGCGGGTCGCTTGCAGGCCGTCCAGCACCGGCATCTGCACGTCCATGAGCACGGCATCCACCTCGTCGGGATGGGCCAGCAGCCAGTCAGCCGCTTCCTGGCCGTTGACGCAGGTGTGGCAACTGGCCCCTTGCTGCCGCAGCAGTGCCACGGCAATCTCCAGATTGATCTCGCTGTCGTCGACCACGAGGATGCGCGCCCCTTGCAGCCAATGGATACCGCCATCGATGGCGCTGGTGGTTCCAATCAGGCGGTCCTGAGAATCCTCGCCCAGCGCCAGAACCTCGACCACCAAATTGAAGATTCTGGACATGTCGGCTGGTTTTTGAACCACCCGGTGCAGCGGTAACGCGAGACTCTCCATCACCTCCAGCTCCTGCGAATCACCGAGCAAGATGGCCGGCAAATCATGGCCTTGGGCCTTTGCAACATCCACCAGCTCTCGAAGCTTCACAGCACCCTCGTTGCCCAGCGCCGCGTCCACAAGGAGCACATCGGGCTCGCCGATCTCTGCGGCCATGGGTCTGAAGCACTTCCAGTCAATTGCAGTGAGGCGCTGCCTCATGTCCAGGCACTGGTCCTCGTCGGCGCACATCAAAGCCACTTCGATGGGCCGGCTCGCCCGATTGGCCTGAGCCACCAAATCCTCGTCCGCCTCGACCAGCGGCAAGGTGATCGAAAATTCACTGCCCACGCCCAGCGTGCTGCTGACCTGAGCATCACCGCCCATCATCTGCGCCAGGTTGCGAACGATGGAAAGCCCCAGCCCGGTGCCGCCAAACTGGCGTGTGGTGCTCTCGTCGGCCTGCACAAAGGGCGTGAACAGGCGACCGATCGCCTCTTCTGAAATGCCCACACCGCTGTCACGAACCACGAGCTCTATCCATGACTGCGAGGCATCCAGTCGCACCCGTGTGGACAGATTCACCTCGCCAGTCACCGTGAACTTGAGCGCATTGCCCAACAGGTTGCTGAGCACCTGTCGCAGACGAAAGCGGTCCCCGGCAATCCACGCGGGCAAGTCTGCAGCGGTGTCCAGCGTCAGTTTCAAACCCTTGGCCTGTGCCACCACACCGTGAATGTCCATCAGCTCCTCGAACAGCTGCCTGGGCTGGAACGGCCGTGCATGCATCGACAGCTCTCCAGCCTCGATCTTGGCCAGGTCCAGCACGTCATTGATGATGTCCATCAACCCATGTCCGGCCTGGTTGGCCTTGCCCAGCAGATCGCTCTGGACGGGCTTGAGATCGGTGTTCTGCAACATCCTGTGCATGCCCAGCACGGCGTTCAATGGCGTGCGGATCTCGTGGCTCATGTTGGCCAGGAACGCGCTCTTGGCGGCGCTGGCCGACTCCGCCGCGGCCTTCGCTTTCTGCAGCGCCTGCGCCGCCTGCTGCCGCTCGGTGATGTCCTGGAAGGCTCCGACAAGGACAGCGGCTTTTCCGTTGACGTACTCCACCTCGCCCAAGGCGCGCACCCAGATGTGGCGGCCGGTGAACGTGACCAGGCGCAGCTCCAGATCCCAGCTCTCGCCGGTTTCCACGGCGTGCTGCACAGCGCTGGAAATCAATTCGTGGTGTTCGGGGGCATAGAAGTTGATGGCTGTGGCGAGGTCGGGCACAAAGTCTGCCGGTACCTCATGGATGCGCCGGGTCTGCTCGTCCCAATAGAGCGTGCCAGCGCTCAGATCGAGACGCCACCCGCCGATCGAGGCCAGTTGGCCGACGCGCTGCAGCAACGCCGCCTGCTCATCCCGCACGGCCGAGGTGGTGACCTGATCGGTGACGTCGGTGTTGACGCCGATCATGCGCAGGGCAGTGCCTTTTGAATCACGCACGACGTGCGCGGCGGCCTTGAGGTGCCGCACGCTGCGATCGGGCAGCAGGATGCGGAACTGGATGTCGAACGGTTTCTGGCCACTGATGGCATCCTGCGTTGCCTGTTCAGAGGCGGCCCGGTCTTCGGGGTGCAGGCTGCTGCTCCACAGCGCATAGGGCTCGGCATCGCCCGTGCGGCTCCGCCCGTACAGCGCAAACATCTGGTCATCCCAGAGCAGGGTGCCGGTCTGCAGGTCGTACTCCCACACGCCCATGGCCGCACTTTCCACAGCCAGTGCCATGCGCTCTTGGGCACGCGCCAGGGTATCGGTCATGGCATTGATGCTGACAGCCAACTGGCCCAGTTCGTCGCGGCTCTCGTGGTCGCAGCGTGCCTGCAGGTCACCAGCCTGCACCGACTGCGCCGCAGCCTGCAGCAGCGCCACCGGGCGCAGCACGCGCACCAACAACAGCCAGACCAGGAAAAGCGATGACGCCAGCCACAGCCAGTTCAGCAGCCCGTCACGCTGGCGCAGGCTGGCGGCTTCTGCCTGCAATTGCCCGAACAGGGTGCCATCGCGCCGGTAGGCCAGGTCGCTGACCAGTCGGGTTTCAGACAGGATCTGGTCCACCAGCATCGAGCGGCGCTCGGCAGCCAGCCCCGGCGCCAGGTCGGGAACGTCCCGGCTCAGGCTCTCGAAAATCGCGGTGAGGTTGGCGGTGGTGTCTTGCAGCTCATCGAAGTCTTCGTCGCTGGACCCGACCGGGATGGCCTGGACCACGGCCTGGGTCAGCGCGCGGTGCGCGGCCTGCCACTGACTGGCGGACCGCTCAGTGCCGCGCAGCATGTATTCGTGGGTCAACACCAGCAGGGCATTGGCGTCGTGCGTGGCCTTTCGCGTGGCCTGCATCTGCTCTTCAAGCTGCGCCACGCGCGCCGCGCTGCCCGTCTGCAGCACCAACTTCAGGCCCCCCACGCCCAGGGTCAAGGCCAGGTAGAAGACGATCAGCCAACGCAGCATGGACGGCCCTCAATCCACCAGCGTGACGGCCGTCGGGTCCACCGAGCGCAGTGGCCCCGGGCGCATGCGCGACAGGAAATCGGGCGAAGCATCGCCTTTCACCTGGCCGGTGCGGCGCATCCATCGCGACTCGGCCTCCAGCGTGGTCAGCAGCGATTGCCCCAGCGACAGGCGAAAGCTCATCAGCTCCCAGGCCTCGTTGACCACCTTCGGGTCCAGCTTGAGCTGGCTGGCCACCAGCGCCTGCGCGCGAGGCTGGTCAGCGCGCAGGAAATCGGTGGCGCGCTGCAACGCGCGCAGCAGCTTGACGGCATCGGCATCGCTCAGACCGGGTTTGACCACGAGATTCATGGTCGCCGTGTACAGCCGCGGCGCCGGCAACACACGGCCCTTGCCTCCCAGCAAACGCATGGCCTCCGGACCATGCGGCGCGTACAGGCCAGCCGCATCGACCTCACCCTCGGCCAGTTGCTGCGGCGCCCGGGCCGAATCCAGTTCGACCAAGGTGACCTGATCCAGGCCAATGCCGTGGAAGGTGAGGAAGGTGTCGGTGAAATAGTGGCCGGTGGTGCCCCGCACGTAGCCAATGCGCTTGCCGCGCAGGTCGGCAGGCAATGCGATTCCCCGGTCGGCGCGCACGACAAAGCTTTTGTCGCGAGACGTGGTCATCGTCGCCAGAATTTGGAAGGGCAGCCCTTCATGCACGGCTGTCACGATGGGCGTGTCTGCCACGGTGGCGACGTCCACCTCTTTGTCGGTCAGGTGTTTGAGGCAACGACGTCCGTTGACGCAAGGCAGGATTTCCACCGCCAGACCCTCGGCGGCAAAAAAACCCTGCCAGCCAGCAACAAGGGCAGGCGAAAAGTAAGGCAATTGGGCCACCGCAATGCGCAGCGGCTGGGCGGCGGTTGGCGCGGCCCAGAACACAAGAAGGAGTTGCGCCGTCAGCAGCAACCACCTGGAATCCCAACGACGACATTCCATAAAACTCTCCACGGGTCTTTTCATGAGTTTGCCCGAAGGTGAGGCATCTCTATCCGTGATGGTGGGCCCGTAAAACCCGTCATTTGTTGGGGTCAAACACCATTTGCGCTGCAGAACGCCGGGCGGACAGTGGCCTGGACGCGTACTTGTTCATGCCCGCTTGCGGGCAGCGCGCCTTGTCGTCCTTGCCGGTGTTTGCCAAGGTGCCAGTTTCGGCATGAACCTGGGGCCGTGCGCGCCATGCTGCGCAGCCGCACCAACCCGCAGTTCAATGGAGCGCTGCTTGCCCAGCCTCGACATTGTTCGTGAAAACCGGGATCAACTCGTCGATTCCGGTTGCGTTGAGACTCATCGACACCGACGAGCCCTGGGCCACAACAACCACGAGTTTCCCGCCACGCTCCCGCACGGCTTTGGCGCATTCAACCAAAATGCGGACGCCGACCGAGGCGAGAAACCGCACGCCGGAGAGATCGATGATCACGCCCTTCTTCGGCCCTCCGGCCAGCTCCATGATCCGCGGCGAGAGCGAGTCTGCGCCCTCCATGTCCAGACGCCCGAAAATCATGATCCGGCGCAGATCGTCCCCAACGTCTTCATAGCTGACAGACATGCTGACTCCTCTTCGACAAAGAACGGAATGGATACCATGCGCCACGACTCCAGATGCTCAAGGCACAGGCTGATTGACGTTCGCATTGGGCGCGTGCCCAATGTAACGTATCTCCAGGACAACACTCACCTGCGTCCCGCATCAGACGGGGGTGATTTCAACGGCTCCTTCGAAGCTTTACGGATGACATGCGATGTCGATCACATTCCAAGACACCAACGAATCTTTGCGCCACATCCGTTTGACCGGTCGTCTGGACATCGCAGGCATTGATGCTGTTTCCACCACTTTCGCAGAACTCTCGGCCTCGACAACGCGAAACGTCGTTGTGGATTTGAGTGAAGTGACCTTCCTGGTGTCGTTCGGCATTCGCGAACTGATCACCAATGCCAAGCTGATCCAACAACGCGGCGGGCGCATGGTGATCTTCGTTGGCAGCAACAGGGCGGTCCACAAGACACTCGAAACGACAGGCATTGACACGCTCATTCCAACCTTTGCAGACGCCTTGCAGGCCGATTGCGCAGCGCTGGCGTGATCAGACATGGAAACTCCTTTCTCCAGGCAGATCGTTGAAATCAGAGTGCCGGCGCACCTGTCGGTCTTGCGGCAGGTATCTGCATGGCTGGAGTCTCACGCTGTTTCGTGGGCCATCCCTGAGGAGGTCCTGCCCCGCCTCGATCTGTGCCTGAACGAAGTTGTCGCCAACTGCGTGACCCATGGCGGCCCCGAAGTTGCCAGGGAGCCTCTGGCAATTCAACTTTCGCTGGCGACCTCGCACGACCAGACCCTCGTGACCTTGTCCGTCGCCGACAGCGGCAGGCCCTTCGATCCAACCTCTGCAACGCCGAAAGTCCGGGCTCGGAGTCTCGCAGAGGCCGAACCTGGCGGGCTGGGACTGGTCATGATGAAGCAGAGCGCGAGCCGGCTGGCCTACCGCCGTACCAGTGGCCAAAACCACATCGACATCCTGTTTCAGTTTGACAGTCCAAAAACCGAATCGACTCGTCCCTTTCCGACTCGCGCAGCTGGCCGAGAGCGGCGACCCATTGACGTCGGAGGAAACACACGATGGTCTGGTGTTGAGCGTCGCGTTCGCAATCTTTCCTGGATCCCCTTGTTCAAGGACGCACCGCCACCAGCCCTCGATGCGGTGTTGCAGGTTTGCGAACTGCTTGAAGTGGCCGCGAACACGCCGTTGCTGCTGCCCGGTCAAAGCAATCGCAGCGTCTACATCGCACTCAGCGGTACCGTGGTCGCTCACCTGGGCTACCAGCGCAGGGCACAGGAGCCGGTCACGGTCCCCTTGGGCCAATGCATCGGCGAGCTCTCCGCAATTGATGGGAAGCCTGTTTCCACGCTTGTCATTGCGCTCACCGACGCGCGCGTGCTGCGAATTCCACAAGAGGTCTTCTGGGGGGACCTGATGACGCTGAACGGCGTTGCCGAGAATTTCCGGATCATCCTGAGCGATCGTGTCCGCAAATCCAAGGAGCAAGCGTTGCAGGCGCAGCGCGGCCAACTGGAAGTCGAACACCTCACCAAAGAGCTGCAGATTGCGCGTCAATTGCAAATCAGCATGCTTCCGCTGCAGCGCCCTCTGTTCGGACACCGAACCGACCTGGACATCTGTGGACTGATGGAACCTGCATCGGCCGTGGGTGGCGACTTCTTCGACGCCTTCTTTGTTCGGGAAGATCACCTTTTTTTCTGCATTGCCGATGTCTCGGGCCACGGCATCGCATCTGCGCTATTCATGGCGCGCGCGGTGGGGCTGATCCGGGTGCTGGCCATGGGAATCACAGAGCCGCACGCCTTGCTCAGCGAACTCAATGCGCAACTCTGCAACGGCAACGACGCCAATATTTTCGTCACCATGTTTTGTGGAATCCTGGAGATCCCCAGCCGAACGATCACCTATTCCAACGGCGGCCACTGTGCACCGATGCTCGTTCATCCGGGAGCATCGCGCATGCTGCCCATCCCTCGAGGTCCACTTGTGGGGGCGTTTCCTGGTTGCGAATACAAGTCAATGCAAATTCAGCTCTGCCGTGGTGAGACCTTGTTCTGCTACACCGACGGTGTGACTGAAGCCCACAATTCACAGGAAGAAGAGTTCACCGAAGAACGCTGCTTGGGGATGCTGGACAGCCTGCCACCGCAAGCATCTGGAGATTTGCTCGATCATGTGCGTGCACAAGTGGCTGACTTCACCGGCACAGACGTCCTCGAAGATGACTGCACCATGCTCGCCATTCGCATGCCGTGAGCATGTTGAAAAAGACGCGCCTCAGATATCCTGGACCAGTCTCGCGTGGTCTTTCAGAACCAGTTGCGTGAAGGGGAGCAACGGTTGATCTTTTTACAAACCCAGACGCAACATCAGCGCATCACGCCGCTCGGGCATGAAGTTGATGCGCTCCGGATCCGCGTTTGTCGCTTGAACAACCCGTCGATCCATCAAGTGAAACCACAACGGTGGCAGGTAGGCCACGACGAACATCCCGAAGTAACCCGAAGGAAGCCTGGGCAGATCTGGAAAGTCGCGAAGCGACTGGTAGCTGCGACCAGGGTGAGCGTGGTGATCCGAGTGGCGCTGGAGCTGAAACACCACCAGATTGGAAACCAGATGGTTGCTGTTCCAGGAATGATGGGGCGCACAGCGCTCATACCTCCCGTCAACGCCGCGTTTTCTCTGCAGGCCGTAATGCTCGATGTAGTTGGCTGAGGTCAACTGGAATGCACCCCAGAAGGCCACCAGCGGAAAGACTGCTGCCATGGACCATCCCAGGCCTGTGATCAAACCGCCGTAGAGGATGGCGGTGAGCAGCCCGGCTTGAAGGATTTCATTGTCTGGATGCCAGGCGCTGCATCCCCGACGTCTCAATCGGTCGGACTCCAGTGTCCATGCGCGAAAGAAAGCGCCCGGAATCTCCCTGAGCCCAAAGCGGTAGATGCTCTCGCCCAGCCGGGCCGATGCGGGATCCTCGGGAGTGGACACATGGCGGTGATGGCCGCGGTTGTGTTCGATCGAGAAATGACCGTAGGCGCCCAGTGCGCTGTTGAACAACGCCAGTTTGCGGCCCGTCCAATCCGCCTTGTGACCGAGCTCATGACTGAGATTCAGTCCAAAACCCAACACCGAGCCGGTCGCCATCACCAGGGCCAACCACGCAGCAGGCGGTATCTCGTGGGTGGCAAGGTAAACGAGGTTGAAAAGCACCGAAGCCCAGAGCACCGGAACCGTGGCGTAGAGAATCCACCGGTAGTAGGCGTCTGCTTCCAGCTCTTGAACGAGGGACTCGGGTGGATTGGTCAGGTCTTCTCCCAACCACCAATCAGCGAGCGGGATCAACCCATAAAACAGGACAAGAGGCAACGCAAACCACCAGAAGCTTGTTGCCCCCAACGTGTGAGCCAGCGGGCCAAGGGTTGCGATGCTCGGTCCGACCACCGACAGCAGCCATCCCCAGCGCTTTCGATCTCGAAACTGTTTTGGCCGGTCTGATGGGCCAGGCGGATAACTCATCCAAAGGATTCTGGATGAAAAGGTGGTTTTCGCCCAGCAGGGAAATCACCGGATGGCCTGCTTCAGTCGCGGCCATCTCCACCAACCAGGCCCTGCAAACAAGACGAGCGAACGCCCATGGGAGTCCGCTCGTTGTTTGGGTTGAAGCCGCTTACTTCGGCAGCATCACCTTGTCGATGACGTGGATCACGCCGTTGGACTGGTACACATCGGCGATGGTCACGGTGGCCACGCCGCCTTTTTCATCCGTCACGGTGACCTTGCCGCCAGCCGACTTGGCAACCAGCGTGCCACCGGCCACCGTCTTGATCGATGCCATGCCCTTGCCGTCGGCAATCATCTTGCTGATCGCCGCGGCGTCGAACTTGCCCGAGACCACGTGGTAGGTGAGGATGCCGCTGAGCATGCCCTTGTTCTCTGGCTTGAGCAGGGTGTCCACGGTGCCGGCGGGCAGAGCAGCAAACGCCGCGTTGGTGGGCGCGAACACGGTGAAGGGACCAGCCGACTTGAGGGTGTCCACCAAGCCCGCAGCCTTGACGGCAGCCACCAGCGTGGTGTGGTCCTTCGAATTGACCGCGTTGTCGATGATGTCCTTGCTGGCCAGCATGGGCGCGCCACCCACCATGACCTGTGCGAAAGCACCGATGGATGCCGTGCCGATGGCCAGAGCCAGGACAGTCTTGCTGAGGGTTTGTTTGATCATGAAATCTCCTTGGGTTGAAGCCTGAAAAGTGGCTGCTAGTGATACGCAGTGCAGCCCCGCACTGGATTCAAACCCGTGGGAATGACCATGAACTTTCAGGGCTGTTTCAGCGCCGCCTGAGCGCCGCTTGCAACATCGGACAATGCGCAAGCCGCGAGATCTTTTCGCGCAGATGTCGGATCCGTTCACCCAACCGTGCCTGTGCACCCTCTTCTTCCCCAACCTTCGCCCATGAAAACACGTCACCACTTCGCCGCCTTGCTGGCCACCCTGTCGGTCATCTCTTCTGTTCAGGCCCAGACGACGGCGGCCCTCCCTGCCAACAAGGTCCTTCCATCAGGCGTTGCATTGAAATGGACCGTGGCTGGTACGGGTGAAAAGCCTGTGGCAACCGATACCGTGCAGGTGCACTACCGCGGCACCTTGACCGACGGAAAAGAGTTCGACAGCTCGTTCAAACGCGGCGAGCCCGCCACCTTCCCGCTCAACCGCGTCGTGCCCTGCTGGACACAAGCCTTGCAGGAAATGAAAGTGGGCGACACGGCTGATGTGACTTGCCCTCCAGCCACGGCCTATGGCGAGCGCGGCATTCCCGGTGTGATCCCGGGCAACAGCGTGCTGGCGTTCCAGGTGCAGCTGCTGGCGGTCAAGAAGAAGTAAGCGCCGCCCTCGGCGCCTGCGCTCAGGGCAGGCCCGTTTGTCGCGCCTCGCAGGGCGACCGCTGTGATGTGCGAGTCGAGCGAGAACACGGTGCCGGGCAGGATGAGTGGCGCTGCGCACCCAACCCCTCAACCCGGCAGCCCGATCACCAGCGCTGCCGGCAACAGAACCGCCACCGCCGCATCCCCCACGCGCCCCCTGAAGGGGTGCTGCGCAAAGCCCACCCAATGTCCCCCGCCATCAAGAGCCAGCACCACCTCGTCCTGCAAGGCACCGGGTGAGCAGCGTTCGATGTGGCCGGTGAGTGCTCCGGGCGCATCGATTGTGGCGTTCAGCGACACCTCCACCGCCGTGGCTTTGCACAAGGCGAGCACAGCCAGCCCGGGCGCAAGGCCCAGCAAATCCGCGCTTTCCTGCGTCAGGTGAGACACCAGGTGAGCGCGGCCGGGTGTGGCCAGCGTCACCTCCACCATCGGGTCGTCCGGGGCGAGCGGCGCGCAGCGCAGCACGCGGCAGCGCAGCTGGTTGCGCATGCTGGTGCGCAACCCCAGGCCGCCCTCGATCATGGCGCCACCAGCAAAACGGGCCAGCACTTGCTGGCGCGCGCGCGCCAGCTCGGCGGCGAGTGCGAGCAGTTGCAATCCATCGGCCGTGATGCGTGCGCCGCCGCCGCCCACGCCACCCACAGTGCGCTCCACCAGCGGCACGCCGCTGAGGTTGCTCAGCGTATCGATGGCCTGCCACGCGGCCTTGTAGCTGATGCCGACCTGACGCGCCGCCTGCGAGATGGAGCAGCCGGCGGCCACGTGGCGCAACACGTCCAGGCGCTTGTCGGCGCTGGCGTCGGCCAGGGCCTGGGGCAGGTCGGTGGGCGAAGATGGGATGTCTTTTCTGGGGGCCATGGGTGTTGTTGTGCCATCTATACTCATCGCTATTCTCAATTGGAATAGCGGTATTGTTCGAGAGGAGCGCTCCGATGTTCGCACGTTCACTTGTGACCCCGTGGCTGTTGTTCCTGGCTGGCACGCTGCACGCCGCCGAGGCCCAGGTGGCAGTGGCGGCCAACTTCGCGGAGCCCATCAAGGCCATTGCCGCGGTGCTTGAAAAAACCACCGGCCACAGGCTGAAGATCAGCGTGGGTGCCACGGGTGGCCTGTATGCGCAGATCAGGAATGGTGCCCCCTTCGACGTGATGCTCGCGGCCGACACGAAGACGCCCGCCCAGCTCGAAACCGATGGCCTGGCGCAGCCGGGCAGCCGTTTCACTTACGCCACCGGCAAGCTGGTGCTGTGGTCGGCCGATGCGTCCAAGGTCGATGCGCAGGGCGCCGTGCTCAAGGGAGAGAGGTTCAGCAAGCTGGCAATCGCCAACCCCAAGACGGCACCTTACGGCGCGGCTGCCATGCAGGCGATGGGCAAGCTTGGCCTTGCCGCCACGCTGAGCCCGAAGCTGGTGCAGGGCGAGAGCCTCGGCCAGACCTACAACTTCGTGCACACCGGCAACGCAGAAATCGGCTTCGTGGCCCTGTCGCAGGTGCTCGAAGGCGGCCGGCTCAAAAGCGGCTCGATGTGGACGGTGCCGCAGAACCTGTATGCACCGATCCAGCAAGACGCGGTACTGCTCAAGCGCGGCGCGAACAACGAAGCCGCCGTGGCTTTGATGAAGCTGCTCAAGAGCCCGAACATCCAGGACCTGATCCGCTCGTTCGGCTATGAGGTCTGACCCGTGCTGCTGACTCCCTCCGATCTCCAGGCCATCGGCCTCACGCTGCAGGTCGCCCTGCTCACCACGCTGATCCTGTTGGTGCTCGGCGTTCCGCTGGCGTGGTGGCTGGCGCGCAGCCGCTCGGTGTGGAGCCGGCCGGTGGGCGCGCTGGTTTCCATACCGCTGGTGCTGCCACCGTCGGTGCTGGGTTTTTATTTGCTGGTGCTCATGGGGCCCAACGGCCCGTTGGGCGGACTCACGCAGGCGCTGGGCCTGGGCGTGCTCACCTTCAGCTTTGCAGGGCTGGTGATCGCTTCGGTTTTCTATTCGCTGCCCTTCATGGTGCAGCCGGTGCTGAACTCGATGCAGGCGCTGGGCGAACGCCCGCTGGAAGCCGCGGCCAGCCTGCGCGCCTCGAAAATGGACACGTTCTTCTCGGTGGTACTGCCGCTGTGCCGGCCCGGGTTGGTCACCGGCGTGATCATGAGTTTTGCGCACACCGTGGGCGAGTTCGGCGTGGTGCTCATGGTGGGCGGCAACATCCCCGGCCTCACGCGCGTGGTGTCGGTGCAGATCTACGACCATGTGGAGGCGCTGGAGTATGGCGATGCCCACCGCCTGGCGGCCGTGATGCTGGGGTTCTCATTCGTGGTGCTGCTGGCGCTTCAGTTCTACAACCAACGGCAACGCAGAGGCCTTGCATGAGCGAAGGCCTGCAACTCACCGTGCAGCTGCAACGCACAGGCTTCCTGCTCGACGTGGACCTGCACCTGCCCGCGCGCGGTGTCACGGTGCTGTTTGGCCCCTCGGGCTCGGGCAAGACCTCATGCCTGCGCGTGCTCGCCGGGCTGGAGCCGCAGGCCCGGGGCGTGGTGCGGGTAGATGGCGAGGTGTGGCAAGACAGCGCGCAGCGCGTGATGCGCCCGGTGCACCAGCGCGCGCTGGGCTATGTGTTCCAGGAGGCCAGCCTGTTCGAGCACCTGAGCGTGCGCGACAACCTCATGTTCGGCTTCAAGCGCACGCCACCCGACCAGCGTCGCCACGCCTGGGACCACGGGCTGGAACTGCTGGGCATTGCCCACCTGCTGGAGCGCAGCCCGCTGGACCTCTCGGGCGGTGAACGCCAGCGTGTGGCCATTGCGCGAGCACTGGCCACGAGTCCTCGCGTGCTCTTGATGGACGAGCCGCTGGCGGCCATCGACGCGGCGCGCAAGAACGAGATCCTGCCGTGGCTGGAGCAGCTGCATGCGCAACTCGACATCCCCGTGGTGTATGTGACCCACTCCAGTGACGAGCTGGCCCGCCTGGCGGACCACGTGGTGCTGCTGAGCAAGGGCCGCTCGCTGTGCAGCGGACCAGTGATGGAACTCATGACGCGGCTCGATCTGCCGCTGGCCCGCGGCGACGCGGCGGCCGCCCTGATCGAGGCGCACGTGCTCGGCCATTCGGTCGACGATGCCTTGAGCGAACTGGCATTCGACGGCGGGCGCCTGCTGCTGCCGCAAGCCACCCACGCCGCCCTGCCCCAAGGCACGGCGGTGCGCGTGCGCATCCAGGCGCGCGACGTGAGCCTGTCGCTGCAGGCACCAGAGCACAGCAGTGTGCTCAACGTGCTGAGCGCCACGGTGGTCGATGTGGTGGACGACTCGCCTGGCCAGATGCTGGTGGGTCTGCAGTTGGGACACGGTGCGAAACCTGTGCGCCTGCTCTCACGCATCAGCCAGCTCTCGGCGCGCCGCCTGGGCATTGCGCCGGGTCAGGCGGTGTTTGCGCAGGTCAAGGGTGTGGCGATGGTGCGTTGACCGTGCGCTCTACCAGCCCGCGCTGCCCGGCGCGCCCTTGAACGGCCCGGCCAAGTCGGGCGTGATCCAGCCGCCATAGAACCCCCCAGGCTGTGGCACCACCGCATGGCCGTCCACCGTGCAGTCGAGATCGGTTGGGTAGAAAGCCACGCAGTCGGCCAGGGACTCGGCGCCGGCCAGCGGCTCGGGGTAGCTCCAGGCCACACCGGCGAGACTGCGGCCGCCGTGCACCAGGCTCCAGTAGCGTGCCGGGCCTTTCCATTCGCAAAACGAGCTGCCGTCCGCTGGCTGGAGCAGGTGGCGGGCCACATCGGCCCAGGGCAGGTAAAAGCTGGGCGGGTGCCCGGTTTCCAGCACTCGCATGGCGCGGCGGGTGCGCGCCACCTCCAGGCCGCCCCAGCGCACGACGACCTCGCGTGTGTCGGGTGCGAGTTGTGGCGGACGCGGGAAATCCCACACCGAGGTCTGACCAGGCGCAGGTTCTTCTGCAAAGGGGGGGCGCGCATGGCCGCGCCAGTGCCACTGGTCGCGCGCGGCGCGAATCCAGTCGGGGGGTCCAGCCATCCGGTGGGGCGTCTTCAGGTCAGGCCGCAGCGCCCACGGCGTCCTTGACGCACTTCTTGGTGAAGCTGTTCTTCGCAGCGCCGAAGATCTTTTTCTCGGCAGCGGCAGCGTCGCAGGTGGCGGCTGCGTCTTTCTCGCACTTCTTCATGAACGAGTTCTTGGCAGCACCGGCGAGCTTTTTCTCGGTGGCGGACGCCGTGCAACTCGCTCCGTCGGCGGCCATGGCAGACAGGGGAATCAACACCGCCAGAACGATCGAGCCCAAGCAGATTGCGCGCATGTGAATCTCCATCAATGAAAAATTCATTGAAGGTCAGCGCGGTGACACTGTCAATGCACCAAGGCGGATTTCAGAGCCCGCCTCGGGTTCATCCCAGCATCGAAAGTATCAATCGAGCAATTCTTTGGGGATGTTGCCGCCGTTGGCGGCGATGTGGGCCAGCACGTTCTTGTGCAGCCACATGTTCATCCTGGCCGAATCGCCCATGAGTTCGTCCGGGCAGTAGAGCTCTTTGGCCAGCTCCTTGCGTGCGGCCAGGCTGCTGTCCATGTCGAGCAACTTGAGCAGGTCGACGATGGAGGTTTTCCAGTTGAGCTTTTGCGGGTTGGCGGCAGCCTTCTGTTCCATGAGCGCGACCACGTCGACCATGGTGATGGAGGCCACGGGTGCGGGGGTCGGTGTTGGGGCAGACGCCGGGGCAGGCGCGGCGGATGCTGACGGTGCAGCGGCCGGTGGCTGGGGCACCACCTTGGGCGAGCCCATGCCGAGTTTTTCGAGGATGTTGCTGAAAAGGCCCATGAGATGCTCCTTGATGGGTTGTCGACTGGATTTCAAACCGGAACCCGATGGTCGCACAGGCCTGTGTCCGGCAGAAGGCAGATGGCAGGCGCTCAACCCCCGGGCCGACCGAATTCGGGCTGAAAGACAGGCGGGCCACCCGCAGCATCGTTCACCTGCACCACACCCGCGCTGTACAGCGCACGCAAAGCCTGGGCCTCGATCACCTGGTCCACCATGCCTTCGGCGATCACTCGGCCTTCGCGCATGAGCAGGGCGCGGTCGGCGCAGCGCAGCGCCTGGTTGGGATCGTGCGTGGTGAACAGCACCGCCAGACCTTCACTGGCCAATGTGCGGATGGCCCGCATCACCAAACCCTGGTTGCCGAAATCCAGACTCGCGGTGGGATCGTCGAGCAGCACGGCGCGCGGCTGCTGCGCGAGCGCCCGCGCAATCAGGACCAGCTGGCGCTCACCACCACTGATGCGGTGCACCGAGCGCTCGGCGAGGTGCGACATGCCAACGCGCTGCAGCGCCGCGTGGGCAATGCTGCGGTCTTGCGCGCTGGGTCGGGCCAACAGCCCCTGGTAGGCGGTGCGGCCCATCAGCACCATCTCCAGCGCGGTGAAGCCGAAGGTGCTGGCCTGGCCCTGCGGCACATAGGCGATTTCGCGCGCACGCTCGGCCAGCGGCCACTGCGCCAGCGCCCTGCCCTGCAACTGCACCTGGCCAGCCAGCGCGGGCAGGAGGCCCAGCAGGGTCTTGAGCATCATGGTCTTGCCGCAGCCATTGGGGCCGAGCAACGCCAGTACCTCGCCGCTGCGCAGAGAGAGCGAGAGGTCCGTACCGACCACGTGGCCGGGGTAGCCCACGCTCAGCGCTGAGGCTTGCAGCATGGCGGTCACTGGACCACCTTCGCCCTGCGGGCTGCAGTCCAAGCTTGCTGGGGAGCGGCCCCGCGCTGCGCTCATGTCCACCCTCTGGATGCACGACGCAGCAGCACGATGAAGAACGGCGAGCCGATGAGCGCGGTGAGGATGCCCAGCGGAATCTCCACCGGCGCCAGCGTGCGCGCCAGCGTGTCGATGAACAGCAGAAGCCCGCCGCCGAGAACGGCCGAGGTGGGCAGCAGGCGCACGAACGACGGCCCCACGAGGAAACGCGCCAGGTGCGGCACCACCAACCCGACCCAGCCCACGATGCCGGCAGCGGCCACGCTGGCAGCCGTGACCAGCGTGGCCGCTGCCACGATGATCAAACGCAAGGCGGTGGTGCGCGCGTCCAATGAACGGGCCTCTTCCTCGGGCAGGGACATCACGTCCATGCGCCAGCGCAAAAGCAGCAGAACCACCGTGCCCAGCGCCACCGGCACGATGAGTGCGGGCAGGTCGTCCACATGCGTGGCCGACAGGCTGCCGAGCAACCAGAAGGTCATGGCGGGCAACTGGTTGTAGGGGTCGGCCAGCACCTTCAGCATGCCGATGCCCGCGCCCAGCAGCGAGCCGATGACGATGCCCGCGAGCAGCAGCACCAGCACCGGGTCGCTGTTGCGCACGGTGGAGCCCACACCGTAAACCAGCGCCACGGCCAGCAGGCCACCAGAGAAGGCTGCCATCTGGATGCCCAACACGCCGATGGAGAAATAGATGCCGAGCACCGCGCCCAGCGCCGCCCCGGCCGACGCACCCAGAACATCGGGCGAGACCAGCGGGTTGCGAAACAGCCCCTGAAACGCCGCACCGGCCACCGCCAGCGCCGATCCCACCGCGATGGCCGCCAGCACGCGCGGGCCACGGATCTGCCACACGATGGTCTGCGTCTGCTCGTTGGGTGCGGGCACACCCTGCATCACCGACCACACCAGCTGCCACAGGTCGGTCAGTGCGATCGGCGTGCGGCCCTGGGTGAAGGCCACCAGCACACCCGTGAGCAGCACGCCCACCGCCCAGAAGGCACCGCCGCGCATGGGTTCAGTCCCGTCCGGCCAGCACGCGCTGCACCTGCTCGGGATTCAGGTCGACTTGGTAAAACAGCTTGTAGAAATCGCGCGCGATCACCGACAGGTCTTCGGGAAACAGCGCCGGATGCACCTTGCTGCCCAGCCACCACAGGCCGGGCAGACGGTTGACGCTGGGCGGAAAGTCGACCCAGCCGAAGGGCAGCTTGGGCGAGAGATGCACCCGCCCGGTTTTTACAGCGCTCACGCCGCGCCACATCGGGTTGCTGCGCACGGTCTGCGCAAACGTCTGGTCAATGGTGACGATCACCTCGGGGTCCCAGGCGAGCACCTGTTCCATGGACACCGTGGCCAGACCGCCTTGCAGGTCGGCGGCCACATGGCGGATGCCCATGGCCTCAAAAATCTCCACGTTGATCGAACCGCGCAGCCCGGTCTCCAGTCCCTCGGGGCCGCGCGCGCAGTAAACGCGGGGTTGGGCAGGTGCGCGCGTCACGCGCTCGCGCACCGTGCGCAAGGTGTCGGCCGTGTAGCGCGCCAGCACCGCTGCGCGCGCCTGCCGGCCCGTGAGTTCACCCAGCAGCGTATAGCCCTGCGCCACGGCGGCCACGCGGCCATCGAGCAGCGCGTAGGGAATGCCGGTTTGCGACTGCACGCGGTCGGCCAGCTCGGCGAAGGTCTGGCGGGTCGAGCCGGCGTCCACGATCAGGTCGGGCTTGCTGAGCAGCAGCTGTTCGAGGTTGGTGGTGTTGCCGCGCCCGGTGAGGCGGCCGACTTCGGGCCGGTTGCCAATGCCCGGCAACAGGAATTCGAGTTCAGGGCTGCGGTTGGCGCGCGGCCAGCCGATGAGCGCGTCGGGCGCGAGCGTGTACAGCCAGATGGCAGCAGGCGGGCCAGCGGGGAAGATGCGCTGCACCTTCGCCGGCACGTTCAAGCGCCGACCCGCACCGTCGGTGATGCTGCGCGCTTGTGCCCACGCCGGCACGCCAGCGAGCGCGCCCGACGCGATCATCAGATCGCGCCGCCTCAGACCCGGGTCATCAGGGCTGCCCAAAGCCGTAGCGCGCAAACGCGGCCTGCGCGGCTGGGGCCAGCAAGGCCTTGGCAAAGGCCTCGGCCGGTGCGGGCGCACCGCGCTTCACGGTGAGGCCGTAAGCCGCGCCCACCTGCAACGCTGCGGGCACCTGCACCACCTTCAGGTGTGGCAGTTCTTTTTGCGAGGCCACGGCGTTGGTGCAGTAGGTGAGGAACACGTCCGCCTGGCCCTGGTCCATGACCCAGGCGTAGGTGCCCCGGCCGGCCGGTGGCTTGGGTGAGTCGGGGCCACCGGTGAGTTTGAGCGCCTTCGCATCGAGCGCGGCGTAGGCACCGGTGCGCACCGTCTCGGCCTTGCGGAACAGCTCCCACGCGTAGTCACCAGAGGGGTCGGCCTTGGGTGTGGACGTGCCCAGCTTCACGGCCGGGTTGAGCAGGGTCTCCAACAAGTTCTGCGGCGTGGCGTTCACACCGGCCTGCGTGAGCGCACACAGGCTGTTGCGCACAAACACGGTGGGCGCTGCCCAGCCACCGGCGGCGGCCAGGCGCTGCGGGTGCTGGGTGTCGGCCGACGCGAACACCTGCGCGCCCTCGCCTTTTTCGATGCGCTCGCGCAAGAGGCCCGAAGCACCGAAGGTCAGGGCGATCTTCTGGCCGGTTCGGGCTTCGTGATCGCGCGAGATCTCGGTGAACACCTCGCGCAGGCTGCCGGCGGCGTAGACCTGCAAAGGTTCTTGCGTGGCGGGCGCTTGTGGTGTTTCGCACGCCGTCAAGGTGGAGACCGCCACGGCGCAGACCACGGTGGCGAGCTTCATTTCACAGCGTTCGGGAAGAACAGCTGTTCGCCACCGATTTTGTAGCCGGCGATCGTGGCCTGACCGGCCGGGCCGGTGACCCAGTCCACGAATTTCTGGCCGTCAGCGGTCTTCACCTGAGGGTGCTTGGCAGCGCTCACCAGCATCACGCCGTACTGGTTGAACAGGCGCTTGTCGCCTTCGACCAGCACCACCAGATCGGCACGGTTCTTGAAATTGAGCCAGGTGCCGCGATCGGCGAGCACATAGCCACCGGCACTGGACGCGATGTTGAGTGCAGGTCCCATGCCGCAGCCGCATTCCTTGTAGCCTGTGCCCTTGTTGGCGTCCGTGTCCGTCATCTTCCAGAAGCGCAGCTCGGCCGCGTGCGTGCCGCTCTTGTCGCCGCGCGAGATGAAGGGCGCGTTGGCCGTGGCGAGCTTTTTCATGGCGGCCACGATGTCGCTGCCTCTGGTCGCCGCCGGGTCGGCCTTGGGGCCGATCAGCACGAAATCGTTGTACATGACCTCCTGGCGTTTGTCGGCAAATCCGTCGGCCACGAACTTGTCTTCGGCCACCTTGTCGTGCACGAACAGCACGTCGGCGTCTCCCCGACGCGCCATGTCGATGGCCTGGCCAGTACCCAGTGCCACCACCTTCACGTCGATGCCCGAGGCCTTCTTGAATTCAGGCAACAAATAGGAAAACAGACCCGACTGCTCGGTGGATGTGGTGGAGGCCACCACGATGCTTTGCGCCATGGCGCCGGCACTGGCCAGCAAGGCGGTGCCGATGGCAGCAACCAGGGTCAAACGGCGGAAGGCATTCACAAACTTTCTCCTTGAACAAACAAATGGGCCTGTGGGCACAGCGCCCGCAACAGGTCGTGGTTGAAAAAATCGGTCACGGGCAGATCGGCCAGCAGCCGCCCTTGCTCCAGATAAATGACACGGCTGGCCAGGCGTTTGACCTGGCCCAGGTTGTGGCTGCTGAACACCAGCGTGGGTGGTCGCTCGGTGGCACCGTGCTCGGCGCGCGAGGTGAAGTCGGCGATCAGCGCTTCCACTTCGCGCTTGGCGTGCGGGTCCAGGCTGGCAGTGGGTTCGTCCAGCAGCCAGACATCGGGGCGCAAGGCCCAGGCGCGGGCCAGCGCCACGCGCTGCTGCTGACCACCCGAGAGGGCGCGCGCGTTGCGCTCGGCCAGGTGCCCGAGCTCCACGCGGTCGAGTGCGGCCATCGCGAGCCCACGGGTTTCGCGCCACCTCACGCCTTTGAGCCAGAGCCCGATCTGAATGTTGAGCCGCACGCTCAGGCGCAGCATGTGCGGCCGCTGGAACAGCATGGCCAGGCGCTGCTGGCTTGACGCGTGCAACTCGCCACCGCTCGTGCGCTGCAAACCGTGCAGCGTGCGCAGCAGCGTGCTCTTGCCGCTGCCGTTGGCGCCCACCAGCGCCACGCGCTCGCCGGCCTGGATGCGCAAGTAGATGTCGGTCAGGGCATGCAACCGGCCAGCCGGGCCCAGATGCACCTGCACATTGCGCAGATCAAAGCACACCGCGGGCACCACCGCGTTCACGGGCAGACCGGTCATTGCGCCACCAAGGTGAGGCGCGTGGCGTCGGTGCTGTCGGCACGTTCTCGCCAGCGGCTGATCAGCGACACCAAGGCATTGAGCACCAGCACCACACCCAGCAGCACCAAGCCCAGGCCCAGCGCCAGTGGCAGATCGCCCTTGCTGGTTTCGAGTGCGATGGCGGTCGTCATGACGCGTGTGAAACCTTCGATGTTTCCGCCCACGATCATCACCGCGCCCACTTCGGACACCGCGCGACCAAACGCCGTGAGCAACACGGTGATCAGCGCATAACGATCGTCCCAGGCCAGCAGCAAGCTGCGCAGCACCGGCCCGGCACCCAGCGAAGAGAGCTGCTCGCCGTGGTTGCGGTCGGCGTCTTCCACCACTTGGCGCGTGAGCGCCGTGACCAGCGGCAGCACCAGGCAGGCCTGGGCCAGCACCATGGCCTGGAAGCTGAACAACCAACCCAAAAACCCCAGAGGACCCGAGCGTGACAGCAAGAGATAGATGACCAGACCGACCACCACCGAGGGCACGGCCAGAAAGGTATTGAGCAAGGTGAGCACCACGCCGCGTCCCGCGAAGCGGGACACCGCCAGCCACGCGCCCAGCACCAACCCCAGTCCACAGGCCAGCAAGCAGGCGAGCGCACTCACGGCAAGCGACCGGCCCACCACCGCCCAGAGCCCTGGATCGCCCGAAACCACCAGCTGCAATGCGGTGCTGACGCTATCGGAAAAGGTATTCATTGGGCGCAGAGCATAGGCCGAACACCCTCCGGGGCAACTACGTAGTGACGCGGTATGAACCGTGTTGCATAGGCACTCCAGTTCATACGTTGAAGCGGCTGAACGCTTGCGCCTGCCTCGCATGGGGCACACTCGCCGTCCATGAAACAGATCGAGTTGTCCTACGCGTTCGCCGCCCGCGCACCGGGCCGCTCCAGCGGCCATGCGCTGTTGCGCAACCCGATGATGGACGTGTTGCAGGCGGTGCACACCAGCGGCTCGATTTCGGCCGCCGCGCGCCAACTCGACCTGTCGTACCGACACGTGTGGGGGCAGCTCAAGGATTGGGAAGCCGCGCTGGGCCAGGCTTTGCTGTTCTGGGAGCGTGGTCAGGCCGCCCGACTGACGCCGTTTGGTGAACGCCTGCTGATGGCCGAACGGCTGGCACAAGCTCGCCTGGGACCGCAGATTGAAGGCCTTCGCGCCGAGCTCGAACGCGCGTTCGCCCGCGCTTTCGACGACACGGGCGACGAAGGCGAGAGCGAGGTGCTGACGCTCTACGCCAGCCACGACCACGCCCTGAGCGCCCTGCAGGAATTTGCAGCCACCCCGGCAGCGGGCGGCAAGCACGCGGAGCGCCTGCACCTGGACATCCGCTTTTGCGGCAGCGTGGATGCCATCCGCGCGCTCAACGAGGGCCGATGCGCCCTGGCCGGCTTTCATGCGCAGCCTTTCGCCGCCTCGGGCAGCCAGAGCGCGCGCACCTACCGTCCGCTGCTCAAGCCTGGTCTGCACAAGATCATCGGCTTCGCACGCCGCGCCCAGGGGTTGATGGTGGCCCCCGGGAACCCGCTGCATTTGCAAGACATGAACGATGTGGCGCGTTTGCAAGCGCGCTTTGTCAACCGCGCATTGGGCACAGGCACGCGCCTGCTGCTGGACGAATTGCTCACGCAGGCGCTGTTGATGCCCGAAGACATCACCGGCTTCGAGCGGGTGGAGAGCTCCCACGCGGCGGTGGCTCAGGCGGTGGCCAGCGGCGCGGTCGATGTGGGCCTGGGCACCGAGTACGCGGCGCGCACCCAAGGCCTGGGTTTTGTGCCGCTCACCCAAGAACGCTACCTGCTGGTGTGCCTGAAAACCGCGCTCGAGCAACCCGCCGTGCAGCGCCTGCTGCAACGCCTGCGCAGCCGCGCGTGGCAAGACCAGCTGGCGAGTCTGCCGGGTTATGTGCCCGACCACTGCGGCGAGGTGGCCGCCATGAAGCGTCTCTTGCCTTGGTGGGACTGAGCAAATATCACCGTTCGGGCTGAGCCTGTCGAAGCCCCCTTGATTCCGATCGTCCTGAGCTTGTCGAAGGGCAGGCTCTGGGCGAACGGCAATCGGCAATCGGCCCGGTGAACAGGGATCAGTTCACCCGCGCACCCGCCGAGCAATCTCGGCGATGAGCTGACGCGCAAGAACCAGTTTCGAAGCGCGCGGCAGCTCGACGGTGCCGTGAGCATCCACCAGCAGCAACGCGTTGTCGTCCTGCCCGAAGGTGTCTGGCCCGATATTGCCCACCAGCAGCGGCACGCCCTTGCGCTCGCGCTTGGCCTGGGCGTGGGCCAGCAGGTCGTGGCTCTCGGCTGCGAAGCCCACGCAGAACAGCGCACCGTTCTGCGCTCGCGGGCTGGCCGCGATGCCAGCCAGGATGTCGGGGTTCTCTACAAACGACAGCGTGGGCACCTCGCCCGAGCCGTCCTTCTTGATCTTCTGGTCCAGCATCTGGGCCGGGCGCCAGTCGGCCACGGCCGCGGCCGACACAAACACGGTGGCGGCCTGGGCCAGGTGGTCCAGCGACTTCTGCATGTCCAGCGCCGACTTCACATTGATCCGTCCAACCCCTCGCGGCGTGGGCAGGCCCACGGGCCCAGCCACCAGCGTCACCTGGGCGCCGGCCTCGTGCGCAGCCCGCGCGATGGCAAAACCCATCTTGCCGCTGGAGAGGTTGGTGAGGCCCCGCACCGGGTCGATGGCTTCAAACGTGGGACCAGCGCTCACCAGCACGTGCTGGCCAGCCAGCAGCTTGGGCGTGAAGAAGCGGATCAGGTCGTACAGAAGCTCTTCCGGTTCCAGCATGCGGCCGTCACCCGTTTCGCCGCAGGCTTGCTCACCCGCGCCCACGTCGAGCACGGTGGTGCCGTCGGCACGCAGCTGTTCGATGTTGCGCTGCGTGGCGGGATGCGACCACATTTCGCGGTTCATGGCCGGTGCCAGGATCAGCGGCACGCTCTCGATGGGGCGCGCCAGGCACATCAGCGAGAGCAGCTCGTCGGCACGGCCGTGCACCAGCTTGGCCATGAAATCAGCGCTGGCGGGCGCCACCACGATCGCATCGGCCTCCCGGCTGAGGTTGATGTGGGGCATGTTGTTGTCGGCGCCGCCCGAGGTGCGCGCGTCCCACTGCGAGGTGAACACCGGGCGGCCCGAGAGCGCCTGCAAGGTCACGGCGGTCATGAACTGCTCGGCCGCTTCGGTCATGACCACCTGCACCGTGGCACCGGCTTTCACCAGCGCCCGGCAGAGTTCGGCCGCCTTGTAACAGGCAATGCCGCCCGAAAGACCCAGGACGATGTGTTTTCCAGCGAGTTCGTTCATGGGCGCAATGTAGCAGTTGGGCCCTCTCCACATGCCCGGCCGGGTGGGAGCTGGGAGGGCGGCATTTATAATCGCCATTTCCACCTCCTGCGAGCATCTGGCTCGCCCGAGACATGACCAAATTTGTGTTCGTCACCGGCGGTGTGGTGTCCTCTCTGGGCAAAGGCATCGCCTCCGCATCTCTCGCCGCGATTCTTGAGTCCCGTGGCCTCAAAGTCACCCTCATCAAGCTCGACCCGTACATCAACGTGGATCCGGGCACCATGTCCCCCTTCCAGCACGGTGAGGTGTTTGTCACCGACGACGGCGCCGAAACCGACCTCGATCTTGGCCACTATGAGCGTTTCATCGAAACGCGCATGAAAAAGACCAACAACTTCACCACGGGCAAGATCTACCAGTCGGTGCTGGAAAAGGAGCGCCGGGGCGACTACCTCGGCAAGACGGTGCAGGTGATCCCGCACGTGACCAACGAAATCCAGGAATTCATCCAGCGCGGCGCCGGCATCGGCACGCCGGACGCGGTGGACGTGGCGATTGTTGAAATCGGCGGCACCGTGGGCGACATCGAATCGCTGCCGTTCCTGGAAGCCGTGCGCCAGATGAGCCTGCGCATGGGCCCGAACAACTCGGCCTTTGTGCACCTGAGCTACGTGCCCTGGATCGCCGCCGCCGGCGAACTCAAGACCAAGCCCACGCAGCACACCGCCAAGGAACTGCGCGCCATCGGCATCCAGGCCGACGCCCTGCTCTGCCGTGCCGACCGCCGCATTCCCGACGAAGAGCGCGCCAAGATCAGCCTGTTCTCCAACGTGCCCGAGTGGGGCGTGATCTCCATGTGGGACGTGGACACCATCTACAAGGTGCCGCGCATCCTGCACGAGCAGGGTCTGGACGGCCTGATCTGCGACAAGCTGCGCCTGAACACGCCACCGGCCAGCCTCAAGCGCTGGGACGACCTGGTCTACGAAGTCGAGCACCCCAGGGCCACGGTGCACATCGCCATGGTGGGCAAATACGTTGACCTGTCGGACAGCTACAAGTCGCTCAATGAAGCGCTGCGCCACGCCGGCATGAAGAACCACGCCAAGGTGCAGATCGAGTACATCGACTCGGAAACGATCAGCCCCACCAACGTGGACAAGGTGCTGGGCCGTTTTGACGCCATCCTCGTGCCCGGCGGCTTTGGCAAGCGCGGCATCGAAGGCAAGATCTGCGCGGCGCGCTTCGCCCGCGAGCGCAAGGTGCCGTACCTCGGCATCTGCCTGGGCATGCAGGTTGCCACCATCGAATACGCGCGCCACGTGGCAGGCCTCAAAGACGCCAACAGCACCGAGTTCGAGGCGGACACGCCGCACCCGGTCATTGCACTCATCAACGAGTGGAAAGACGCCGACGGCAGCATCCAGCAGCGCGACGCCAACTCCGACCTCGGCGGCACCATGCGCCTGGGCGCACAGAGCTCCGACGTGGCTCCCGGCACGCTGGCCCACCAGATTTACGGCCCGGTGGTCACCGAGCGCCACCGCCACCGGTATGAGGCCAACGTGAACTACCTCGACCAGCTGCGCAAGGCGGGCCTGGTGATCTCGGCGCTCACGCAGCGCGAGCAGCTCACCGAAATGGTGGAGCTGCCTCAAAGTGTTCACCCCTGGTACGTCGGTGTGCAGTTCCACCCTGAGTTCAAGTCCACCCCATGGGCCGGTCACCCGCTGTTCAACGCCTACGTGAAAGCCGCGCTCGCCCAACAGGCGCAGACCACCCCGTCCTTGGCCACCGCCTGATCGAGCACCCACCATGAAACTCTGCGGTTTCGACATCGGGCTTAACCACCCCTTCTTTTTGATCGCCGGCCCCTGTGTGATCGAGTCCGAGCAGTTGCAGATGGACGTGGCTGGGCGGCTCAAGGAAATCACCGGCAGCCTGGGGATCCCCTTCATCTTCAAGAGCAGCTTCGACAAGGCCAACCGCAGCAGCGGCACCACCTACCGCGGCCCGGGCCGCGAGAAGGGCCTGGAGATCCTGGCCAAGGTCAAACGTGAACTCGGCGTGCCGGTGCTCACCGACGTGCACAGCGAAGACGACATCGCCGAGGCGGCCAAGGTCTGCGACGTGCTGCAAACGCCCGCCTTCCTGTGCCGCCAGACCGATTTCATCCGCGCCGTGGCGCAGAGCGGCAAACCGGTGAACATCAAAAAGGGCCAGTTCCTCGCGCCGCACGACATGAAGAACGTGATCGACAAGGCACGCGCAGCCGCGAAAGAAGCCGGGCTGAATGAAGACAGCTTCATGGCCTGCGAGCGGGGGGCGAGCTTCGGCTACAACAACCTTGTGAGCGACATGCGTTCGCTGGCCATCATGCGCGAGACCGGCGCGCCCGTGGTGTTCGACGCCACCCACAGCGTGCAGCTGCCCGGCGGGCAAGGCACCAGCAGCGGTGGCCAGCGCGAGATGGTGCCGGTGCTGGCGCGCGCAGCCGTGGCTGTGGGTGTGGCCGGCCTCTTCATGGAAACCCACCCCGACCCCGCCAAAGCCATGAGCGACGGCCCCAACGCCGTGCCGCTCAAGCACATGAAGGCGCTGCTGGAGACGCTGCTGGCGCTGGACGCCGTGACGAAGAAGAACGGTTTTCTTGAAAACCATTTCAACGCCTGAACCCCATTCACTTTTTGTTTTTGACCCAGAGGTAATGAACCCATGAGCGCAATCGTTGACATCGTTGGCCGCGAAATCCTGGACAGCCGCGGCAATCCCACCGTCGAATGCGACGTGCTGCTCGAGAGCGGCGTGATGGGCCGTGCGGCTGTGCCGTCCGGCGCTTCCACCGGCTCGCGCGAAGCCATCGAACTGCGCGATGGCGACAAGAGCCGCTACCTCGGCAAAGGTGTGCTCAAGGCGGTGGAGCACATCAACACCGAAATCAGCGAAGCCGTTCTGGGCCTGGACGCGTCAGAACAGGCCTTCCTGGACAAGACCCTGATCGACCTCGACGGCACCGACAACAAGGGCCGCCTGGGGGCCAACGCGATGCTGGCCGTGTCCATGGCCGTGGCGCGTGCCGCGGCCGAAGAAGCCGGCCTGCCGCTCTACCGCTACTTCGGCGGCATGAGCGCGGTGCAGATGCCCGTTCCCATGATGAACGTGGTCAATGGCGGTGCTCACGCCAACAACAACCTGGATTTGCAGGAGCTGATGATCATTCCGGTGGGCGCGCCGAGCTTTCGCGAAGCCGTGCGCTGGGGCGCCGAGGTGTTCCACGCGCTCAAGAAAATCATCCACGACAAGGGAATGAGCATTGCTGTGGGCGACGAAGGTGGCTTTGCCCCCAACGTGGCCAACCACGAAGCCGCGATCCAGATGATTCTGGAGGCCATCAGCAATGCCGGTTACACCGCGGGCGAGCAGATTGCCCTGGGCCTGGACTGCGCTGCGAGCGAGTTCTACAAGGATGGCCCCGACGGCAAGAAGGCCTACCACCTGGATGCCGAAGGCCTGGTGCTGAGCGCCGAAGACTGGACCAACATCCTCGCCACATGGGTCGACAAGTACCCCATCATCAGCATCGAAGACGGCATGGCCGAAGGCGACTGGGACGGCTGGAAGGTGCTCACCGAGCGCCTGGGCTCCAAGGTGCAGCTCGTGGGCGATGACTTGTTTGTGACCAACACCAAGATCCTCAAAGAAGGCATCGACAAGCGCATTGGCAACTCGATCCTGATCAAGATCAACCAGATCGGCACCCTGACCGAGACCTTCGCCGCCATCGAGATGGCCAAGCGCGCCGGCTACACAGCCGTCATCTCGCACCGCTCGGGCGAGACCGAGGACAGCACCATCGCAGACATCGCCGTGGGCACCAACGCTGGTCAGATCAAGACCGGCTCGCTTTCGCGCTCGGACCGCATGGCCAAGTACAACCAGCTGCTGCGCATCGAGGAAGACCTGGGTGAAGTGGCGGTGTACCCCGGTCGCTCGGCTTTCTACAACCTGCGCTAACCTGTGTGACCATGGCCAACCGCTTCATTCCTGCCCTGCTGATCTCGCTGCTGATGGTGCTGCACGCCCAGCTGTGGTTCGGGCGGGGCAGTGTGCCCAAGGTGGCCAGCATGAAGCAGCAGTTGACCACGCAGGAGCTGGCCAACCGCGAAGCGCAGCAGCGCAACGACCAGTTGATGAGCGAGGTGCGTGACCTGCAGGAGGGCCTGGAGATGGTCGAAGAGCTCGCCCGCGCAGAACTGGGCATGGTCAAACCCAACGAAATCTTCGTGCAGATCGCGCAGAACAAGCGCTGACACCATGGCGGCCATCACCGTCGCTCTGCTCGGCGGCGAGTCCAGCGGCAAGACCACCCTGGGCCTGGCCCTTTCCCATCAACTCAATACGCTGGGCGTGAGCGCCATGCTCGTACCCGAGCATTTGCGCGCCTGGTGCGAACGCGAAGGCCGCGCCCCGCTGACGCAGGAGCTGGCGACCATTGCCGCCGAGCAATCCCGACAGATCGCCGAAGCTGTTCAAAGCAATGTGCAGGCGGTGGTGGCTGACACCACCGCGCTGGTGGTCGCCGCGTACAGCGAACGTGTATTCAACGACCGCTCGCTGCTGCCGGCGTCACTGAAGGCGCAGCAGCCGTGTCATCTCACCCTGCTGATGGGCCTGGACATGCCCTGGCAGGCCGACGGCATGTTTCGCGAAGGGCCCGGCATGCGGGCCGACATCGACGCCGTGCTGCGCCGCGAGCTGCAGTCGGCCGGCATCCCGTTCCAGACCGTCTATGGCTCGGCAGAGGCGCGCTTGCGGCACGCGCTGCGCGCCGTGGGTGCCTTGCTCGGCCGCCCGCTGGTACCTCACGACCTGATGCTGGAGGCCGGCACCGGCCGATGGACCTGCGAGAACTGCAGCGACCCCGATTGCGAGCGGCGGCTGTTCAGCGGGCTGATGTCCCAGCGCCCGGCCTGAACGGCTGGTCAGTGCTTCTGGTCGCTGGCCGGCGGCTGGATGTCCGGCTGCAAAAACACCTGCGCTGCGTCGACCGGATCGAACCGGTACTGCGCGCCGCAAAACTCGCAACCCACCTCAACCTGCCCCTGCTCGCTCAAGATCGATTCGATCTCGTCGCGGCCCAGGCTGCGCAGCATGTTGCTCACACGCTCGCGCGAGCAGGTGCAGGCGAAGCGGGGCCCGGTCTCGCCTTCCATGGGCTCGAAGCGGCGCACGTCCTCTTCCCAGAACAGCCGGCGCAGGATCGTGTCCGCGTCCAGCGTCAACAACTCCTCGCGCTTGAGGCTGGAGGCCAGGATGGCGATGCGGTTGTAGTCCTCGTTCAAGCCGATCTGGTCCTCGTCCCGCGCGCCCGACTGGCCCGCGAGGTTGCCGCTGCCCTGCAGCGGCAAGCGCTGGATCAGCAGGCCGGCGGCCACGTGTTCGTTGGCTGCGAGCACCAGCCGCGTGTCGAGCTGCTCGCTCTGCAGCATGTAGTGCTCGATCACCTCGCTGAGCTTTTCCAGCTTCTCCCGCCGGTCGCCATACAGCGGCACCACGCCCTGGTAAGGCGCCTGGCCGGGCAGGCGGTCCTTGGGGTCGAGCGTGATGGCGCAGCGGCCCTGGTTGGTCACGTTGACCATGTGCGAGAGCGGCGCGTCCTGCGCCACTTCGCCGATCACGGTGGCGGTGGCGCGCAGGCTCAGGTCCGGCTGCACCTCGGCCACGGCCAGCTTCACCGGCCCGTCGCCCATGATCTGCATGATGAGCGCGCCGTTGAACTTGATGTTGGCCTGCATCAGCGTGGCTGCAGCCGTCATTTCACCCAGCAGCTCGGTCACGGCCGTGGGATAGCCGCCACCGTCTTTGTGGCGCTGCAAGATCTCTTGCCAGGCATCGGTCAGGCGCACGAGCATGCCGCGCACCGGCAGGCCTTCAAAGACGAATTTGTGGAGTTCGGACAAGCGGAGCTTTCAGGGATCGTTCGGAAAAAGCAATCGTGGCAGATCGGGATCAGGCGATCTTTTTCAAGGTCTTGCGGTAGCGCGCAGCGTTCTCGGTGTAATGCTTCGCGCTCACGCGCAAGCCTTCGATCTGCTCGGCCGTTAGCAACTTGACTGCACGCGCCGGGCTGCCCAGGATCATGCTGCCGTCGGGGAACTCTTTGCCCTCGGTCACCAGCGAACCCGCACCCACCAGGCAGTGTTTGCCGATCTTTGCACCGTTGAGCACCACCGCGCCGATGCCGATCAGCGAGCCGTCGCCGATGGTGCAGCCGTGCAGCATGACCTGGTGGCCCACCGTCACGTTCTCGCCCATGGTCATGGGGAAACCGATATCGGCGTGCAGCACGCTGCCGTCCTGGATGTTGCTGCCGCGCCCGACCGTGATGGTTTCGGTGTCGCCACGCAGCGTGGCGCCAAACCACACGCTGCTGTCTTCGTGCAGCACCACGTTGCCGATGACCTGTGCGTTGTCGGCCACCCAGGCCGAGGCGGCCACCTGGGGTGCCATGCCGTCAAGTTCGTAAAGGGCCATGTGTGTTGTCTCCTGTGGCTGATGTGTGTTGCTCCCTAGAATTGTAGGGATGCAAGTCACCGCCGCACTGTCGCCACCGCCTCTCGTTTCCCTGCGCGCGCAGGCCTTGCAGGCGCTGTGCACCAGCGATCCGGCCCAAAAAGTTGCGGCCACGCACGTGCTCTTTGAGGCCTGGCAGGCGGGCCGTGCGCATCTGGACACGGTCGACCACCTGACGCCTGACGCCACCTCGCCCTTGCCTGGCCGACCAGCGCAACCCACGCTCATCGCACCGGTCGAAGTGCCCCAGCGCTCCCCCTTCACGCCCGAAGGCCTGGCCATGCTGCTGCACGCGGTGGCGCACATCGAATTCAATGCGATCAATCTGGCCCTGGACGCTGTCTGGCGTTTCCCCGACATGCCCGCCGACTACTACACCGACTGGCTCCACGTGGCGCACGAAGAAGCCATTCACTTCGGCCTGCTCCGTGCGCACCTGCAGGGCCTGGGCCACGACTACGGCGACTTCCCGGCGCACAACAGCCTGTGGGAAATGTGCATTCGCACACAACACGACGTGACTGCGCGCATGGCCCTGGTGCCGCGCACCATGGAAGCCCGCGGCCTCGACGCCACGCCACCCATGCAGGCGCGCCTGCGCAAGGTGGGCACACCGGCGGCCTTGCGCGCGGTAGAGATCCTCGACGTGATCCTGCGCGACGAGATCGGCCATGTGGCGGTGGGCAACCGCTGGTACGGCTGGCTGTGCGCCCGGCAGGGCATTGAGCCGCTGGCGCATTACCGCCGTCTGGCACGCGAACATTCGGCACCGCGCCTGAAGCCCCCGTTCAACGAACCCGCGCGACGGGCGGCGGGGTTCAGCGACGCCGAGCTGGCCGCGATGCACCAGGCCTGAGCCCCGATAATCGGGGATGACTTCCGTACCCCCGACCGCTTTCAGCACCCTCCCCCTCTCTCCCGCCACGCTGGCCAACCTGGAACAGCTGGGCTACCTTGACATGACGCCGATCCAGGCCGCGGCGCTGCCGCCCGCGCTGCTGGGCAAGGACATCATTGCCCAGGCCAAGACCGGCAGCGGCAAGACCGCAGCCTTTACCCTGACCCTGCTGGCCAACCTCAACGCCCGCCGCTTTGCCGTGCAAACCCTGGTGCTGTGCCCCACGCGCGAGCTGGCCGACCAGGTCACCACCGAGATCCGGCGCCTGGCCCGCGCCGAGGACAACATCAAGGTCGTCACGCTCTGCGGTGGCGTGCCGCTGCGCGGTCAGCTGGCCACGCTGGAGCACGGCGCGCACATCGTGGTGGGCACACCGGGCCGCATCATGGACCACCTGGATCGCGGCAGCCGGCAGCTCGACGCGCTGAACACGCTGGTACTCGACGAAGCCGACCGCATGCTCGACATGGGCTTCATCGACGACATTGCCACCGTCGCCAAACAATGCCCCAAGCAGCGCCAGACGCTGCTGTTTTCGGCCACGTATCCAGAGGGCATCGTCAAGCTCAGCGCGGCGCTGATGCGCGAGCCCAAGGAGATCAAGCTGCTGGCCGCGCCTGCAACTACGCAGATCCGGCAGGTCTTCTTCGAGGTGAAGGAAGAGCAGCGTCTGCATGCCGTGGGCCTGCTGCTGAACCACTACCTGCCGGTCAGCACGCTGGCCTTCTGCAACACCAAGCAGCAGTGCCGCGACCTCACCGAAGTGCTGCGTGGGCAAGGCTTCAGCGCGCTGGAACTGCATGGCGACCTGGAGCAGCGCGACCGCGACCAGGTGCTGGTGCGCTTTGCCAACCGCAGTGCCAGCGTGCTGGTGGCCACCGACATCGCCGCGCGCGGGCTCGACATCGAACAGCTGGAAGCGGTGATCAACGTCGACGTCACGCCCGACGTGGCGACGCACACGCACCGCATCGGCCGCACGGGCCGCGTGGACGCGCAGGGATGGGCATTCACGCTGGCCAGCGTGGATGAGATGGGCCGCGTCGGCCAGATCGAAAAGGCCGGCGCCTTCACCAGCACCTGGCAGCCGCTGTCGAGCTTGACGGCGACAGGCAGCGAGCCGCTGACGCCGCCGATGCAGACCTTGCAGATCCTGGGCGGGCGCAAGGAAAAGATCCGCGCCGGCGACGTGCTGGGTGCGTTGACGAAGGACATGGGCTTCAGCGGCGCGCAGGTCGGCAAGATCAGCGTCAATGAATT
>JBBQSX010000009.1:0-38507 GCA_038213545.1 Burkholderiales bacterium
ACCCGGCCGGCTTGTCTTGAACTTCGAACGCAGGCTTGCATGAACTACGTCTATCTGTATGTCATTGTGTTTGCGGTCATCCTGGGCCTGTACATGCAGCTTAGGGGCAAGCGCCACGCAGACCATGCCGCCGAACTGCAACAGTCGGTCGAACAAGGGCTGAACGAACCGGCGTCGCTGCACCCCGTGGTGGACACGGGGCGCTGCATCGGCTCCGGTGCCTGCACCAAGGCCTGTCCGGAAGGTGCGCTGGGCATCGTGGGCGGCAAGGCGGTTCTCATCAATGGATCGGCCTGTATCGGACACGGTGCCTGCATGGCGGCCTGCCCTGTGGAGGCGATCAAGCTCGTGTTTGGCTCTGAAAAGCGGGGTGTGGACATCCCTTTCGTGACGCCGCACTTCGAGACCAACGTACCGGGCATCTTTGTGGCAGGCGAACTCGGCGGCATGGGGCTCATCCGCAAGGCCGCAGAGCAAGGCCGTCAGGCCATGGACTACATCAAGAAGCGCAGCACGGGCAAGCACGAGCTGGACGTGGTCATCGTCGGCTGTGGTCCGGCCGGTCTGTCGGCCGGGTTGGCAGCGATGCACCACAAGCTCAAATTCAGACTGATCGAACAGGAGGATTCGCTGGGTGGGTCGGTGTACCACTACCCCCGCCAGAAGATCGCCATGACCGCGCCCGTGGAGCTGGCGCTGGTCGGCAAGGTGCGTTTTGGCGAAGTGCAGAAGGAAGCCTTGCTCGAATTCTGGCAAGGCGTCGTGAGCCAGACTGGACTGCGTATCTCGTTTCGCGAACGCATGGAAGCCATTGAACCGCAGGGCGATGGCTTCCTGATCAAGACCAACCGGGGTAGCTACAAAGCCCGCAGCGTGCTGTTGAGCATTGGTCGTCGCGGTACCCCACGCAAGCTGGGTGTTCCGGGGGAAGAGCGCAGCAAGGTGGTCTACAGGCTGATCGATCCTGCCCAGTACGACGGGCAGTCGGTGCTGGTGGTGGGCGGTGGTGACAGCGCGCTTGAGGCCGCCATAGCCCTGGTGGAGCAGCCGTCCACCGAGGTGGTGCTGTCTTACCGCAGCGATGCATTCTCACGGGTCAAGCCCAAAAATCGCCAGAGGCTGGAAGGTCTGCAGGCTCAGGGCCGTCTCCGTGTGATGTTGGGCTCTCAGGTTCGCAGCATCGAGGAGAACACGGTGAGCATTGAGGAGCATGGACAAATCGTCACCCTGCGTAACCATGCCGTCATCGTATGCGCTGGTGGCGAGCTGCCCACCCCACTGTTACAGAGGATGGGCGTGCGCTTTGAGACCAAGCATGGCACGGCGTAGCTGCTGACTGTTGCCGTGCAGGTTGTCTCCAGCTTGCCGGGTCGACAGACTGCTTTTATCCAAACAACCAGTCCGCAGCTGCGATACGAGGGGCTGCAATCGCTGCCATGCTGCCTTTCCGGGCAAAGGATGCCCAAGCTTTTTTGGCCGAAATCCGGCTACCCGAGTCCGAACATCGAACCTCAACACTGTGTCGACATTGTGTCGACACAGTGGTGCACCCGGGCACCAGCAACAGTAGGCGTATCCCACCCCCAGCCCCCATAAACCCAACAAATTCAACGCCCCTCAAGCGTTGACACACCCGCTTGCCCGCCTGGCACGCAGGTTGCACTAGAGACCTCAGGCAATCCCGCCTTCCGCCACTTCCGCGAGGTCTCCATGAGCATTGAAGCCACCCTGATCGCCCCCGCCCAGCTTGCTGCGCTGCAGTCGTCCGAACCCGTCGTGGTCATCGACACGCGTGATGCGGACACCTTTGCCGCCGGTCACATTCCCGGTGCCGTGAACCTGCGCGAAGTGTTCACGTACCTGGCCACCTCCACACCCGAAGGCCTGCAGGCGCTCAAGGCCACGTTTGCCGAAGCGCTGGGCGCAGCGGGTTTGTCGGGCAAGGAAACGGCGGTGTTTTACGAAGACGCCATGAACAGCGGCTACGGCCAGTCGTGCCGCGGCTACTACCTGCTCACCTGGCTGGGCTACCCCAAGATCAAGGTGCTCAACGGCGGCTTCAGCGCCTGGAAGTCCGCTGGCATGCCGGTCTCCACCGCCGCCGTGGCGCCCACACCCGCCACCTTCCCGAGCGACCTGCCCACGTCCGATGTGATGCTCACGCAGGAAGACGTGAAGGCCGCGCTGGGCACCGACACGGTGTTGCTCGACGTGCGCGACATCGACGAGTGGATCGGCGAGTCGTCGTCGCCTTACGGCAAGGACTTCGCGCCCCGCAAAGGCCGCCTGCCCGGCGCCAAATGGCTGGAGTGGTACCGCTTCATGAAGCCTTCCGCACAAGGCCCGGTGTTCAAGACGCCGGACGAAGTGAAGGCCGAGTGCGCCACCGCCGGCATCAGCACCGACGACACCATCTACCTCTACTGCTTCAAGGGCGCGCGCGCGTCCAACACCTTCCTGGCGCTCAAGCAGGCCGGCTTCTCCGATGTACGCATGTACTTCGGCTCGTGGAACGAGTGGTCGCGCGACGAGAGCCTGCCGATCGAGACCGGTCTGCCGGTGGCCAAGTCCACCAAGAAGCCTGCGCTGGCGCTGGCCGCCTGAGCCCTTTTCCCTGATTCCTGAACACCTGGAGACACCATGTCCGCTACCGACACGCTTGAGCCTGTAACCACCGTGAAGGCGTACCTGCGCCCCATCGACAGCGAGGGCCTCGCGGCCTTTGCCGCCAAGGGCAAGGCCAACCCCGCCAGCCGCGGCACCAACAAGGTCCACACCGTCATGGAGGGGCAGTACCGTTCGCTCTCCACCGTGGGCAACCACGCCCCGGTGGTGGTGGACGAACCGCTGCACCTCTTCGGCGAAGACACGGCCCCGGCGCCCGGCGAGATCGTGCTCTCGGGCCTGGGCGGGTGTCTCGCGGTGGGCATCACCGCGGTGGCCACCTGGAAGGGCGTGAAGCTCAGCAAGCTCGAGGTGTTCATGGAAGGCGACATCGGCAACCCCGCAGCCTGGGGCGCCGGTGGCGCGCTGGAAAAGCTGCCGACCGAGATGGGCTTTCAGGCCATCCGCGTGAAGGTGGTGGTGGAGGGCGATGCGCCGCGCGAGGTGTTGGACGAGATCGTGAAGCACGCCAACTTCTATTCACCCGTGGCCAACAGCATGCGCAACCCGATCCCGTTCGAGATCGCGCTGGCCTGAGCATTTCCCCCGGTCGCCCTGAGCCTGTCGAAGGGCCCACCCATCCCTTGGAGCTTGAATGAACCCCAACGACCTGCCCCCCGAGTTGACCCACGAAACACCGGCCAACACGCTGCTGGCCGCGGTGCGCGAGGTGGCGCAGGGCCCGTTGGCGGCGGTGGTCGAGTCCATCGACCGCACCGGTTACTACCCGCGCGCCGAGCTGCAGCAGCTCGCTGCGCTGGGCGCCATGAGTGCCCACCTGGAAGGCGACGCCGGCCCGGGCGACTTCGGCCTCTCGATCCGCGCCATGGCCGAAGCCTCCCGCGTGTGCGGTGCCACCGGCTTCATGATGTGGTGCCAGGCCGTGTGCGGCCTGTACATGCAACAGTCGGGCAACCCCGCGCTCAATGGCTCTGCGCTCATGGCGCATGTGCGCGGCGACACGCTGGGCGGCACGGCGCTGTCCAACCCCATGAAGAGCTACGCGCAGATCGAAAGCCAGCTGCTCAAGGCCACGCCGGTCGAGGGTGGCTACATCGTCAACGGCTCGCTGCCGTGGGTGAGCAACCTCGGCCCCGACCATGCCTGCGGCGCCATTGCTGCGGTGGTGAACGGCGAAGAACACATCGGCCGCGAGGTCATGTTTCTCCTGCGCTGCAACGCGCCCGGCGTGGAGCTGCGCGAATGCCCGAGCTTCTCGGCCATGGAAGGCACGGGCACCTACGCCTTGCGCCTCAAAGACCATTTCATCGGCGCCGATGACGTGATCGCCGACGCCGCCAAACCTTTCATTGCCCGCATCCGCGCGGCCTTCGTCATGCTCCAGTGCGGCATGGCGGTGGGCGTCATCCAGGGCGCCATCGATTCCATCTGGGAAGTCGAGGCGCAGCTGGGCCATGTGAACCAGTTTCTGGAAGACCGACCCGACGCACTGCAGGCCGAGCTGGACGCGCTCACCGCGCGCGTGATGAAGCTGGCCGAAACACCTTACAACCCCTCGGTGGAGTTTTTCATTGATGTGCTGGACGCGCGAGCCCACGGCGCCGAGTTGTCGCTGCGTGCCGCGCAGTCGGCGCTGTTGCACCAAGGGGCTCGTGGCTATCTCATGAGCTCGGCCGTGCAGCGCCGCGTGCGCGAATCGCACTTCGTGGCCATCGTCACGCCCGCCATCAAACACCTCCGCAAGGAAATCGCAAGGCTCTCGGCCGAAGTGATGCCGGCATGAACACCGATCCCTCCGGGCCCCTGCCCAAGCCCCCGTTCGAGCTGAACTCGCCCCCGTTCGAGCTGAGCACCCCTCCGTTCGGGCTGAGCTTGTCGAAGCCCTCGCCAGAAGCCACCGTGCAAGCCCTCGTACCCTGGCAGCAATACATCTGCGACGCTTGCGGCTACATCTACAACGAAGCCGACGGCGACCCCGACGGTGGCCTGGCCCCCGGCACGCGCTACGCCGACATTCCGGACGACTGGGCCTGCCCACTCTGCGGCGTGACCAAGGCCGACTTCACGCCCTACACACCGCCCAGCCTCGACGCGCTGCGCGCCAACATCTCGGGCAGCACACCAGCAGCCACGCGCGGCGCGGCGGGTGTGCTCATCGTCGGTGCCGGGCGCGCGGGCTGGCAGATGGCCGAAGCGCTGCGCGCGCTCGACAAGAACCTGCCCATCACCGTGGTCACAGCGTGCGCGGGCGACGTGTACGACAAGCCCATGCTGTCCATCGCCATGGCACGCAGCACCGCGCTGGAGGCCATGGTCAAGGAGAGCGGTGCGGCCGCAGCGGCCCGCCTGAACGTGCGCCTGCTCAGCCACACCCACGCTGTGCGCATCTGCACCGACACGAACCAGTTGCGCACCACGCGCGGCGTGCTGCGCTACGAGCGCCTGGTGCTGGCCCACGGCGCGCAAGCCGCGCTGCCGCCCGCGCTGCCTGCTGCGATGTGCTGGCGCATCAACCACCTCGCGGCGTACCAGAAGCTGCGCGCCGCACTCGGTGACACACCGAAAGACGTGGCCATCATCGGCGCTGGTCTGATCGGCAGCGAACTCGCCAACGACCTCGCCCTCGGCGGCCACCGCATCACGCTGCTCGACGTGCAGACCGAGCCGCTGGCCCGATGGAGCGCCGAGGGCGCCGGAACGCAACTGCTCGACGCCTGGAAGGACCTGGCCATCCGCTTCGTGGGTGGTGTGCAGGTGGCACAGCTGGAGCAGGTGGCGGGCCGCTACCGCATCACCACCACCTGCGGCCAGCGCTTCGCCGCCGACCAGGTGATTGCCGCCGCCGGCCTGGCCACGCCGCCGCGCCTGGCGCAGAGCGCCGACCTGAAGTGGGACAACGGCATTGCGGTGGACCCGGCGAACCTGAAGACCAGCGCCGATCGCATCCACGCCATGGGCGACTGCATCGCCATCAACGGTCAGCCCAGCCGCTTCATCGAACCCATTGCCCGTCAAGCCCGCGCGATTGCGGCCGACATTTGCGGCACCGCCCCGGCGCCCTACGAGCCGCGGGCGGCGGTGGTGCGGGTCAAGACCACGTCACGGCCACTGACGCTGCATTGAGCAACACACGGCAGTCAACCGTAGGTGTTGCTCAGCGTCCCAAGGCCTTCGATCACCACCTCGACGGTGGTGCCGGGCTTCATCGGCAGCACGCCGAGCGAGGTGCCGCACAGGATCACGTCACCGGGCTCCAGCGTCATGTCGTGCGAGATGCGTGAGACGAGCTCGGCCGGGCTGAAGAACATGTCGGCCAGCGCGTAGTTCTGCCTTTCACGACCACCCACCAGCGTGCGCAACTGGGCGCCAGCGGGGTCGAAGTCGGTGTCGATGAACGGGCCGAGCGCGCCGAAACCGTCGAAGCTCTTGGCCCGCGTCCACTGCGGAAAAGTCGGATCGCGGTTCAGCAGCTCGATCGCGGTGACGTCGTTGGCACAGCAGTAGCCGAAGATGTGCGCCGGCGCCTCGGCAACCGACACGGCGCGGGCCTGGCGACCGATCACCACCGCCAGCTCACCTTCGTAGGCCACGCGCCCGTCGTGGTTTGCAGGCACCGGGATCGGCTGCTGGTGGCCGATGACGCTGCCGGGCGACTTCAGGAAATACAGCGGCTCGGCCGGCTGAGCCCAGCCGTTCTTCTCGGCGGCGGCGCGGAAGTTGTTCCACAAACCGATGACCTTGCCCGGTGTGCACGGAGCCAGCCATGGCAGTTCGGCCAGCGACAAGGTCTCGCCGCTGGCCACGGGCGCGGCGAACATGTCGCCTTGGTGGAGGTGCACGCGGTCTCCGTCGAGCGCGCCGAAAACAGCGGTGCCGTGATGCCTGAAACGCAGCCACTTCATTGAATGCTCCTGGGTTCGCTTCGCCCGCCACCGGACGCGCAGAGGGGCTGATCTTGCACGAGCGCGAGGGCAAATGGGAGGGCGTCGGGCATTCCGGCTGTTCGCGTCAGGGAAAGCCCGGGGCTTGGGGGCTCTTCGCAATGCCATACTTTTTGGTCGGATGTGAAGCCCGGTCTGCTGCCTGGTTTTCTGTCCGTATTTTTTTGGTCTTGCAGCTGTCGCCGTCTGCGAAACCCTTTTGATTGATCCCCTCCCGATACCGAGAACTTGAATGACAACCACCCTGAAAGATCTGCTGGCAGCGGGCGCTGACGCATCACCCGCACTGTCGGCTCCGGGCCGACCAGCGCTCAGCCATGGCGAGCTGCGAGCCCTCATCCAGCGCACCCTGGACACCCTCAACCAGCTGGGCATCGGGCGCAACGACCGGGTGGCCATCGTGCTGAACAACGGGCCCGAAATGGCGGCCTGCTACATGGCTTGTGCGAGCGGCGTGACCAGCGCACCGCTGAACCCGGCCTACCGCGCCGACGAGTTCGAGTTTTACCTGTCCGACCTCAACGCCAAGGCGCTGATCGTCGAGCAGACCAGCACCTCGCCGGCCATCGACGTGGCCGTCAAACTGGGCGTGCGCCTGATCGACCTGGTGGTGGCTGAGGGCGCGCCGGCCGGCGCCTTCGCCCTGGTGCCGCGCGACGGGCAGGGCGCCGGGCCTGCGGCCCATCCCGGCTACGCACAGCCCGACGACGTGTCGATGGTGCTGCACACCTCGGGCACCACCTCGCGTCCCAAGATCGTGCCGCTGTCCCAGCGCAACCTGGCGGCCTCGGCCACCCACATCCGCAACACGCTGCAGTTCACCGCCGCCGACTGCGGGCTGAACATCATGCCCCTGTTCCACATCCACGGCCTGATCGCCGGGGTGCTGGCGCCGCTGGCGGCGGGGTCGCAGGTGTTCTGCACACCGGGGTTCAACGCGCTCACGTTCTTCGGCTGGATGGACGAGGCCCACCCCACCTGGTACACGGCGGTGCCGACCATGCACCAGGCCATCGTCTCAAGGGCTTCGAAGAGCGCGGACATCATTGCCCGCCACCCCTTGCGTTTCCTGCGCTCGTCGTCCTCGTCGATGCCGCCACAGGTGATCAAGGAACTCGAAGCCACCTTCCACGCGCCGCTGATCGAAAGCTACGGCATGACCGAGGCCACCCACCAGATGGCCAGCAACCCTTTGCCGCCCGGCGTGCGCAAGCCGGGCACGGTGGGACAGGCGGCCGGCCCGGAGGTGGCCATCATGGCCGAGGACGGCACGTTGCTGCCGCGCGGCACAGGTCTTGAAAACACCGGCGAGATCGTCATCCGCGGCCCCAACGTGACGGCGGGCTACGAGAACAACCCCAAGGCCAATGCCGAAGGCTTCCTGAACGGCTGGTTCCGCACCGGCGACCAGGGTGTGATGGACGAAGACGGCTACGTGAGCATCACCGGGCGTCTCAAGGAGATCATCAACCGGGGCGGCGAGAAGGTCAGTCCGCGCGAGGTCGACGAGATCCTGATGGACCACCCGGGCGTTGCGCAGGTGGTGTGCTTCGGCATACCGCACGCCAAGCTGGGCGAGGAAGTCGCTGCGGTGGTGGTGTTGCGCGAAGGCCAGCAGGCCACCGAGCGTGAACTGCAGACCTTCGTCGGTGCGCGCGCGGCCGACTACAAGGTGCCCAAAAAGATTCTCTTCATGGACGAGATCCCCAAGGGCGCCACAGGCAAGCTGCAGCGCATTGGACTGGCCCAGAAACTCGGTTTGGGTTGAGATCCAAACTCGATACTTAAGCCTTTCCTTATCCCAGACTGAAGAAACTCTGACTTTACGAAAGAGCACGAATTTTTGAAACTGTGCAATTCCGCTTGATCCACTGCAGGTCCGACCCACACCCCGAGGAGCCTCCATGATTTCCACCTTTTCTCGCGTCAACCCACGTCCCTGGGCCATCCTGGCAGCCACCCTGGCTGGCCTCACGGCAGCCGCTCCGGCATCGGCCTGGGAGCCGGACAAACCAGTCGAGTTCGTGGTGCCCGCGGGCACGGGCGGCGGCGCCGATCAGATGGCGCGCTTCATCCAGGGCGTGGTCGCCAAGAACAACCTGATGAAGCAGCCGATCATCGTGGTCAACAAGTCCGGTGGTGCCGGCGCCGAGGGGTTTCTCGATGTCAAGGGTGACAAAGGCAACCCGCACAAGATCGTGATCACGCTGTCCAACCTGTTCACCACGCCGCTGGCCACCGGCGTGCCGTTCAACTGGCGGGACCTGACGCCGGTGCAGATGCTGGCGCTTGACCAGTTCGTGCTCTGGGTCAATGCCGACTCGCCCCACAAGACGGCCAAGGAGTACTTCGACGCCATCAAGGCCGCCCCGCCCAACACCATGAAGATGGGCGGCACCGGCTCCAAACAGGAAGACCAGATCATCACCGCGATGATCGAAAAGGCCGCCGGCAAGAAGGTCACCTACATCCCGTTCAAGGGGGGCGGTGACGTGGCCGTGCAGCTGGTGGGCAACCACATCAACTCCACGGTCAACAACCCGATCGAGGCAGAGTCGCACTGGCGTGCCGGCAAGCTGCGGGCCTTGTGCGTTTTCGACAAAGCCACCATGCCCTACAAGACCAAGCTGACACCCACCCAGTCCTGGGCCGATGTGCCCACCTGTGCCAGCGCGGGCCTGCCGGTCGACTACCTCATGCTGCGCGGCATCTTCATGCCGCCTGGTGTCAAGCCCGAGCAAGTGGCTTTCTACACCGATCTTTTCAAGAAGGTTCGTGCCCTGCCCGAGTGGAAAGAATTCATGGACAAGGGCGCCTTCAACACCACAGCACTCACCGGTCCCGAGTTCGTGGACTGGCTCGGCAAGAACGAGCAGATGCACCGGGTGCTGATGAAGGAGTCGGGCTTCCTCGCGCAGTGATCTGCTTGTTTGGGAGAACCAGCGGGGGCGTGCGATCCGGCGCTCCTGCGTTCGCTGTTGCTCTCGGGCGACTCTGTTTTTGTTCAGGAAAGCGCAATGCCCCTTGCAGAGCGCGGGAGTCGGATCATGACAGTTGAATCGGTTGGTTCCAGCGCACCGGGTGCTGCGCCCTCCAGCGACAAGCTGGGCGCGCGCTGGCCTGAGTTGTTGATGGCTGCGCTTCTGTTCGTGGTGGCCGTGCTGGTCATCGTTGACAGCCAGCGCGTGGGCAGCGGGTGGGGAGACGATGGTCCGAAGTCGGGCTACTTTCCCTTCTACATCGGCCTGATGCTGGCGGGTGCCAGCGGCTGGATCGTGTTGAGCCAGCTGCGCCGCTGGAAGCAAGACACGGAGGTTTTTGCCGAATACGACCAGCTGCGCCTGGTGATGGCCGTGTTCGTCCCGATGGTGGTTTATGTGGCGTTGATCTTCGGCATCGGGATCTACATCGCGTCGGCACTGCTGATCGGCTACTTCATGCTGCGCTACGGCCGCTACCGCTGGGCCGTCACCCTACCGCTGGCCATCGGCGTGCCGCTTTTTTTCTTCCTGGTGTTCGAGCGCTGGTTCCTCGTGATGCTGCCCAAAGGTCCCATCGAGCGCATGCTCGGCTTGTAAGGCGGCCCACCCCATGGACGAACTCTCCAGTCTCGCCGGCGGCTTCTCTGTCGCGCTGACCGTGCCCAACCTGGGCTACATGCTGATCG
Source organism: Burkholderiales bacterium (assembly GCA_038213545.1). Taxonomy (GTDB): domain Bacteria; phylum Pseudomonadota; class Gammaproteobacteria; order Burkholderiales; family Burkholderiaceae_C; genus Hydrogenophaga. The sequence goes on from JBBQSX010000009.1 coordinate 10,234, forward strand.
GCATCACGCTCGGCATCCTGATCGGTGTGTTGCCCGGTCTGGGTGGCGCCAACGGCATCGCCATCCTGCTGCCGCTGACCTTCAGCATGAACCCGACCTCGGCGATCATCATGCTGAGCTGCATCTACTGGGGTGTGTTGTTTGGCGGCGCCATCACCTCGATCCTGTTCAACATCCCGGGTGAGCCGTGGTCGGTGGCCACCACCTTCGACGGCTTTCCGATGGCGCAGAAGCAGCGTGCCGCGCAGGCGCTCACGGCGGCCTTCACCAGCTCGTTTGTGGGTGCGATCTTTGCGGTCGCGCTGATCACGTTTCTGGCGCCTCTGTTGGCCCGGTTCGCCTTGAAGTTCGGGCCGGCCGAGTTCTTTGCGGTGCAGTTGCTCACCTTCTGCAGTTTCATCGGCATGAGCAAGGAACCAGCGGCCAAAACGATCGCGTCGATGATGCTCGGCTTTGCCCTGGCGGCGGTGGGCATGGACATGGTCACCGGCCAGTTGCGCATGACCTACGACGTGCCTGAACTGCTCAAGGGTTTCAACTTCCTGATCGCGGTGATCGGTTTGTTCGGCATTGGAGAGATCTTGCTGACCATGGAAGAGGGCCTGTCGTTCAAGGGCAAGACCGCGAAGATCAGCCCCAAGGTGGTGTGGGAAACCTGGGGCGAGATCTTCAAGTACTGGAAGACCTTCCTGCGCTCGACCGCCATTGGCTGCTGGATGGGCATCACGCCCGGCGGCGCCACCCCGGCCTCTTTCATGAGCTACGGCATGGCGCGGCGTTTTGCGAAAGACCCGAAGAGCTTCGGCAAGGGCAACATCGAAGGCGTGATCGCACCCGAGACCGCCGCTCACGCCGCCGGCACTGCCGCGCTGCTGCCGATGCTCACCTTGGGCATCCCCGGCTCGCCGACCGCCGCCGTGCTGCTGGGCGGCCTGCTGATCTGGGGCCTGCAGCCTGGGCCAATGTTGTTTGTCGAGCAGAAGGACTTTGTGTGGGGGCTGATTGCCAGCATGTACCTGGGCAACATCGTCGGCCTGATCGTTGTGCTGACCACCGTGCCCTGGTGGGCGGCCATCCTGCGCATTCCGTTTTCTGTGATCGCGCCGGTGATCATCGTGATCTGCGCGATCGGCGCCTACACCGTCAACAACGCGATGTTCGACGTGGTGATGATGCTGGTCTTCGGTGTGATGGGCTACCTCTTCAAGAAGCTGAAGTACCCGCTGGCACCTCTTGTGCTGGCGCTGGTGCTGGGCGACATGGCCGAGACCAGTTTCCGCCAGTCGATGCTGCTCAGCCAGGGCAGCCTGTCGATCTTCTGGTCCAACCCGCTGGTGGGTTCGCTGTTCTTCCTGGCCATTGCGCTGCTGGTGTGGCCACTGTGGGGCGCGGCGCGCAACATGACGCGCATGCGCGAGGCACGAGCGGTATAAGCATGTCTGGGCGAACGGCCCTCTTCGGAGTCTCTGGATGAAATTTGCGGTGGTGGGTGCCGGTGCAATCGGCGGGTATCTGGGTGCCAAACTGGCGTTGGCGGGTGAAGAGGTGACCTTCATCGCACGAAATCGCAATCTGGAAGCGATCCGGGCCAACGGCTTCAAGCTGATCCTGGAGGACGGTCGCGAGGAACATGCGGCCTCCGCCAAGGCGGTGCAGCACATGGCCGAGGCGGGCCCGCAAGATGTGGTGTTACTCACCGTCAAGGCGCACCAGGTGGGCGACTTGCTGCCCGACCTGCGGGCGCTGTTCGGCCCGAACACCCTGGTCGTCACCATGATCAACGGCATCCCGTGGTGGTACTTCCACAAACTGCCCGGCGACCATGAAGGGATGGGTCTGGACAGCGTCGATCCGGGCGGGCGGCTGGCCGCGCACATCGAACCCGAACGCATCATCGGCAGCGTGGTCTACCCGGCGGCCGAGCTGGTGGCGCCGGGTGTGGTGAAGCTGATTGAAGGCAACCGTTTCACGCTGGGCGAGCTCGACGGCTCGCGCAGTGAACGCATCACCGCGCTGTCGGAAGTGATGATGCGCGCCGGATTCAAGGCGCCGGTGGCCAAGGACATCCGCAGCGAGATCTGGGTGAAGCTGTGGGGGAACCTGAGCTTCAACCCGATCAGCACACTCACCCACGCTACGCTGGAAGACATCTGCCGCTACCCAGCCACCCGCACATTGGCCAGCCGCATGATGACCGAGGCGCAGGGGGTGGCCGAGGCCCTGGGTGTGCGATTCAAGATCACGCTGGAGCAGCGCATCGCCGGCGCGGAAGCCGTGGGCGCCCACAAGACCTCGATGCTGCAGGACGTTGAGCATGGCCGGGCCCTGGAGCTTGAGGCGCTGGTGGGCTCGGTGGTCGAACTCGGGCGCATCACCGGCCAGCCCACACCCACCATCGAGGCGGTGTACGCCGCCACCAGCCTGCTCGGCCGTTCGCTGGCGGCGCAACAGGGGCGGCTGCGCATCGAATCCGCCTGAGCGGTCGGGCCGCAGCTACCGCGCGCTGGCGGGGCGTGCGCTCACTTTGACGGGGTGGATCCGTGTCACCGCCCGCGCCCGCAACTGACCGCAACCACCCTCCACATCCTGCCCGGCCGACTGCCGCAGCTTGGTGAGGATGCCGCGTCGGTGCAGGCGGCGAGCCATGTCCGCGGCCTGTTCCCAACTCGGTCGCCGGTAGGGCAGGTCGTCCACCGTGTTGTACGGAATCATGTTGAGGATGGCGAGCTTGCCGTGCAGCAGGCGCACGATGCCTTCGATTTCGTCATCGCCGTCGTTGATGCCGGCCAGCAGCGTCCACTGGTACTGGATCGGATACCCCGTAGCCCGCGCGTATTCCTCGCCGGCCTCCACCAGTTCGTGGGGCTTCATGCGCGGCGCACGCGGCAGCAGTTGTTCGCGCAAGTCGGCCTTGGTGGTGTGCAGCGAGAGCGCCAGCGCTGGTTTCACGCGGGCCAGCGGCAAGGCCTCGAACACACGCGGATCGCCCACGGTGGAGAACACCAGCTGTTTGTGGCCGATGTTGCCCACGGTACCGAGCAGGTCGATGGCGTCCATCACGTTGTCCAGGTTGTGCGCCGGTTCGCCCATCCCCATGAACACCACCTTCTTCACCGGCCGCAGCGTGCGGGCCAGCGCCACCTGCGCCACGATCTCGGCGCTGCCCACCTGGCGGATGAGCCCGCTCTGGCCGGTCATGCAGAACACGCAGCCCACCGCGCAACCCACCTGCGTGGACACACACAGGCCGTCGCGCGGCAGCAGCACGCTCTCCACCGTCTGCCCGTCGGCGAGCGCCACCAGCAGGCGAGCCGAGCCGTCTTCGCCCGGGTGTTCGGACTGCAGCACCGCCAGGCCCGCGAGCTCGCAGCTCAACTCGGGCAGTGCCGCCACCAGCGTGGCCGGCAAAAAGTGCGACAGCTCGCGCCGGCCACTGTCCTGAGGCAGGGCCTGAGACCACAGGCGCAGCACGCGCTGTGTGTGGCGCGGGTTGGCGCCCAGGGACTGCAGGCGTTGGCGGAGGTGTTCGATGCGCATGGGGGATGAAGCTTAGCGCTCGAACAGCGCGGACAACGCCGGCCCGGCCTCATCAATGAAATGCCGCAGCTTGGCCGGCACGAAGCGCTGGCCCGGGTACACGAGGTGGATCGGGTCGGTGCGCGCGTGCCAGCCCGGCAGCAGCGGCACCAGCTGGCCATGATGGACCTCGCGGCGGCACACGTAATCCGGCAACAGCGCCACGCCCTGGCCGTCGAGCGCGAGCTGGCGAATGAGCCGCATGTCGTTGGCGGCGAAGGCGCAGCGCAGCGGCACTTGCGCGCGGGTCTTGCCGCGCGTGAGCGTCCAGATGTCGCGCCCCAGCGGGCTGAAGCACAGCGTAGCGTGTTGCGTCAGGTCTTTCGGCGTGCGCAGCGCTGGCGCGCGCGCGAGGTAGTCGGGGTGGGCGAAGGGCGCCCAGCGCGCCTGGCCGATCTGGCGCGCCACCAGGCTGGAGTCTGCCAGCTCGCCAGCGCGCAAGGCGAGGTCCAGGCCTTGCGCCACGAGGTCGAGCCGGGCGTCGGAAAACACCAGCTCCACCGCCACACCCGGGTGGCGCGCGCGGTAGCCGCTGAGGATGCCCAGCAGCTGGTCGTCGCCCATGTCGATGGGCAGCGTGATGCGCAGCAGGCCCTGGGCCTCGTGTTTGCCGGCATCGAGCTGGGCCTCGGCCTGCAAGATGTCTTCGAGCCCGCGCGCAGCCTGCGCCAGGTAGGTCTGGCCCGCTTCGGTCAGGTGCAGGCGGCGCGTCGTGCGCTGCAGCAGCGTGACACCCAGGCGCTGCTCCAGCCGGGCCACGCGCACGCTCAGCGTGGAGGTGGGCATGCCCATGAGCCGCGCCGCAGCGCTGAAGCCGCCGGCCTGCGCCACGCGCACGAACACCAGCGTGTCGTTGAGGTCGGGATTCTGCGAGTTCACTGGATTGTTCAGCTCCTTGAAAAATGATTTGTGATCTTACCGACTTATCAGCTCTCGGCAGGCCCGGTACAGTGAGTCTTCAACAGGAGAACACCCCATGAAAACCGTTTCTTTCATCCAGCGCAGCGCCGGCGGCCATTGGGTCGGCGACGGCTTTCCGGTGCGCAGCATGTTTTCGTACAACGACCGGCCCGAGCGCTTCTCACCCTTTCTCATGCTCGACTACGGTGGACCCACGCGCTTCGAGCCCACCACGAAGCAACGCGGCGTAGGCCAGCACCCGCACCGCGGCTTCGAGACCGTGACCATCGTGTACGACGGTGAGGTGTCGCACCGCGACTCCAGCGGCGGCGGCGGCACCATCGGCCCCGGTGAGGTGCAGTGGATGACGGCGGCCAGCGGCATCGTGCACGAGGAGTACCACGGCGAGCGCTTTGCCCAGTCCGGCGGCGCGTTCGAGATGGTGCAGCTGTGGGTGAACCTGCCGGCGCGCGACAAGATGGCCGCGCCGGGTTACCAGGGCATCACGCGCGAGCAGATCCCCGAGGTGGCTTTGCCCGAGGGAGCTGGCACGGCGCGCATCATCGCGGGCGAACTGCTGGGCGCACAAGGCCCGGCCCACACCTTCACGCCCATGCAGGTGTGGGACCTGCGCCTGAAGGCCGGCCACACCGTGACCCTGCCGGCTGCGGCGGGCCACACCACGGCGCCGCTGGTGCTGCGCGGGCGGCTGCGCCTGGCCAATGGCCAGGAGGTGGTGGCGGCGAACTTGCCGGTGTTCTCGCGGGACGGCGAAGGCGTGACGCTGGAGGTGCTGGAAGACAGCACCGTGCTCTGGCTGAGTGGAGAGCCGATCGACGAGCCCGTGGTGGGCTATGGGCCGTTCGTGATGAACACGGAGGCCGAGATTCATCAGGCCTTCACCGATTTTCAGAGCGGCAAGATGGGCCGCATCACGGCCGAGGCCTGAACAGGAGAACACGATGCTGGAGATGGTCATCACCGCCCGCGCCGCCGACCTTGGCCACGGCCTCAAGGTGCGGCGCGTACTGCCGCATGCCAAGCGCCGCATGGTCGGCCCCTGGATCTTTGTGGACCACGCCGGCCCGGTGACGATCGCGCCCGAGGACACGCACGCAGCCGACGTGCGCCCGCACCCGCACATCGGGTTGTCCACCGTGAGCTACCTGCTCAGCGGCCAGGTCCGCCACCGCGACAGCCTGGGCGTTGACCAGCTCATCAACCCCGGCGACGTGAACTGGATGACCGCCGGGCGTGGCATCTCGCATTCGGAACGCTTCAACCACCCCGAGTCATTTGCCGGTGGCGGCCTGGAGCTGATGCAGCTGTGGGTGGCCCTGCCCGAAGCCGATGAAGAAACCGACCCCGCCTTCACCCACTACCCGTCGGCCGACCTGCCGGTGCGTGACGAGGGCGGTGTGTGGATGCGGCTGATCGCGGGCGAGGCCTACGGCATGGCCAGCCCGGTGAAAACACACTCGCCGCTGTTCTACCTGCACACCGAATGGCAGGCCGGAGCGAGCCTGGCCCTGCCCGGTGGCTACAGCGAGCAGGCGGTGTACGTGGCCCGCGGCGAAATTGAACACGCCGGTGAAACCTGTGAGCCCGGCCAGTTGCTGGTGTTCGGCAGCGACACCGACGCTGTGATCACCGCACGCACCAAGAGCACGCTCATGGTGTTTGGCGGAGAGCCGCTGGGCGAGCGCCACGTGTTCTGGAACTTCGTGTCCTCGCGCAAGGAGCGCATCGAGCAGGCCAAGGCCGACTGGACGGCGGGGCGTTTTGCGCTGCCGCCCGACGACAACCAGGAGTGGATTCCGCTGCCCTGAGTTGAGGAGCAGCTACACGCCCAGGTAGCGCCCCGGCCGGTGATTCAGCGTGAGGATCGCGCCGATGGCCACGGCCCCCACCACCGACTGCAACACGCGTTCGGGCGGCACGACCGCAAAGGCGGTGAGCACCACCAGCACATCCACCGACATCTGGATATAGCCGGCCCGCAGGCCACGGGTCTGCTGCAACCATTGCGCCACGATGTTCACGCCGCCCACGCTGGCCTGGTGGCGCAGCAGCGCGAGCAGGCCGAAGCCGATGAGGAAGCCGCCGAGCACCGAGGCGACCCAGGGATTGAGCAACTCGAAGCGGACCACGCGAGGCGCGAGCGCGGTGCACAGCGACACCAGCGTCACCGCAGCCAGGCTCTTCAGCGTGAACTCCACCCCCAGCCGCGTCCACGAGAGCCAGAAAAACGGCAGGCTGAACACGAAGAAACACAGTGCGAGGTTCAGGCCAGTGGCGTAGCTCACCAGAAAGGCCACGCCCGCCACACCGCCTGTGAGCAGGCCGGCGTGGGCAAACATGGTCATGCCCAGCGCAACAAACAGCGACCCGGCCACCAGCGCATGGACATCGTCGAGCCAGGAGTGGGTGAGTCGTATCAGGGGGGTGGCGGGCATGCGGGTATCAAAGCACATCGCGTGCCTTGCCCCGCTGGGCGGAACCGGGCTACAACCCCAGCGGTGTCAAGCCGGGATGCTCGTCGGGCCGCCGTCCCAGTGGCCAATGGAATAGCCGCTCGCTCGCCGCGATCGGCCGGTCGTTGATGCTGGCGTGGCGTTGCTCCATGTAGCCTTCGGGCGTGAACTGCCAGTTTTCGTTGCCGTGCGAGCGGAACCACTGACCCGAGTCGTCGTGCCATTCGTAGACGAATCGCACCGCGATGCGGTTGTCTGTGAACGCCCAGAGTTCCTTGATGAGGCGGTACTCCAGTTCCTTCGCCCACTTGCGCACCAGGAAGGCGTGCACCTGCTCGCGCCCCACCGGAAACTCCGCGCGGTTTCGCCAGCGCGTGTCTTCGGTGTAGACCTTGACCACCCGATCCGGGTCGCGGCTGTTCCACGCGTCCTCGGCCATGCGCACCTTCTGCGCGGCGGTCTCGGCGGTGAAGGGTGGCAGCGGGGGGCGCGGCTCCATCAGTACTGTTTGTAGGGGAGGAACTTGCCCGACATCACGATGTTCACGCGGTCGCCGTTCGGATCGGCCTGGCGCTGCATGTCCATCTTGAAATCGATCGCACTCATGATGCCGTCGCCGAACTCTTCGTGGATGAGTTCCTTGAAGGTCGTGCCGTACACGCTCACGAGTTCGTAGAAGCGGTAGATCAGCGGATCGGTCGGCACCGACGTGGGCAAGGAGCCCTTGTACGGCACGACCATCAGCCACTTCTGTTCGTCGCTGGTCAGGCCGAAGATCTTGCCCAGTACCTTGGCCTGTGCCGGCGTGGCGGTCATCTGGCCCAGGCAGAGCGCGGTGGTCCATTCCTTGGACTGGCCCACCTTCTTGGCCACATCGGCCCAGCTCAGGCCCTTGGTGACTTTGGTGGTGATGATCTTTTCGGTGACGTCGAGTCGGCTCATGTGTTGCCTCGTTGCTTGTGGTGAAAGAAAGGAAAGGGAAATTTCAGTGCGCTTTGGCGCGGCTGACCAGGAAATCCACGATGTGGTTTCTGAGGTCGTAATAACCATCGAGGTGATGGAGCTGTGCGCGCGTGCGGCTGCGCGGCAGCGGGTTGACCACCACCTCGGCCATGCCGCCGGGCTTGTAGCCGCCCGACAACTCCTGCCCGTTCGTCATGAGCAGGATGCGGTCGGCCAGCAGGATGGCTTCGTCCACGTCGTGCGTGATCATGAAAACGGTTTGCTGCGTCTCGCGCACGATGCCCATCAGCTCGTCCTGGATCGTGCCGCGCGTGAGCGCATCGAGTGCGCCAAAAGGCTCGTCGAGCAGCAGCATCTTGGGCTGGATGGCGAACGCCCGCGCAATGCCCACGCGTTGTTTCATGCCACCCGAGAGCTGGCTCGGCTTCTTGTCGATGGCCGGCGACAGGCCCACCAGCGCCACAAACTTTTCGGCGTGTTCGTTGATCTGCGTGCGGCTCCATTCGGGCCAGCGCGACTTGACCGCAAAGGCGATGTTTTGCCGCACGGTGAGCCACGGCATGAGCGCATGGCTCTGAAACACCACGCCGCGCTCCAGGCTGGGGCCGGCGATCTCGCGGCCGTCCATGAAGCAGTGGCCGGAGGTGGCAGTGTCCAGCCCCGCGAGCACGTTGAGAATGGTGGTCTTGCCGCAGCCGCTGTGGCCGATGATGCAGACGAATTCGCCTTTGTCGATGGCGAAAGACACATCGGCGAACACCGGCTTGTCGGCCTGGAACGCCTTGGCGAGTTTTTCAACCTGGAGGAAACCGGTCATCTTGGGCGCTTTCGTTGGGGCCGGTGCAGTCGTGGGTGCTGGGGCTTGGGGCAGGGCGGCGCTTTCGCGCACGCTGGCGTCACTCCACATAGGTCACCGCCTTCTGCAGCTGGGCAAACATGAGGTCGAGCAACATGCCGACCACACCGATCAGCAGCACGGCAAAGATCACGTTGGTGAGCGAAAGGTTGTTCCATTCGTTCCAAACGAAGTAGCCCACGCCGGTGCCGCCCACCAGCATCTCGGCGGCCACGATCACCAGCCAGGCAATGCCCATGCTGATGCGCATGCCGGTGAGGATGGTGGGTGCAGCAGCTGGCAGGATCACCTGGAAGGCCTTGCGGATCGGGTTCACCTCCAGCGTGCTCGCCACGTTGAGCCATTCGCGCTTGACGGCGGAGACGCCGAACGCGGTGTTGATCAACATCGGCCACACCGAGCAGATGAAGATCACGAAGATGCCACTCACGTCCGAGTCTTTGAGCGTGTAGAGCGCCAGTGGCATCCACGCCAGCGGGCTGATGGGCTTCAAGACCTGCACGAAGGGATCAAACGCCTTGCGCATCAGCGGCGACATGCCGATGAGGAAACCCAGCGGAATGGCCACCGCCATGGCAAGCAGGAAGCCCAGGCCGACGCGCCCCAGCGAATGTGCGAGCTGGATGCCGATGCCCTTGTCGTTCGGGCCCTTGTCGTAGAACGGGTCCGACAGATGCTCCCAGCTCGCCTTGGCCACCTCGATGGGCGGCGGGAAGCCGGTGCTTTTGGCGGCACCGGGGTCCTTGCCCATCATCTTGGCGTACTCGATCTGCTCGGCCGTCATGCCGGTGGACGCCCCACCGACGGACGGCCCTGACGTTGAAAGCTGCCAGACCCCGATGAAGACGCAGAAGATGATCAGCGAGACCAGTGCCGCGCGCAGGTTGAGGCTGGTGGCTTTCATGATCAGGCGGTTTTTCGGATCGAGAAGCTGTTCAGGTACTCGGCGGGTTTGGCCGCGTCAAATTCCTTGCCCATGATGACGTGCTTGCGATAGGCCGGACCGGCGGTGAAGGGTTGACCGAGATCCTTCATGTACTTGCGGGCGTCCGTGATGAGGAACACCTTCTCGGCCACGGCCTTGTAGTCCACGTCGCCCTTGACGTAGCCCCAGCGTTGCATTTGCGTGAGCATCCACACGGCCATGCTCTGCCAAGGCATCGGGTCGAAATCGGCGCGCTCGGGCACGTTCTGGATGCTGCCCAGGCCGTCGGCAAACCGGCCGGTGAGCACCTGCGTGATCACGGCTTCGGGCTGGTTGAGGTACTGGCTGGGCGCGATCACCTTGGCAATGAGTTCGCGGTTCTTGGGGTCGCGCGCCATGGCGGCCGAGGTGAGCACCGCGCGGTACAGCGCCGCAAACGTGTTGGGGTTCTTCTGGATGAACTCGGTGCTGGTGCCGAAGGCGCAGCAGGGGTGGCCGTTCCAGAGATCGCGGGTGAGCACGTGGATGAAGCCCACCTCGTCGAACACCGCACGCTGGTTGAACGGATCGGGGCCGAGGAAACCGTCGATGTTGCCGGCGCGCAGGTTGGCCACCATCTCGGCGGGTGGGATCACGCGCAGCTGCACGTCGGTGTCGGGATTCAGGCCGTTCTCGGCCAGGTAATAGCGTAACAAGAAGTTGTGCATCGAGTAGTCAAACGGAATGCCGAACTTGAAGCCTTTCCAGTTCTTCGGGTCGCGGTTGTTCTTGTGCTTCAGGGCCAGGGTGATGGCCTGGCCGTTGATGTTCTGGATGGTGGCCACGTTCATGGGCACCGCATTGCTGCCCAGGCCCATGCTGATGGCCAGCGGCATCGGCGACAGGAAGTGGGTCGCGTCGTATTCCTTGTTGATCATCTTGTCGCGCACCAACGCCCAGCCGGCCGTCTTGGTCACTTCCACATTGAGGCCCTGCTTCTGGTAGAAGCCCAGCGGCGCGGCCATGATGAGTGGCGTGGCGCAGGTGATCGGGATGAAGCCGATCTTCAGGTTGGTTTTCTCCAGCGCGCCTTTTTCTTGCGCCATGGCCTGCAGGCTGGCCACGGGCAGCACGCTGGCGATGGCCGCCATGGCCGTGCCCTTGCCCACCGCGCGCAGGAAGCGGCGACGCACCTCGTCGTGCGGGAACAGCGCCTTGACCAGTGTGGCTTCAATGAACTCGTTGCTGTAGGCCTCGAACTCGGCGGTCTCGCTGCGCCGGCGCAATTCCACAGCAGCACCGTCGGCCGCCACTTCGGCGTGGTGATCGGCGATCGTGTGGTCGCGCCCGCATCTGCACTTGAGCATGAGCGGACGATCGGCGTTGTAGGGATCGAAAAATTCGGACATGGCGCGCACCTCGTGAGTTGATGGACGAAGTGGGCATTGCAAGCAACGGGCCAGATACGGGCCAGGGGTATCCGTTGATCGCCGATTTGGCAAAGTCGCGGAGGTCTGGCCGACCCCTTGTAGGGCCAGCCCTACACAGCGGTGGTCAAAACCGGCGAATCAGGGCTTGGCGCGGTGCCGCTCGGCGTAGAGCGCGAGCTCCACGTCGTTCTTGGTGCCGGTTTTCTCAAGCACGCGGGCGCGGTAGGTGCTCACCGTATTGGGCGCCAGGCCGAGCTGTGCACCAATTTCGCTCACGGTCTGGCCTTGTGTGAGCAGTCTGTAGACCTGGTGCTCGCGGTGTGACAGGGTTTCGGGCCCGGCCTGCGCCGTGGCGTTGCCGACCGCAGCCGCCAGCGCTTCGGCTGTGCCCTGCGTGAGGAACACACCGCCGCCAGCGGCCTTGCGCACCGCGTAGAGCATGTCGTCGGGGTCGGCGCTCTTGTTGAGGTAGCCGCAGGCGCCCAGCCTTATGCAGCGCACCGCGTACTGCTTCTCGGGGTAGGTGCTGAGCATGAGCACGGGCAGCAGCGGGTGTTCGCGCTTGATGGTTTGCAGCACGTCCAGCCCGTCGAGCCCGGGCATGGCGATGTCCAGCAACACGAGATCAAGGCCTTCGAGGCCACCGAGCGCGCGCACCGCGGCCAGCACCTCGTCGCCAGTCTGCGCCTCGGCCACCACCTGCACGTCGGGTGCGTCGGCCAGGATCTGTTTGAGACCCTCGCGCACGATGCGGTGGTCGTCGCCGATCAGGACGCGGATGGTCTCAAGCATGAGGTCAAACACAGTGTTCATGAGGGGCTCCCGCGGGCAGTTCGATCGACAGGCGCATGAGCGTGCCCTGTCCTGGTGCGCTGCTGATCTGGATGTGGCCTCCGAAGTGACGGGCGCGTTCGCGCATGCCCATCACGCCGTAGGCGTCGGCCGCTTCGAACGCATGGGCCGACGCACCCACGCCGTCGTCCTGCACCGCGAGGGTGAGCATCCCCGCCTCCACGGCGATGCGCACCTCCAGACAACGGGCATGGGCGTGCCGCCCCACGTTGCTCAGCATCTCCTGAAAAATGCGGAACACCGCCATGGCCAGTGGCTCGGGTGGGTCGGTCACGTCGTCCACATCCATGCACCAGTTCAGTGACATCTCGGCCGACTGCACGAACTCCTGCGCCTGCCACTCGAGGGCGGCCCACAGGCCTTGATGGTCCAGGATGCTGGGGCGCAGGTCGGTGATGATGCGGCCCACGTTGTCCACCGCGTTCTCGATCAACCGGCTCATGTTCTGGCACTTGCAGCGCATGCGCTCCCGCATGTCGCCCGCCGCCTCCAGCGTGCGCTGCTCCTGTTCGGAGAGACGCTTGTCCAGCCAGTTCACGTCCATCTTGAGCGCCACCAGCAGGCTGCCGAGTTCGTCGTGCACCTCGCGGGCGATGCGGGTGCGCTCTTCCTCGCGCACGGCTTCCGAGCGCGCCGCCAGTTCACGCACCTGCTTGAGCGCCGTGGCCAGCGCGAGCGTGCGCTCACCCACGCGCTCTTCCAACTCGTCCTTGGCGCGCTGCAGGGCGTTGGCGGCGCGTTTGCGTTCGGTGATGTCGACGAAGGTCACAACCGCACCGCGCACGATGCCCCCGTCGATGATGGGGTGGCTGGAGTACTCCACCGGGAAGCTGGAGCCGTCGCGGCGCCAGAACACCTCGGTGTCGATGCGGCACGGCAGGCCTTCGAGAAACGCCTTGAAGATCGGGCAGTCTTCCACCGGGTAATGAGCGCCGTCGGCATGCGAATGGTGGGTCAGGTCGTGCATGTTGCAACCCAGCAGCTCACCGGGTTCAAAGCCGATCATGCGGGCGCCGGCGTGGTTGATGAACACACACAGGCCGTCAAGGTCGATGCCGAACACGCCTTCGCCGGTGGACGCCAGCAGCAAGGCCAGCGGGTCGCCCCAGGCGCGGGTGGACGGGGTGGCGGCGTCGATCTGCATGGCGCGCCGGTACGCAATGAATGTGCCAAAGCGGTGCGTGATGGACGAGGGGTCACAATGGGCACCCAGTCCTCTGCAGCCCACCGGTACTTTCCATGGCCCTGTTCGACAAACTGCTCGGCGAACGCTACGCCGCTGCCCGGGCGCGCAAACGCCGCCATCAGCGCGTGGGCATTTCCACCACGGCCCACCGGGCCGCCGAGCTCCTGCGCTCCACCACCGCCCTGATCCAGCTGAGTACGGCCGAGGCGCTCACTGTGGTGGCCTACATGGAATTGCGCCGCTGCGCCGAAGGCGAAGCCATCATCCGCCAAGGCCACAGCGGCGGTGACGACGGCTTCATGGCGCTGGTGATCGAGGGCGAGGTGACGGTGGAGGCTGTCACGGTGAGCCGCACCGAGCCGCACACGGTCAACGTGCTCGGCCCGGGCCACCTCATGGGCGAGATGTCGCTCATGGACGGCGAAGCACGCTCGGCCACCTGCACCGCCAGCACCGAAGTGCGTTGCGCCGTGCTCACCCGCGCGGCCCTTCAGACCCTCATTGCCGAAGAACCCACCACCGCCGCCAAGCTGCTCAGCGCCGTGGCCCAGCGCCTGAGCCAGCGGCTGCGCGAGAACGACACCAAGCTGCAGCTCTACGGTCAACTCGTGCTGTCGATGCAGCAGGAGATTGAAAAGCTCATGCCTGACTAACCCCCGCGCCGCGCCTTCGGCGCGACACCCCCGTCCAGGGGGCAACACCTGCGGCCTGGCAAAGCCAGTTCCGCGGTGTTCTGGGTTGGCGTGAACTCGTGCGTTGCCAAGCCCACGCCGGCCACGTCAAGTATTTGGAGCGGTCTTGCTGCTCCAGATCATGGTGATGGCCAGGATCGACAGCACCACGCCGAGGGAAATCGCGACCGGAATCTTGAACACGTCGATCAACAGCATCTTGGTGCCGATGAAGACCAGGATCACGGCCAGGCCGTAGTTCAGCAGGTGGAAGCGGCTGGCTGCGGCCTGCAGCAGGAAGAACATGGCGCGCAGGCCCAGGATGGCGAACACGTTGCTGGTGAGCACGATGAACGGATCCTTGGTGATGGCGAAGATGGCTGGGATGGAGTCCACCGCGAAGATCACGTCGGTCAGGCCCACCAGGCAGATCACCATGAGCAGCGGCGTGGCGATGCGCTTGCCGTTTTCCACCGTCCAGAACTTCTCGCCGTCGAACGACTTGCTCACGGGCAGGATCTTGCGCAGCAGCTTGAGCGCAGGGTTGTCGTCCAGGCTCGGTTCCTGGCCGGCGGCCCACCACATCTTCAGGCCGGTGAGCACCAGGAAGGCGCCGAACAGGTAGAGGATCCAGTGGAACTGCGCCAGCAGCCAGCCGCCCACCAGGATCATCACCGTGCGCAGCACGATGGCGCCCACGATGCCGATCATGAGCACGCGCTTCTGGTAGGGCGCGGGCACCGCGAAGTAGGTGAAGATGAGCAGGAAGACGAAGATGTTGTCGACCGCCAGGCTCTTCTCGATCAGGTAACCGGTGAGGAACTCCAGCGCCTTCTCATTGGCGATCTCTGACGAGCCGGTGGTGTCCTTCACGGCCCACCAGAACAGTGCATTGAACATGAAGCTCAAGGCCACCCAGACGAGCGACCAACGCAACGCCTCCTTCACGCCCACCACATGGGAGCCTTGCTTGCTGAGCACGACGAAATCGATGAAGAGGGCGGCGATGACGATCGCGACAAAGACGACCCACAGCCACAATGGGGCAATGCTTTCCATGAGAAACCTCAGGTTTGGTGTTGAAGGAACACCCCAAGGTCTTGTCATGGCCGCACGGTGTGCGGTTGGAGATTTCCGGCGACCGTCAGGCCGCGTATTGACGAAAATCCCACCGGCCGAGGCCCGGCTGTGCGCCAGGTGGCAGGTTGACTACTCCCCTTGAAGGGAAGCGCGATTGTGGTGGCGAAACACAAGTTCCACCAACTGAACAACCCTCAGGATTTTCCTGAAGATCCCTTTTGAATCAAGCGGCTTCCTTGTAGAACACCTCGCGCCTGAGGCTGCGCGGGGCCAGCGGCTCCACGCTCTGGTGGATGGCCGCGATGTGCTCCGGTGTGGTGCCGCAGCAACCACCCACGATGTTGACCAGGCCTTCGGCCGCGAACTCGCGCAGCAGGCGGCTGGTGTCTTCGGGCGTTTCGTCAAAGCCGGTGTCGCTCATGGGATTGGGCAGGCCGGCGTTGGGGTAGCAGCTGATGAAGGTGTCGCCCGCGACCTTGGCCAGCTCCTGAATGTAGGGGCGCATCAGCGCGGCACCCAGCGCGCAGTTCAGGCCCACGGCCAGCGGCTGCAGGTGGCGCACGCTGGCCCAGAAGGCGCTGACCGTCTGGCCGCTCAGGATGCGGCCGGAGGCGTCGGTCACGGTACCGCTGATGATCACGGGCAGGCGCTCGCCGCTGTTCTCGAAAAACTCGTCGATGGCGAACAGCGCGGCCTTGGCGTTGAGCGTGTCGAAGATGGTCTCCACCAAGAGCACATCGGCCCCGCCTTCGACCAGCGCCTCGATCTGCTCCAGGTAGGCCGCGCGCAGCTGCTCAAACGTCACATTGCGCGCACCGGCGTCGTTCACGTCGGGGCTGATGCTCGCGGTCTTGGGCGTGGGGCCGAGCGCGCCGGCCACAAAACGCGGTTTGTCGGGCGTGCTGAACTTGTCGCAGGCCGCGCGTGCGATGCGCGCCGAGGCCAGGTTCATCTCGCGCGCAAGATGCCCCATCTCGTAGTCGTCCTGCGCGATCGTGGTGGCGCCGAAGGTGTTGGTCTCGATCAGGTCGGCGCCGGCGGCGAGATACCCTTCGTGGATGTCCTGGATCACGTCGGGGCGGGTGAGGCTGAGCAGCTCGTTGTTGCCCTTCACATCCTTGTGGAAGTCCTTGAAGCGTTCACCCCTGTACTGCGCCTCGCCCAGCTTGAAGCGCTGGATCATGGTGCCCATGGCGCCATCCAGGATGGCGATGCGGTGTTTCAGGATCTCGGGCAGCGCCTGGGCGCGGGTGTAGGCAGGGGAAGTCATGCCCGGATTGTAAGAAGCGGCTTGGTCGAGAGGCCGCAGCCGGACGGGCGGCCTCAGGCTTTCCCCGACAATACAGGGCATGAAAAACCTCTCGCCCACACAAGCCTGGGCCTGGCTGCAGGCCGAAAGCGAGCAGCGCGAAGCCCGCGGCGAGGCCCCACCGCTGTTTGTGGACGTGCGCATGGAAATCGAATCGCTCTACGTGGGCCGCCCGCCCGGCGTGGAGAACATTCCCTGGTACGAATACCCCGACCTCACGCCCGACCCTGCGCGTTTTGCCAAAGCCGTCGAGCAGGAAGCCGGCGACAAACAACGTCCGGTGCTGTTGATCTGCCGCAGCGGCAAACGCACGCTGGACGCTGGAATGGCACTCGAAGCCGCCGGGTTCACCGAAGTGGCGCACGTGGTGCACGGCTTCGAGGGTGAGCTCAACGAAGACTTCAAACGCTCCAGCCTCAATGGTTGGCGTCACGACGGCATGCCGTGGGAGCAGATGTGATCGACATCGCTCCGGAGAGCGAGATCCTCGAGGCCAGCGTCGGCGTTCTGCAGGAGGTCTTCGGGTTTGATGCTTTCCGTGGCCCGCAGGCCGAGATCGTGGCGCACGTGGGCGGCGGTGGTGACGCGCTGGTGCTCATGCCCACGGGCGGCGGCAAGTCGCTGTGTTATCAGGTGCCGGCCATCGTGCGCGAGCGCAGCGGTCAGGGACTCACGGTGGTCGTGTCACCGTTGATCGCACTCATGCACGACCAGGTGGGTGCGTTGCTTGAAGCCGGCGTGGCCGCGGCCTTCCTCAATTCCAGCCTCTCCAGCGAAGACGCGCAGCGCGTGGAAAAGGAAATGCTGCGTGGCGAACTCACGCTGCTGTACGCCGCGCCCGAGCGCCTGACCACGCCGCGCTTCCTGGCCTTGCTCGACTCGCTGAAAGAGCGCGGCAAGCTCGCGCTGTTCGCCATCGACGAAGCCCACTGCGTGAGCCAGTGGGGCCACGACTTCCGCCCCGAGTACCGCGGCCTGGTCGTGTTGCACGAACGCTTTGCCGGCGTGCCGCGCGTGGCGCTCACCGCCACCGCCGACGACCTCACGCGCGCCGACATCGTCGAGCGCCTGCAGCTGCAGGACGCGCGCACCTTCATCAGCAGCTTTGACCGGCCCAACATCCGCTACCAGCTGGTGGAGAAGAAAGACGCCACTGCGCAGCTGCTGCGCTTCATCCGCGACGAACACACCAGCGGCGACGAGCACGACGCCGGCATCGTGTACTGCCAGTCGCGCCGCCGGGTGGAAGAGGTGGCCAAGCTGCTGTGCGATGCGGGCCTGAACGCCTTGCCCTACCACGCCGGCCTGGACGCCGCCGTGCGGCAGAAGCACCAGGACCGCTTCCTGCGCGAAGAGGGTCTGATCATGGTGGCCACCATTGCGTTCGGCATGGGCATCGACAAACCCGACGTGCGTTTTGTGGCCCACCTGGACATGCCCAAGAACATCGAGGGCTACTACCAGGAGACCGGGCGCGCCGGGCGCGACGGTGAGCCGGCGAACGCGTGGATGGCCTACGGCCTGCAAGACGTGGTGAACCAGCGCCGCATGATCGACGAGAGCCCGGCAGCCGAAGAATTCAAGCAGGTGATGCGCGGCAAGCTCGACGCGCTGCTCACACTGGCCGAAGCGAGCGATTGCCGTCGCGTGCGTCTGTTGTCCTACTTTGGAGAACAGAGTGAACCCTGTGGCAATTGCGACAACTGTCTGCACCCGCCCCAGCTCTTTGACGCCACCGAGTCGGCGCGCAAGCTGCTCTCGTGCATTTACCGTGTGCAGCAGTCCAGCGGCACGGCCTTTGGTGCTGGCCACATCATGGACATCCTGCGCGGCAAGGTCACCGAAAAGGTGACGCAGCACGGTCACGACAAGCTCTCCACCTTCGGCATCGGCGCCGACCTGTCCGAAACCCAGTGGCGTGCGCTGCTGCGCCAGCTGATCGCCCGCGAAGCGGTGCAGGTGGACGCTGCGCACTACAACACCTTGCACCTGCAAGACGCGGCGCGCGAGATCCTCAAGGGCCAGAGTGCCGTGTGGCTCAAGTCGCTGGCCGAGAAGTCTGCAGGCCCCGGGCGCACCAGCCGCCCGCGCAACGCCCGCGTCGCCGTTGCGGACGACGGCCAGCCGCTGACCCTGGCCGCACGCGACAGCCTTGACGCGCTCAAGGCCTGGCGCGCCGGGGTGGCCAAGGAACACAACCTGCCCGCTTTTGTGATCTTTCACGACGCCACGCTGCGCGCGATCGCCGCCCGCCAGCCTCGCACACTGGCCGATCTGGACGGCATTGCCGGCCTGGGCGTCAAGAAGCGCGAGGCTTACGGCGAAGAGGTGTTGCGGGTGGTGAGTGCTTTCGGGTGATCGCCTGACCGGGTATCCCGCTTCGACCACCACCATCGGCTGACACGCCCGACCGCTCATCGCAAGCGGCCGTTTCAGCCCTGACATTGCTCAAGAACGCCCTCCATATGACGATGCTTGGGGTGTATCCGGGGAACTGTTCCCCTCACCCCGACCATCTCGAACGGAGCACTGCATGTTTTCCTGGCTGCCCTGGATTGGCAAAAGCAAAAGTGTTCAGTACCACGACACACAGGTCCTCGAGCTGGACTTTCTGGTGGACGAGTTCCACGCCGCGATGGCCGACATTCAAGACCCGCTGCGCGTGCGCATCCACGCCGCGCTGCTGTCCTGCCAAAGCCCCAAGGACCTCTGGTTCCTGCGCAGCAAGCTGTTCGGCCTGATCTCCAAGCACCACTGCGAGAGCGTGGCCAACACCCGAATCGGCCGCCTGGACCAGAAGCTGCGCTTCTTCGTGGACAACCACCCCGACTACTCGTCGGACGAGTTGCCCAGCAAGCCCATGACGCTGCTGCACTGAGCAGCCGCCCCGACCCATCCCCAAACGCGACCGCTTTTCAGCGGTCGCGCAGTTTCAGCGCTGCCACCAGTGCCAGCGCGCAGATCGCTGACAGCATCAGGAAGGTCTCGTCAAAGGCCGCCATGCGCGCCGGGCTGGTGGGGCTGGCGTCCAGCAACGCACCGTGTGCAGCCACCCGCCATTCGAGCACGATGCCGCACAGGCTCACCCCCGCCGCGCCTCCGAGCATGCGCAAAAAATTGATCACGCTCGATCCTTGCGGAATGTGGCTGTGTCCCAGGCCCCGCATGGCGCCGATGTTGAGCGAGGGCAGGATGAAACCCAGCCCGATTCGTCCCAGGATGGCCCACACCACCAGCAGCGGAATGATCTGCGCTGGGCGCTCCAGGTCGATGGTGACCATGAGCGCAAACGACGCGGACAGCAGCACCAGGCCGATGCTCACCAACCGGTGCGTGGGCTGTCGGTCGGCTAGCCGGCCCACCACCGCAATGCTCACCGCCAGCACCAAACCTGCGGGCAGCAGGATGGTGCCCACGTACGAGGCCGAGAGGCCCAGCCCCATCTGCATGTAAACCGGCAGAAGGTAGGTGGAGCCGAACAGCGCAATGCCGTAGATGAAGGCCACGATGCTGCCCATGGCAAAGCGCTGGTCCTTGAACAACGAGAGGTTCATCAGTGGGTCGATGCCCTGGTCGGGGTGGCGCTGGCGACGGTGGAGCGTGCGCCGCTGCAGAACGATGAAGGCCACCAGCAGCAGCGCGGCGCCGCCCAGCAACACGCTGGCGCTCAGCGCCGTGCCGCCCTGCAGTTCCACCAGGCCATTGAGCAGGCACAGCGTGCCCGCTGCGGCCAGCAGCAGGCCGCGCCAGTCCAGGCCTGCGCCCTGGCGGTTGGCGGCCAATCCACCGGGTGAGGTCGTGGGCACGAAGCGACGCGCCAGCCACAGTGATGCGATGCAGAAAGGCACCACCATGAAGAAGATCGAGCGCCAGCCGAAGCCGTCGACCAGCAGGCCGCCGATGCTGGGGCCCAGCGCCGGTGCGAGCACCACGCCCATGCCGAACATACCGCTGGCGCGGCCCTGCTCGTGCGGTTCGAAAGCGCGCAGGATGATGATGGCCGGCATGGGCTGTACCACCCCGGCGGCCAGGCCCTCGACCACGCGTGCGGCCAGAACCAGCGGAAACGAGTTGGCGAAACCACCGGCCACGCCGCCCACCAGCAGCAGCCACATGCAGCCGGCGTAGGTGGTGCGGTAGCCGTAACGCGCCAGCAGCCAGGGCGTGGTGAGCATCGAGACCGTCATGGCCGCCATGAATCCCGAGGTGGCCCACTGGGCGCGCTCCTGGCCCAGCGTGAAGTGCTGGCTCATGTCGGGGATGGCCACGTTGATGATGGTCGACGACATGATCGACGCCATGGTGCCCACCATCACCGAGAGCAGCAGCAGCCAGCGGTAGCGTTCGCCATAACGCGCGCGCAGCGCAGGAAGGGAGTGGTCGGTCGGCTCAGCCATTCGCTACCGCCGCATCGGCCGCGCACCGCGCGCAGATGCAGGCCTGGCCGGCGGCCTCCGCAGGCAAGCGTTGCAGAAGCTCGGGGCTGAAGGTGGCGCCCACACACCAGCAAGGGCCCTGTTTCTGGCCAGTCTCGCGTTCCAGTTCCATCGCGCAGCGGTTGGGCTCGCCGCACAGCGGGCAATGCGCGGGGTCGATCTCGGGAGCGGTGGGTGTCATGGGGGTGGGGTACTGGTGCGCGGGGGGCGGTGTGTGGAGGCTATGGTAATTTCAAAGGCTTCGTCCTCACCATGGCCACCGACGGCCCGCGCCATTCAGCCTGGTGCACGCACCCTCCCATGTCCATGTTCGCGTTCTTTCGCCACACCGCTGCCCTGATGGCGCTGCTTCTGCCCGTCGGGGCTGCGCTGGCCGCCGGCCCGACCCCCAACCTCTTGCCCCACACCGTGCCCGACACCATGGCCCAGCGCCTGCTGGCCTGCACCATGTGCCATGGCGAGCAGGGACGCGCCACCAACGCGGGCTATTTCCCGCGCATTGCCGGCAAGCCCGCCGGCTACCTTTACAACCAGCTGGTGCACTTTCGCGCCGGACGCCGCAACAACGTGGGCATGGCCTCGCTGCTCGATTCGCTCAGCGACGACTACCTGCGCGAGATCGCGGCGCATTTCGCCAGCCTCGATCTGCCGTACCCGGCGCCGCTGCGCATCGACGCGCCAGCTGGCGTGCTGCAGCGCGGTGAAACCCTGGCGTTGCGCGGCGACAAGGCGCTTGACGTGCCCGCCTGCGTGGCCTGCCATGGCCAGGCCCTCACGGGTGTGAACCCCGCCATCCCGGGCCTGCTCGGCTTGCCGCGCGACTACCTCATTGGCCAGCTCGGCGCCTGGCAGACCGGCCTGCGCCGCGCCAGCACGCCCGACTGCATGGGCCATGTGGCCCAGCGCCTGAGTGGTGGCGACGTGAGCGCGGTGGCGAACTGGCTGGCCAGCCAGCCACTGCCCGCCAACACCCACCCCGCACCCGCCACCGTCCAGCCGCTGCCCCTGCGCTGCGGCAGTGGGGGTTGACCATGGGCCGACACGTCACACCCTGGCGGGTGGTCTTCGGGGGTTTGCTGCTGGGCCTGAGCGCGCTGGCGCTGGCGGTGCTGCTGGAACTGCGTGGTGCTCCGCTGGACACCGAGAGGCCACCGTTGACCATGACACCGCAGCTCGTGGAGCGCGGTGCCTACCTCGCCCGCGCCGGCAATTGCATGGCCTGCCACACCGAGCGCGGTGGTGCGGCCTATGCGGGTGGTCGCGCCGTGCCCACGCCGTTTGGCGCTGTGCTTTCCACCAACCTCACGCCCCACAAGGCCACCGGCATCGGGCGCTGGAGCGCGGCCGAGTTCTGGCGCGCCCTGCACCACGGCCAGTCGCAGGACGGCCGCCTGCTCTACCCCGCCTTCCCTTACACACACACCACGCTGGTCACGCGCGAGGACAGCGATGCGCTGTTCGCCTTCCTGCACAGTCAGCCTGCGGTGGAACAGGCCAACCGGCCGCACGCGCTGCGTTTCCCCTACAACACCCAGGCTGCCCTGGCGGTGTGGCGCGCGCTGTATTTCAAGCCGGGTGTGTTCATGCCCGAGCCCACACAGAGCGCCGAGTGGAACCGGGGCGCTTATCTCACGCGCGGGCTGGCGCATTGCTCGGCCTGCCACGCCGAGCGCGATCCGCTGGGTGGCAGCAGCGAGGCACAGGCCTTTCGCGGCGGCCTCATGCCCGCGCAGGACTGGTACGCGCCCTCGCTGCGTTCGTCTGCCGAAGGCGGTGTGTCCGATTGGGACACGCAGCAGGTGGTGGCCTTGCTCAAGACCGGCATGGCCGAGGGCGCGTCGGTGATGGGGCCGATGGCCGACGTGGTGCTGCACGGCACGCAGCATTTGAACGACACCGACCTGCGCGCCATGGCGGTGTATCTGCAGGCCTTGCCGTTGCAGGCCACCAAAGACGATGACGTGAAAGCCGCCGACCCTCAGCAGATGGCGCGCGGCGGGAAGCTGTATTCGCAGCAGTGCGCGCAGTGCCACGGCGACAACGGCGAAGGCGTGGCCAGCGTGTATCCGCGCCTGGCCGGCAACCGCGCCGTCACGCTGGACGCGCCGCACAACGCCGTGCAGGCCATTCTCGGCGGCGGTTTTGCACCCGCCACCGCTGGCCACCCGCGGCCCTACGGCATGCCGCCCTACCGCACGCTGCTCTCCGACGACGAGGTGGCCGCAGTCGCCACCTTCGTGCGCCAGTCTTGGGGCAACCAGGCCCCCGCCGTGTCCAGCCTGGCGGTGCAGCGGATTCGGTGAGGTTCGGTGAGGCTCGGAGTCTTGCCCCTGCTTGATCTGGATCATCGCGGCTGCGCGCGCCAGCGCTAGAGTGAATGCAGCCGCCGAGCCCATGCCGGGCGATGCGGCACACCGCCATGACACCACTTCGCCCGGTCCTCCTGTGCTGCGCCATCGCAGTGGGCGGTTGCACGTCGCTGTTGCCGACCTCCCGAACCGACGTGGCTTCGCGCTGGACCAGCTACGACGACGCCGCGCAGGCCCTGGCCACGCTCGAAGCCTTTCAGGCGCGTCGGGACGACGTTCACCAGCAGGGCCTCGATCCGCGCTTGGGCCCTGGCATCACGGTGCTGCACTTTGCCGATGTGCTGCAGCGCTTCACGGCGGTCGTGCAAGGCCGCACGGACCATGTGGACCCCGGTGTGAGCGCCTGTCTCCAGGCCGGTCAGCGCTGCAGCGGTTATGCGATCTCCGTGAAGAAGCTGGCGCGCCAGCGCGTGGGCAACTTCTGGGTCGATTCGCTGGACTTCCGGCGCGAAACCGTCACCACCGGCTGGGGCGTGGAGGTGCTGCTCGTGTTCGTCGACGACACCCTGGTCTACAAGCTCATGGGTGGCCAGCCCACCATTCGCGAGGTCGAGATCCAGCGCAAACCGCTGGGGCCGCTGCAGGGCTGGGGCCAGCAACTCGCGCGTTGATCCGCTGTTGCCGCGAGGCCTTTCGGCCGTGTCATGCAGACCGGGCCATCCGCGCCTAGACTGGTTTCATGACATCCCGCAACTGGCGCGTTCTGCCTGTGGTGGCCTCTGTGGCCGCCGTCGCCCTGCTGTTCACCACCGGTTGTGCCGCGTGGCGCATCGGCCAGGCGGCCGACCTCGCACGCAAAAGCACGCCTTTCCAGCAAAGCCCGGCCGACGCGGCGCTGAGCTTGCTGATCGTGGGTGACAGCACCGGCGTGGGCACCGGAGCGAGCTCGCCCGAGGCCAGCCTCGCAGGTTTGCTCGGCCGTGCCTACCCGCGCCTGCGCATCGACAACCGCGCGCGCGACGGCGCCACGTTTGCCGATGTGTTGCGTCAGCTGCAAGGCACCCAGCGTTACGACCTCGTGTTGGTGCAGGCCGGTGGCAACGACGTGATCCGCCTGCGCTCTGACGAGGACGTGCGCGCCGATATCGATCGCGCCACCGCGTTGGCCCGCGAGCGCGCCAACCGTGTGGTGCTCATGCCCGCGGGCAACGTGGGCAACGCACCGTTCTTCTTTGCTCCCGCCTCGTGGCTCATGACGGACCGCGCCCGCCGGCTGCATGGCTTTGTGCGCGAGGCCGCCACGCGCCACGGCGCGGTGGTGGTCAACCTGTTCAAGGAACAGGCCGACGACCCGTTTGCGCAGACGCCCGGACTCAACGCGGTGGACGGCCTGCACCCCAGCGACGCCGGCTACCGGCTCTGGCGTGATGAATTGCTGACCCAAAGTGGTTGGGCCGAGGTGTTGGCGACGGCCCGCTGACGCCGACTGTCAAACCCCCGCCACCACCCCATCGCTGCGCGGATCGGCCGCGCCTTCGATCACACCGTTCGGGTGGCGCACGAGGGCGCCCGCGTGGCCCATGGTGTCGCTGAAGGGCTCGCTGAACACCTCCACCTCGTGGCCGGCGGCCTTGAGCGCGTTGATCAGCGCCGGGTCGAAGCGGCTTTCCAGTTTGAGCGAGGTGGTCTCGCCGCCCCAAGTGCGCCCGAGCAGCCAGCGAGGTGCCGTCACGGCCTGCTGCAAGCCCTGGCCGAAACGCGCGTAACGCGTGAACACCGCCGCCTGTGTTTGCGGCTGTCCTTCACCGCCCATGGTGCCGTAGGGCATCACGCGGCCGTCGTCGAACAGCGCGAGCGCCGGGTTGAGCGTGTGGAAGGGACGGTGGCCGGGCTTGAGCACGTTGAGCGCTTTCGGGTCGAGTGAAAAACTCGTGCCCCGGTTTTGCCAGACGATACCGGTGTCCTGCAGCACCACGCCCGAGCCGAACTCCCAGTACACGCTCTGGATAAAGCTCACCGCGCGGCCCTGCGCGTCGATGCAGCCCATCCAGATCGTGTCACCCGGCTTGGCCACGTCGGGCCAGGGCAGGGCTTTCTCGCGGTCGATTTCCGCCGCCAGTTCGGTGAGGGCCGCGGGCTTGAGAAAGCCCTTCGGGTCGGCCGGCAGGCGCTGCGGATCGGTCACCACGCGCTCGCGCACACGGAACGCACGTTTGGTGGCTTCCACCAGCCCGTGCACGTGTGCGAAGCCCTCACCCTCGGTCACGCCCAGGCGCTCGAACAGGCCCAGGATCATCAGTGCCGACAGCCCCTGCGTGGGTGGCGGCAGGTTGTAGACCGTGCTGTCGTTCAGCCGCACCGAGAGGGGTTCGACGATCTGCGCCTGGTAAGCCGCGAGGTCGCTGGTGCGCAGCGGGCTGCCGACACGCTCCAGCTCGGCGCCGATGCGCTGGGCCAGCTCACCGCGGTAAAAATCGTCCAGCCCACGCTCGGCCAGTTGCTCCAGCGTACGGCCCAAGGTGGGCTGCTTGAGGATGTGACCCACGGTGGGCGGCTGTCCGTTGACCAGGTGGGTCTGCGCAAAGCCGGGCGCGTCTTTCAGGCCGTCGAACTTTTCGCGTGTGAGCGCTGCCTGGCTTTCGGTGACGGCAATGCCGTGGTGCGCGTGGCGAATGCCATCGGCCAGCAGGCGCGACAAGGGCAGGGCCGGGCCCCAGTCGGCGGCCACCTCGCGCGCCTTGGCCCAGCCACCAATGGTGCCGGCCACGGTGAGCGCGGCCTTCGGTCCCCGTGAGGGGATGGTGCTGTGGCCGGCGTACCAGTCGAGGTCGGCCAGTGCCGCCGCTGGGCCGCAGGCCGAGATGGCCACGGGCTCCTTGCCCGGTTCGTGGATGAGCCAGAAGCCGTCACCACCGATGGCGTTCATGTGCGGGTACACCACTGCGATCGCCGCGGCAGCGGCCACCATGGCTTCGACCGCATTGCCGCCGTCGCGCAGCACATCGCGCCCGGCCTGCGCGGCCAGGTGGTGGGGTGCGACAAACATGCCGCCCAGGGCTGTGAGGGTGTGAATCATCGGGGGTCTCCGTGTTGTTGTGGGGGTCAGGTCAGCAGGCCGTAAAACATGCGCGCTGCCGTGAGCGCGAGAAAAAGCGCGAACATCTGGCGCAAGCGCCGGGCATTGATCGAATGTGCAAGTTTCGCACCCCAGCCGGTGGTGGCCAGTGTGGCCGGCACGATGAGTGCAAAACCCAGCAGGTTCACATAGCCCAGGCTGAAGGGCGGGCGCAAAGGCACGTCCAGCCCGTTGAGGATGAAAGCCAGCGTTCCTGGAAAACTGATCACCATGCCCAGCATGGCGCCGGTGCCCACGGCGGTGTGCATGGGAACGCGCAGTGCATTGAGGACGGGCACGCTGAGCGTGCCACCGCCAATACCCATGAGTGTGGAAACCCCACCGATACCGCTGCCCAGCAGCGCCGTGCCGGCGGTGCCGGGCAATCCGTCGGCCACGGCAAAGCCGTCGCGTTTGAACGCCATGTTCACTGCCACCAGCAGGGCGATGCAGGCGAACACTGCGGTGAGCGAGGCGCCGCTCAAGAAGCGGCTGGCCACCGAACCCACAATGACACCGACGACCATCGACGGCATGAGGTTCTTGATCAAGGTCATGTCCAGGCTGCCACGCCGTTTGTGCGCGCGGCTGGACATGACGGAGGTGGGAATGATGGTGGCCAGCGAGGTGCCCACCGCCGCGTGCATGCGCACCGACTCATCGACGCCCAGCATTGTGAACAGGTGGTAGAGCACCGGAACGATGACGATGCCGCCACCCACGCCCAGCAGGCCGGCGAGCACGCCCGCCAACAGGCCGGTAGCGAGCAGGGCCGCTGCCAGACCCAGCAACCAGGCGGTGCTGTATTGGCTGAAGAACTCCATGACTTACCAGCCGATCGCCTTGGGCAGCCACAGCGCGATCTGCGGGAACAGGAACAGCAACACCAGCGCCAGGAACTGCAGGCCGATGAAGGGAACCACACCCTTGTAGATGTCCTTGATGTTCACCTCGGGCGGTGCCACGCCCTTCAGGTAGAACAGCGCCCAGCCGAACGGCGGCGTGAGAAAGCTCGACTGCAGGTTCAGCGTGATCAACATGGCCAGCCAGACCGGGTCCACACCCAGGTTCAACAGGATGGGCAGGAACAGCGGCACCGCGATGTAGCTGATCTCGATCCACTCCACAAAGAAGCCGAGCACAAAGATGATGAGCATCATGAACCACACGGCGGTGTTCACGCCGCCCGGCAGGGCCTCGAACATGCCGGCGATCAGGTCTTCGCCGTGCAGGCCTCGGAACGAGAGCGCGAACACCTGCGCCGTCATGAGGATGAACATCATGATCGCGGTGATCTTGCTGGTGTCCAGCGCGGTAGCCTTGAGCGTGGCCCAGGTGAAGCGGCCGGAGAACGCGGTGATCAGCACCGCGCCCACCGCGCCCATGCTGGCAGCCTCGGTGGGGGCCGCAATGCCGCCCACGATGGAGCCCAGCACCGCCACCACCAGCATCACCGGTGGCACCAGCACCTTGAAGAAGCGCACCCAGAGCTGGCGGCGCGACACCGCGTCGCGCTCGGCGATCGGGATCGGCGGCATGGTCTCGGGCTTGAGCCAGCCCATGATCACCAGGTACACGATGTACACGCTGGCCAGCAGCATGCCCGGGCCCACGGCGGCAGCAAACAGCGTGCCCACCGAGAGCTGCATGATGTCCGACAGCAAGATCAGGATCAGGCTGGGTGGAATGATCTGGCCCAGCGTGCCCGAGGCGCAGATCACGCCGCAGGCCACGCTCTTGTCGTAGCCCCGTCGGATCAAGGTGGGCAGGGTCAGCAGGCCCAGCGTGATGATGGTCGCGCCCACGATGCCGGTGGTGGCACCCATGAGCACGCCGAAGAGCACGATGCCGATCGCCATGCCGCCCTTGAGACCGCCGGCAATGTGGCCCATGACGTCGAGCAAGTCGTCGGCCAGGCGAGACTTTTCCAGCATCACGCCCATGAACACAAAGAGCGGAATGGCCATCCACTGGTAGCCGCTGACGATGCCGTAGAAGCGCGCGGGCAGCAGGTTGAACAAGGTTTCACCAAAGCCCAGCCAGCCGAAGAAGAAGCCGGTGACCGCCAGGCTGATGGCCACCGGGATGCCGATCATCAGCATCGCAAAAAAGCCCACCAGCATGAAGATGGCGTAGGTCGACATCTCAAACATGAGAGGTCTCCTGGCGGTCGGCGAGCGGTGCATCGAGCAGGCGCAGCAGGTGGGCCAACT
>JBBQSX010000010.1:0-37250 GCA_038213545.1 Burkholderiales bacterium
AACCTGCAGGCTGGCGACACGGTGGGCTACGGCTCGACCTTCACAGCTGACCAACCCATGCGCATTGGGGTGGTGGCATGTGGTTATGCGGATGGTTATCCGCGCCACGCACCCAACGGCACGCCCGTGTTGGTGGACGGGGCGCGCACGCGTGTGGTGGGGCGGGTGAGCATGGACATGGTGACGGTGGATCTCTCGGGCCTTGATGGGTCCGGCATGGGGTCCGAGGTGGTCTTGTGGGGGCGTTCTGCGGCTGGGGCCGTGTTGTCAGTGGATGAGGTCGCCGCGGCGGCGGGGACGATCGGGTATGAGCTGATGTGTGCCGTGGCCCAACGCGTTCCGTTCGCTGCGCCCTGAGGTTCTTCAACCTCACGCTGAAACAACCTCAAGGACGCCCAGGCGAGCAGGCCACAAACCCATACCGCTCGCAAAACGGACTCCCCAAGACCGGGAGCCATGAAGGCACTGCGTGGAACTCCCGCGCCACTTCTGCCAGCACCCCGTCGCGGTAGGCCTGAAACCGGAATCCCACCCCGTCCACCGCGAAGAAGGGCACACCGGCCACCTCGAAGCGCTTCACGCTCACCCGCTCGAAATACGGCGCGAACTCGGCGAGTACCGGTTCGTCGTACAGAAACACGCGGATCGGCTTGCCGTCGTACAACCGGAAGTCCACGATCTGGTCGTCCTGCCGTGCATGGTGACGGCCCACACCGAACACTGGCACGTAGGCGCCGTGGTGAAACGCCAGCATGCCGGCGGGGTTGTAGGTGCGCGCCATCAACGTGGCGCCAAGAGGCAGGTCTTGCTCGAGTGCGCCCACCACCGCGGGCGTTTCACGCAGAAACACCGCACGATCGTAAATTTTGAGGGGCTGCCACCAGGCCAGCGGCGCCCAGGCAATCGCCGCTACCACCAGCAGGTGCGGTACCGAGAGGGCCACCGTCCACTTCAGCGCACTGCGCAGCGGCCTCGCCTCCAGCCGCAACCCGGCCCACACCACGAACAGCGGCACAAAACCCAGCACCCAGTGCAGGCCGATGGTGCGGCGTGTGCTGAGCAGCGCAAACACCACGATGGGAAAGAGCCACAGCACCGCGAGCGTGGTGCGCGTGGTGGCCGAGGTGCCCACGGTCGGGCGGGCCACCACGCTGCGCCACAGCAACCACGGCGTGAGCAGGTAGACGGCCATGGCCACATAGGTGCCGAAGGTCTTGATCGACCAGGCCGATCCTTCGTTGCGGTTGAACACGTTGAACATCACGTTGGTCCAACCGTGCGTGGCGTTGAAGGCCACGTTGATCGCGATCAATGGCAAAGCGAACACAAAGATAAGGAAAGGCGCCCACCAGCGCTCGCGCCGCCAGCCGAAGCAGTGCGCCGCGTAGGCAAAGCCCAGCAATGCGGCGAAGTACTTGGAGAGGAACGCCAGACCGAGGAACAAGCCTGCCAGCGCGTACCAGGGCAGGCTGCGCGTGGCGCTGGTGTCGGCCCGCAGGTAGGCCCAGGCCGACAGCGCCATGAAGAAGATCAGCGGCGTGTCGGTGGTCACTAGCACGAACAGCCAGCTCCACGGCATGGCGAGGTACACGGCGCCTGCCAGCCACGCGCTGGATTCGCGCTCGTCGGGCAACCACCGGCGCAAAGCATCGACGATGCCCAGGGCGATGATGCTGGTGACGACGAGCGTGAAGCTGCGCAGCACCAGCGGGTTTTCGCTGATCTGGCGCAGGAGCGCGAGCAGCCAGCCCACCATCGGCGGGTGGTCGGAGTAGCCCCAGGCCGGGAACACGCCCCATTGGTAGAAGAAGGCTTCGTCGCCGGTGAACGGGAAACCCGCCGCCAGCGCAATCTTCAGGACGAGCGTGACGGCGAAGGTTGACCAGAAGATCTGGCGACTGGCGTGTGCAGAGAGTTCAGAGGCGCGCATCGCTGGGTTCTCAAGCGTCCATGGCCAGCAGCGAGACACCCACCACGATCAAGGTGCAGCCCGCCACCCGCAGCCACGAAAACGGCTCGCCCAGCCACAGCACACCCAGCGCCATGGTGACCACAAAACCCAGGCTCACCAGTGGGTAGGCCAGGCTCACGTCCAGCCGCGAGAGCACCCAAAGCCACAGCACAGCGCTGGCGCCGTAGAGCACCAGGCCCAGCCACACCATAGGGCTGGTGAGGGCGTGCAGGTAGGTCGCGCCCACGTCGGCGCCGCTGGGCGCGCCCATGCCGCGCTTCATGGCAATTTGCGCCGCCGAGGACAGCAGCACGCAGAAAACGGCGAGACCGATGGCGATGGATTTCATGGGTGCTTCAGAGTCCGACGGTCGCGGTGATGCCGATGCCGCCCATGGCCAGCAGCGTCATCCAGCTGAAGGGGTCTTTCAGGGCGAACTGCAGCGGGTCTTCGCCGTGCAATTCACGCCGCCCGGTCTTGAGCCAGATACGCATGATCCACAGCAGCAACACGGGGGCCGCTGCCCACAGCCACTCGGGGTGGGCATACAGCATCTCGCTGTTCTGGCTGTCGATGTACAAGGCCAGCACCATCACCGCCAGAAAGCCGCTGGCCATGCCCATGGCGCGCAGCGACGACAGATCGCGCGGCTGGTATCCGCGGCCGGGTGCGAGCGTGATGCGTTCGTCGTCGAGCTCCTCCAGTTCGGCGCAGCGCTTGACCAGCGCCAGGCTGAGAAACAGGAAGATCGAGATCGCGGCGAGCCAGTTGGACAGCGTCACCTGTGCCGCCACCGCACCTGCGGCAATGCGCAAGGTGTACAGGCCGGAAAGCACCAGCACGTCGATGAGCGCGAGCCGCTTGAGCACCAGCGAGTAGGCCAGCGTGGTCACGGTGTAGACCAGCAGCATGGCGGCGAAGGCCGGCGACACCGCCCAGGCCAGCACGAAGGCCAGCACCAGCATCACGCTGCCCAGCACCACCGCCAGCGGGATGCTGATGGTGGCTGCAGCCAGCGGGCGGTGGCGCTTGAGGCGGTGCGCACGGTCGTTGGGCAGGTCCAGCAGGTCGTTGAAGAGGTAGGTGGCCGAAGCGCACAGACCAAAGGCCACAAAGGCCACCAGCACCAAGCTCCAGAGGTGCGGGTCGAGCCGGTGCGAGGCGAGCAGGGGCAGAAACAGCAGCGCGTTCTTCGACCACTGTTTGAGGCGGATCGCGCGCAGCACGGTTTTCAGGCGCAGCGGCTCGCGTTCGAACACACGCGCCTGCGGGTGCATCTTCTGCAACGCCGTGATGACACTGCCCGGCGCGTTCACCGCCACCGCTTGCGCGCTGCCTTGCCACACGGCCATGTCGTCGCGGCTGTTGCCGGCGTAGGCCCAGCTGCTGTGGCCATGGGCCTGCGCGTGCGCAGCGATCGCGTCGCGCTTGTTGCCACGGCTGAGGTTCACGCCGTCGGCGTGCGCGTTGGTGCCCAGGGTGTCGTCGAACAGATTGAGATGAGCGGCCACGTCGCGCACGATGCGCGAATCGGCGGCGCTCGCCAGCACCAGGCTGCGACCGCGCGCGCGCTCTTCGCGCAGGTACTGCACAAAACGCTCGTGGTACGGCAGGCGGGTCGGGTCGGGACGCACGGTGTTCGCGAGCTTGAGTTTGAAGCCGGCCTTGCCCAACAGCAGCCAAGCAAAGAGGCGCAGCAGGTTCAGCGGGTTGCGGCGGATGAACAGCATCACCGACTCGTACAGCGTGTCACTGGGCGTGAGCGTGCCGTCCAGGTCCACGTAAAGCGGGCAGGCGTCGGCGGGGCGGGCGGTGGTGGCAACAGGCGTCAAACGAAGGGTCCGGTGGATGTGCGCCGATTCTAGGCGCCGCACTTGCAGCGCATCACCCCGCTGCAGCGGACATCAGATGGGCAGCCAGGCCCGGGCTCGGTCCACCAATTGCACCAGCAGATGGGCCAGCGACGCGGTGTAGGCGATGGCCGCAAAGCCCACCACGGCGGAGACCATCAAGGCAATGCCGTCGCGAAACATCCAGCCCAGGCTCAACACAATCAGGCTCAGGCTGGGAAGCACATTGCCCAGCGGCAAGGGCAGAAAGATCACCGCGCCCATCAATGCGATCCACGCGCCCCAGACCCATCGCGTGGCGCCGTGACTCCAGACCGACCAGCGCGGTCGCAGCCAGCGGTTGGCGCGCTCATACATCCAGGCCAGGCCGTGCAGGCAGCGGCCGCTCCAGCGTTCGTTGAGGCTGAGCGAACCGAGGCGGCTGGGCAAGTCCACCGCATCGTGCCCGCGCGCCCAGCCCCAGGCGACGGCCAGGATGCCCACGCTGAGCACCGTGCCGGCGCCGGCAATCGGCACCACCGTGAGCAGCGCCATGAGCATCAGCACCACTGCGGTGGAGCTGTCGCCGTGCAGCCGCAGCAGCCCGGCGAGGTTCAGACGCAGATCGGCCGCTTCGGCCGAGGGCGCCCGTGCGTTCACCGCGTGCTCGCGGGCCGCGCGGCGCAACGCCCGGGCGAGCCGCTGGCTCAAGCGCGGCCCTGCGCAGGCACGCTGCGCAGTGTGGTGGGCTGGTTCAGCCGGCCCACCAACCAGTGCAGGCCGATGGCGGGCACCAGCAGGCCGAGCATGCCCAGGCCCCAACCGGTCCACAGCAGCGGGGTGATCCAGCTCATCAGGCCGTCGCTCGAGGGTGCAACCTGGCCCAACCACTGCACCAGGTCCAGCCACATCGCCTGCAAGGCTTGCAGCCAGGCCGGGTCAACCCACAACGCGGCCCAGGCCGGCACCGGCCACTCGCCCACCGCGGTTGCGGCGGCCGTGGCCTGGCCCGAGCCAGCAGAACCCAACAACCATTCGGTGAGCTGCACCGACAGCGCAACCAGCGCGGTCCAGCAGATGGTCAAAAAGGCGAACACGCCCCAGACGATGGTTTTCATGACGTGGCTCCTTCTGGAAGTCGGTGGCGCTCAGGCATCCGGCGCCAGGCGCGGGTGAGGCTGTCGAGCATGGCGATTTCACCGTCGGCCAGGTGACCGTCGGCCTCAACCACGGCTTCGCACAAGGCAACGATGGTCTCGCGCAGGGCGGGGTCGGTCACCTCGGCCAGCAAGGCCTGGCGGGTGGCGGCATCGAGCTGTGACGAACCCAGCCACTCCCCGTGGGCACCCAGCAGCAGGTCTTCGCAGAAGGCTTCGATCACGACCTTGAGCGCTTGCGGCGGCAAGCCCAGCTGGCGCGCGGCGTCCAGCCGGTCCAGCGCCCTGATCTCGCTCAGGGCGTAGTTGCCATCGGCCACCAGGGCCATGGCCAGCAGGCGGGCTGCGGCTTCCGGGCTGTTCACGGGGTAGGTTCGCACGGTGTGCTCCTGATGATGGAGGGCGAATGTGTCACTCGTTGCTGCCCAGACCCATGAGGCTGAGCAGGCTGGTGAACAGGTTGAACAGCGAGACGAACAGGCCCACGGTGGCCATCACGTAGTTGGTCTCGCCACCATTGACGATGCGGCTGGTCTCGAAAAGGATCATGCCGACCGACAGCAAGGCCACCAGGGCCGACACGGCCAGCGCCAGCGCGGGCATGCTGAAGAAGAACGCAGCCAGTGCCATCACCAGGGCGACCACCATGCCGGCGAACAGGAAACCGCCCATGAAGCTGAAGTCGCGTCGCGTGGTCAGCACATAGGCCGACAAGCCGAGGAAGGTGGCACCGGAGGCGCCCAGCGCGGCCACGATGGTCTGCCCGCCGCCGGGCAGGCCCAGCGTGTGGGTGAGGATCGGGCCGAGGGTGTAGCCCATGAAGCCGGTCAAGGCGAACACGGCGGGCAGCGCCCAGCCGCTGTTTTGCAGCTTGTGCACCGCGAACAGCAGTCCGAAGTAGCCCACCAGTGTGATCACCAGGCCCGGCGCCGGCCAGCGGTTGGCCACGGTGGCGGCCGCCACGCCGGCGCTGAACAGCAGCGTCAGCGAGAGCAGGGCGTAGGTGTTCTTGAGCACCCGCGTGGTCTGGGCGGGGGTTGCGTCGGTGGCGGATGCCGCGCCCATGCGGCGGGCGAGGGCGGTGCTGCGGGCAGCGTTTTCCATGGTGAACTCCAGAAAAGAGGGAAGGTCGTGAGGTTAGGCAAGCAAAGGCATCTGAAAAAGCAGAAAATCACTGCAGATTCATCCTCAAAAGGCGAAGAATGCACGCGGAACTCAACTACAAGCACCTGTATTACTTCTGGGTGACAGCCAAGGAGGGCGGCATGTCGCATGCGGCGGAGCGACTGGGGCTGGCGGTGCAGACGGTGAGCGCACAGGTGCGCTTGCTGGAGCAGTCGCTGGGTCATGCGCTGTTCAAGCCCGCCGGACGCGGCCTCGCGCTCACCGAGGCGGGGCAGGCCGCGCTCCAGATGGCCGAACAGATCTTTCATCTGGGCGAGCAGTTGCCCGCTGCCGTGCGCGATGCGACCCGTGCCAGCGAGGTGCGCCTGGTGGTGGGTATTTCCGACGGGCTGCCCAAACTCGCCGTGCGCGACCTGCTGGAGCCGGCGCTCACCGAGCCCAACCTGCGCCTGCTGTGCCACGAGGGCGAGTTCGACGACCTGCTGGCCGAGCTGGCGCTGCATCGGCTCGATGTGGTGCTCGCTGACCGGCCGGCCCCGGCCAACCCCAACCTGCGTCTCTACAGCCACGCGCTGGGTTCATCGGCGCTGGGGTGGTACGCGCCCAAAGCCTGGCTGGCCCAGGCCAGGCAGGACTTCCCCCAGAGCCTGGCCAACGTGCCGGTGCTGCTGCCCACGGCCCACGCCTCGGTGCGCCTGCGCATCGACCAGTGGCTGGAGGGCCACGGTGTGCTGCCGCGCGTGGTGGGCGAGTTTGAAGACAGCGCATTGCTGGCCACCTTCGGTTCGTCGGGCATGGGAGTTTTCCCGGCTTCCGAGCGCATGCGCGAGAAGCTGTCCAAGGGCTATGGTTTGCAGTGGATCGGCGCGTGCGACGGTGTGCGCGAACACTTTTACGCCATCGGCACCGCGCGCAAAGTTCAGCACCCGCTGGTGCAGAGCCTGCTCAACGTGCCGACGGGTTAAAGCGCGGACGTGTCCGCAGCGTCTGGCGCTGGCGGCGGCTGCACCAGCGGTTTGTGCGGCGCGATGGTGGGCCTTGTGGTGGTCTGGATGTGCCAGACCGCCACGAACATGGCGGCGATGGTCGGCCCGATCACAAAGCCATTGATGCCCATGACCGCGATCCCACCCAGCGTGGTGATGAGCACCAGGTAGTCGGGCATGCCGGTGTCCTTGCCCACCAGCAAGGGGCGCAGCACGTTGTCGGCCAGTCCGATCACCAGCACGCCCCAGGCCACCAGTGCCGCACCTTGCCAGACCTGATCCACGGCAAACAGGTACAGCGCCACCGGCACCCACACGAGACCGGCGCCCACGGCCGGGAGCAGCGAGAGCACGGCCATCAGCACCGCCCACAACAAGGCTCCGTTCACACCGAGCACCCAGAACGCCAGGCCGCCCAGCATGCCCTGCACCAGCGCGACCACCAGGTTGCCCTTGACCGTGGCGCGCAGCACCGTGCCAAAGCGCTCCAGCAGCTCCTGCTTGTGGTCGGGCGGCAGCGGAATCGCCATGCGGATGCTGCGCACGATGCTGGCGCCGTCGCGGGTGAGGAAAAACGCCAGGTACAGGGTGATGAACACGCCGACCACCAGCGTGAACAGGTCCTGACCGAAGTTGAAGGTGTGGGTGGCGATGAGCTCGCTGCCCTGGGTAAGCAATGCATTGAACTTGCGCTGAACCCGGTCGAAGTTGCCCAGACCGAAACGCGCCAGCAGCTGAATCACCCCGTCGGGCAAGGCGTTGAACAGGCCACGCAGCATCAGCGCCGGATTGACCTCGCCCGACTGGATGCGGGCGTACATCTGGGTGGCCTCGCGCGCCAGCGAGATCACCACCAGCACCGCCGGCAGCACCACCGCCAAGAGCGCAGCACCCATGGTGACCAGCGCCGCGCGCGTGTGGCGGTGGTTCATGCGCGGCAGCAACCATCGGTAGAGCGGCGCAAACATGAGGGCGATGATGGAGCCCCAGAGGATGGTGCCGAAGAGAGGCAGCAGGATCCAGAAAAACGCCACCGTCACGCCGGCCAGCATCAGGCGCAAAGTGAGCGGGGCCGAGACCGCCGGCATGGCCAGCGGCGAAAGTACCTGCGGCTCGCTGGAGGTCGATTCGGCGGACACGGCGCCGGCCGTTGCGGTTGGGGTGGCGGGTGTTGTCATGTTCACGGCCAAGAGTTTGGGGGCGCGCCGAGTATGGCGCTGTTCGCCAGCACACCCCCCGCGTTGCGCCGCAGCCACCCCCTTGAAATGCGTGAAAACGTGCTTAAATGCCTTCCATATGGAATCCACATGGAAGGCAAAACAATGACAAATCCTGTGACAAACCGGCTGCTGGAGGCGCGCCCCCGGGTGGGTGATTCCGAAAAGATGACCGTCAACCTGGGCGTGGTCGATCTGGGCCAGGTCGACCTGCTGGTGCAGGAAGGCTTTTATTCGAACCGTTCCGACCTGGTGCGGACAGCGGTGCGCAACCTGCTCGCCACCCACGCCGACACGCTCAAACAAACGGTGGCTCGCAAGACGCTCATGCTGGGCATGCAGCACATCACGCGCGCCGAACTGGAGCGCACCGTGGCCGCCGGCGAGCGCCTGCGCATCCAGGTGGTGGGGCTGGCCCGCATCGACGAGGACGTCTCGCCCGAACTCGCCCTGGCTGCCATCGAATCCGTCTCCGTGCTCGGCGCCTTCCACGCCAGCCTCGCCGTGCGTCGCGCCCTGGCGCCACGCACCGTATGAATCCGCTTTCCCTTGTGAAGAAACTCCTCTTTTGAAAACACCCCTGACGTCCACGCTGGCCATGAACATCAACGACACCATCGGCAAAGCGCTCGCGCAAGCAGGACTCGACACCCACTCCGGGCCACTGAAAGGCGTCACCGAAACCATCCGCAAGGCGCTGGCGTCTGCCGGCCTGGGAGGCGGATCGGAAACCACACCGACCCACACCGGCATTCACACCGACGTGATCGACGTGGTGGCGCGCGACATCTCCAAACCGCCCACGGCCCCGCCAAAGGGCGTGGGCAGGTTCACGGCCCGCACACTCCAACATCCTGCAGGCGCTCGCGACTACAAGCTCTACCGGCCCGCCGCGCCGGCAAGCGCACCCAACGCCCCCCGGCCTCTGGTCGTCATGCTGCACGGCTGCACCCAGTCGGCCGACGACTTTGCCGCCGGCACGCAGATGAACCGCCTGGCCGACGCGCACGGATTTCTGGTGCTGTACCCGGAGCAGTCGGCCAGCGCCAACGCCTCGCGCTGCTGGAACTGGTTTCGCCCGCAAGACCAGCTGCGCGAGGGCGGCGAACCCGCGCTCATCGCGGCCATGGTGCAGGCGGTCATGAAGGACCATTCGGTTGACGCACAGCGCGTGTTCGTGGCTGGCCTCTCGGCCGGTGCGGCCATGGCGGTGATCCTGGGCGAGACCTGGCCCGACCTGTTCGCCGCCGTCGGCGCGCACTCGGGTCTGCCCTTTGCGGCAGCGCACGACATCCCCTCGGCCATGGCTGCCATGAAGGGCCGCGGCGCGATGGGCCGCGCGCATTTCCCGGGAACGGCCGACGACCCAAGGCGCAGCGCCACGCACGCCGTGCCGACCATCGTCTTCCACGGCGACCGGGACCACACCGTGCAACTGAGCAACGGCGAACACATCGCCAACCAGGCCCGCCAAGCCACGCCCTCGCTGGGTGCCCGCAGCGAAACCGGCACCGCCGCCGGCGGGCGCCGCTACACACGCGAGGTGCATGCCGACACCGGTGGCCGGGTATTGGTAGAGCAGTGGACGGTGCACGGCGCAGGGCATGCGTGGTCGGGAGGAAATGCCGCGGGCTCTTACACCGACAACGCCGGGCCGGATGCCTCGGCCGAGATGCTGCGCTTCTTCCTGGCGCAAGCACCGCGTGGCTGAAGCGCCGCCCCGGCGGCTGCTGGCCACGCTGCGCGCACGCTTTGACAGCGCGGCCTTGCGCGTGACGCCGTCAGGCCACAGCGGCATGGCGAACAACATGCCCACCGCCACGCAGACCGGGCAGTGGGCGCCGCTGCAGACCTGGTGTTTTGAGGGTGCAGGCGATGGCAGCAGCCCGCTGTTGCGGCCCACCCAGGCGCCGCAGGTGGATCAACGCTTTTCGGTCGCGGTCTGGCAGCCGGTTGATCGGTCCGGGCTCGAACTGGTCGAGGCCTTCAGCCGCCACCTCGACGGCAGCCACCAGCTGCTTGCGGCTGGTGGCGAGATGGCCAGACTGTGGCTGCGTCTGCGGGTGAAGGCCTGTGATGTGGCGTGGTGGCGCCAGCGGCGGTTGTCGGATCCGTGGGACTGCGGTTACGCGGCAGACCAGCCCGACGCACGGGCTGCACTCGCACGGTTCGAGCCGCGCCGGGCCACGCTCGTGGTGGCCCTGGATTGGCCGCAAGAGACGCTGGTGAATACCTTGCTTGCCTTGCAAAACTCGGCGCCGCGGTTTGCGCACCCGGTGCGCTGGCTGGTGGTGCAGTCCGACACCAGCCCCATCACCGAACGGTTGCAGTCAGCCGGACTGCAGGTGACAGCCCTTCAACCGCGCGCAGCGGCGGCCTGAAACGACGGCACCACCAGCACCGCGGCGGTGCTGGCGCCGTCGGCGCCCACGCTGTGGATCAGCTCGGGCAATGGCCCATCGTGGTCAAAGAACACGCGGCCACGCACCACCACCACCAAAGCCGGATTGGGGGACGCGCGGCGCACGTCGGCAATGGTCTGAGCCATGCGCGGCATCCAGTCTTCGCGGTTGAAAGCCAGGCTGAGCGACAGGTCCACCACGTCGAACCACTGGCGCTTGACCAGCTTGATCAGCGCTGCGTTGTCCTCGGGAAACTCACAGTGCGTTTCCCAGCCTTCGCGCCACATCATCTCGGCGTCGAACACCGCGCCCATCAGGTGCTGCTCACCGGGCAGCGGCGCGATCAGGATGCGACCGCGCAGTCGTTCCTGGGGCCGATCGTTGTGGTCCGCCTCCAGGCACAACTTGCGGAACGACTGTTGCAGCCGCCCCAGGCCGAGCGTCACATCGAATTCGGAGACTTCGTCGGACGCCCACAGGTCACCCAGATCGCGCGCAGCAGGCTCGGAGACCCACATGCACGAAGCGCGCAGCGAACCGGCCTCGGCATGCAACACATCCAGCAACGCGAACGCCTCGGCCGGGTCGGTCGCAACCAGCAGGCGCGCCAGGCTGGCCATGCGGGGATCGCGATCGGCTTCGACGTGCAGCGGCTGTTCAAGGCCGTAGCGCGGCGTCACCTGCGGCAACACAGTGGAATCCACCACACGCCGGAGGATCTCGTGATCCAGCCGGGCAAACTCGTGTTCGAACTCGGGTTGAGCCGGGGCGCTTTTCCACAGGTCGGTGGCCAGCGCGTGCGGCACACCCTGCTGGCTGCGCAGCATCTCGATCAGGTTGTGCGGGGGGCGCATGCGCGCGTCGTTGGCGGCGTTGGGGCGATTGCTCGAATCGCGGTCGCCCAGTTTCATCCCCCAGTCGGGGAAACAGCGCACCGTGCTGGGCATGTGGCCCAGAATCTCCACATCGGTGTGCCGGCTGTCCAACCGGATCGACTGCCAGATGCGGTCCACGCTCTCGGCCGGTCCTTCCAGCCACTGCAGGAAACGCCCGGCGTCGTAAATCAGGAGACCGGTGACCGATTCGGCCTGGTTGCGCTGGAGCGCGGCCTCCACCAGCTGCCGCAGCGCGGAATCGTCCAGCGCAGTGACACAGCGGCTCCGGTAAACAAGCGTGGCGAGTTCAGGCTCCACACAGTCTTGGGCAACTGCAGACGGGGGACGGTGGGGGCGGGACAACACGACGCTCTCGGTTGGGCTGTTGGGAACAAGGGGGGCTGGAATCGCAGCCATCCATCGAAGCTCGAATTATCTTGGGCTGCTCTTTGCAATCTGGCCTGGGAACTCTTTGACCGGGTTGATGATCACGCCGCGTCCAATTCCCTGTCAAGCGATGTTTACCCCAGCCCGGAAAAGCCTGAACGGGTGTTGCAGACCCAACCTCGAAGGCCCGAGTAACGCAAAGTCATTCGGTGCGCCGGCGCATTCCGGACGCGCGCTGTGTACGCCACCGTGCCTTCGTTCACGCTCTCTCCGCCGGGCAAACGAACCGCCCTGCCAGCAGGACTCCCTTCGATATACTGCCACCCGTATCAAAACGCAACGAGATGCTTCCATGCGAAACATGTGAACTTTCGTTGCTCCACATGAGATGGCCCCACCGGTTGTTAGCGCCCGACACCCTCGGCCCATGAACCGCGCGGCGCATTACCGGGGCCAGGCACATGAGTCGTTGGAGTTCTTGCGTTCGAAACGCGGGGGGTTTCGTTCGGTCGGCGTTTTTTGGCTCCCTGGCCTCGCTGCTGTTTGCGGCCTCGGCCCACGCCACGCTGGTGGTCAGCCAGAACGTGAGCGCCAGCACCATCGTGGTGGGCGAGCGAACCCGGCTCACGGTGACGGTGAGCAACAGCGACTTGCAGGTCAACGGCGCCCAGCTGATCAACAACTTCCCGCCGCAACTCAGGCTGTACGACCCGAGCTTTCCCGGCTATGTGGCACCCGCCAGCACCTGCGCCGGCGCTGCGTTCGCGCCGGGCCCGGGCGCGGGCGCCGGTGGAGCCGACGTGCTCACCGTCAGTGGGTTCAGCGTGCCAGGCAACAGCGGCGGCATCGACGGCACCTGCGCCATCGAGGTCGACATCACCTCATACCAGGGCGGCAGCACCTGGACCAACGTCATCAACCCCACCGACCTGACGCCCAACGCCGCCACCGTGGCGCAGCAAAGCATCCTGGTCAACAACATCCTCTTGCCCGCCGTCAGCAAGAACCTGGGTAGTGCCACCCTCACACAAGGGCTCTCGCGCACCGCGACCATCACCTTCACCAACCCCAACAGCGGGGTGAACATCCCGTTCACCAGCTTCACCGACAACCTGCCCACCAACCTGGAGGTGCTGGGCGTCGTGGGCAACACCTGCGGCAGCAGCACCAGCTTCACGTCCAGCAGCGTCACGCTCAGCGGCGGAGCCATCCCGTCGGGATCGCCAGGCACCTGCAACCTGCAGTTCACGATCCGCGGCGTGCTGGCAGCGGGCGTGGCATCGGCGTCCGGTACCAACACCATTTCGGCCGGTGACATCGGCAACACGCGGGGTGTCAACTACCCGGGCACCAGCACCAACATCACGGTGAACAGCCCGATCGTGCTCAACAAGGGCTTTTCAGTGACGCCGCTCACCGCGGGCACCGACTCGCAACTCACGGTGCGCATCCAAAACAACAGCCTGGCGCCGCTGACCGGCGTGGGCCTGGCCGACGTGGTGGGCTCAGGCTGGCCCGCGGCCGTGCGCAACAGCGGTGCCATCGGCGCCGGCAACCTCAGCGCCTGCGGCGCAGGCGCCACCCTGACCACCGGCACCGACGGCGGCTTCAACAAGGGATTCACACTGGCCAACGCCACCATCGCCGCCGGCGCCGAGTGCGTGATCAGCTACCCGGTCACCTCCGACACGCCCGGCTTTCACACCAACAGCATCCCGATCGGCAACGTCGGCAACACCCAGGGCGTGACGAACGACCAGGGCTTCATCTCCCCCGCGCGCGACGCCACGCTGGAGGTGCGCAACAACGCGCTGACGGTGAGCAAGGCCATTTCGCCAACCACCGTGGCGCCGGGCAACGTGGCTACGTTTGCGGTGTCGATCAGGTCTTTCAGTCTGGCACCGCAAACCTCGGTGACCTTCACCGACAACCTGCCCGCCGGCATGGTTTACGTGGACGCCACGCTGGACGGTGCCACCCCCACCATCACCGGGGGCTGCAGTTTCTCCGCGCCGTTCCCGGCGCCCCTGGTCACCAACCCGCAGTTCACCTTTGACTTCCCCGCAGCCGCCGCTGGTGGCACCGAGTGCGTGGTGCGTTTCACCGCGCGCGCGCCGGCCAACGCCACGCCCGGCACCACCCTCACCAACGCCAGTTTTGGCGCGGGCAACGGCACCGTCTCCGGCAGCTCGGGCTCGGTGAACCTGTCGGTGGTGAACCCGCTGGTGGTCACCAAGACCTTCGACGGTGTCGGCGCCCGCCAGCTGTTCCAGGGCTCACCCTCGGTGGTCGAGATTGCGCTCACCAACAACAACTTCTCGGCACTGGGCAACGTCACGTTCACCGACACCTTGCCCGGAACGCCCGGCGCCCTGCGCGTGGCCAACCCGGCCAACGCGGTGAGCACCTGCGGAGGCACCGTCACGGCCAACCCCGGCGACACCAGCTTCAGCCTGAGCGGCGGCAGCCTGCCGGCGCGCAGCCCGGTCTCGCCTTTTGCGGCTGGCCTGTGCAGCGTGCGGGTGAACGTGGTCGGTGGCACCGTGGGCATCCACAGCAACAACATCCCGGCCTTCACCGGCGCCAACGCCGCCGACACCGTGAGTGCCACCGGCACCATCGCCAACGTGCCGGGCAGCACGGTTCGCAACCTCAACACCACCACCGCCACGCTGGAGTACCTGCCCGCGCTCACAGCGGCCAAGACCTTCCTGACCAATCCGGTGCAGGTCGGCGGCACCAGCCGCGTGCGCATCACACTGGGCAACACCGGCAGCGGTCTGCTCAGCAATGTCAGCGTCACCGACCCGCTGACGGGCACCGGTCTGGCGCTGGCCTCCGCGCCCAACGCCAGCACCACCTGTGCCGGACCCGTCGTGCTCAACGCACCAGGCGGCGGCAACTCGGCCAGCCTGACCGGTGCCGAGCTCGCCGGCAGCAGCAGCTGCGACTTTCTGTTCGACGTGACCACCAGCACCAGCACACCGTCGACCAACACCTTGCCGGTGAGCAGCGTCACCGCCAGCGGCGGCGTGGCCAACACCAACCCGGTGAGCGCCACGCTGAACAAGGTCACCACCAGCGTGAACCTCACCAAGGCCTTCTCGCCCACCACGCTCAGCGGACCGGGCAGCGTGTCGCGCCTAACGATCAACATCGCCAACCTCAGTGCCACGCCGCTGACCGACCTCGGCGTGGTCGACAACCTGCCCTCGGGCATGGTCGTCGCACCCAGTCCCCAAGCCAGCACCAC
Organism: Burkholderiales bacterium; assembly: GCA_038213545.1. Classification (GTDB taxonomy): domain Bacteria; phylum Pseudomonadota; class Gammaproteobacteria; order Burkholderiales; family Burkholderiaceae_C; genus Hydrogenophaga. The sequence goes on from JBBQSX010000010.1 coordinate 15,183, forward strand.
CTGCGCCGGGGGCATCGTCAGCGGCCTGCCCGAGGCCACCTCGGTGGCCCTGACGGGTGGCTCGGTGGGCGGCAACGCAAGCTGCACGGTGTCGGTCAACATCACCTCGGCCTTCGTGGGCACGCTCAACAACACCCTGGCTGCGGGCGCGGTTACCAACACGCAGGGCGTCACCAACGCCAACCCCTTCACCGCCAACGTGGCGTCACTGGCGGGTCTGGGTGTCGAGAAGTTCTTCGAGCCCTCGGCCGTGGGCGTGAACCAGCCCGCGCGCCTGGTGATCCGGGTGCGCAATTCGCTCACCCAGCCACTCACCAACATCTCCAGCACCGACAGCTTCCCGGCCGGCCTGGTCGTCTCGGTACCGGCCAACGCCACCACCACCTGTTCGGGCGCCACGCTCACCACCGGCGCCTCCAGCATCGGCTTCAGCGGTGCCCAGCTGGCCGCTGGACCCAGCGTGTGCGAGATCCGGGTCGATGTGCGCGCCAGCGCGCCCGGCGCCTACGTGAACACCGTTCCGGGCGGCACCGTCATTGCCAACGATGGCGCGGTGACCAACCCGCAGCCCGGCCCCACCGCCACGCTGTTCGTGTTGCAACCACCCACCGTGGCCAAGGCGTTTGCGGCCAGCCCGGTGGCACCGGGCACGCCCAACCGCCTCACCGTGACGATCAGCAACCCCAACGCCGGCCAGGCCCTCACCGGCGTGGCCTTGCGGGACACCTTGCCGGCTGGCCTGTTCGTGGCCCAGGTGCCCAACGCGTCGACGACCTGCGCCGGTGGCACCGTCAGCGCACTGGCCTCGGCCACCAGCGCCCAGGTGGCGGGCGCCACCGTGCCGGCCAGCGGTTCGTGCAGCTTCTCGTTCGACACCGTGTCCAACACCCCCGGTCTGTACACCAACACCATTCCCACCGGGGCTCTCACCGCCACCGAGGGCGTGACCAACCCCGACCCGGCCAGCGCGCAGGTTCGGGTGCTGCAGCCGCCCACCCTGAGCAAGGCTTTTGTGCCACCCACGGTGTCGCCGGGCGGGGTGTCGCGCCTGAGCATCACGCTGGGCAACGCCAACCCCTCGGCCCAGACCCTGCAGCAGGCCCTGACCGACAACCTGCCCGCTGGTGTGACGGTGGCATCCCCGCCATCCGTGGGCGGTACCTGCACCACCGGCGCCGTCACGGCCACCGCCGGTGGCTCGCAGGTGGTCTACGCCAATGGCGCGAGCATCCCCGCCGGCGGTTGCACCCTCGAGGTCAACGTGACGGCCGCCAGCGCCGGCACCTACACCAACCAGTTCCTCTCCGGCGCCCTGCGCACCGACGCCGGCGGCAACGCCCAACCCGTCACCGCCGAGTTGCGGGTCAGCCCGCTCGGGTCGATCTCGGGCCGGGCCTACATCGACGCCAACAACAACGGCGCCTACGACGTGGGCGAACAGCCACTGGCGGGCCAGCCGGTGAGCCTGATCCGCTCGCTGGACAGCGTGGTGCTGCAGAAGACCACCACCGACAGCGGTGGCTTCTACGTGTTCAGCGAACTCGTCGACACCGCCGCGCAAGGCTCCGACTACTCGGTGCGTTTCCTGCGCTCGGGCGCGGACGTGCTGGGCGCGGGCGGCGCAGCCTCGCCCTCCACGCCCACCAACACGCTGAGCGGTACCTTGCCCGGTCGCCTCACCGCAGCCACCACGGCCGAGTCCAGCATCCAGGGCGGCACCGGTCTGGTGGGCACGCCCAACAACAGCAACGTCGACTTCATTTCGCGCCGCTCCAATATCCGCCTGGACCTCGCGGGGGGCAACGTGGCCAGCGCCGTGGGCCACAACTTCGGTGAAGTGCTGCCGTCCGAGGTGTCGGGCAAGGTCTACCGCGACGACAACAACAACGGCGTGGCCAACGGCACCGAGCCCGGCATCGCCGGCGTCAGCGTCACGCTGCAGGGCGTGGACGACCTCAATCAGTCCGTGAGCCGCAGCGCGGTGACGGACGCCAACGGCAACTACAGCTTCACCGGTCTGCGGCCCAGCTGCGCGCCGCTGGCGGCACCGGGATGCCCCGGCTACATCATCACCGAGGGCACCCAACCCGCTGGCACGGTCAATGGCCAGACCAGCGCGGGCCCTGTGGTCGGCAATGCGTCGGGCAGCAACACCGGCACCGCGGGTACCGGCTCCAACAATGCCCCGGTGGTCGCCTATGGCGGCCCACCCACGGCCTATGTGATCGGCGCCGGCACCAGCCGCATCAGTGGCATCGTGCTGCCGCCGGATGCGCGCGCGATCAACAACAACTTTGGCGAGGTGGCCAGCGACCGATCCATCAGCGGTCGTGTGTTCACCGACGCCAACGGCGATGGTCAGGTCAACGGCCTGGACAGCGGCGTGGGCAGTGGCGCTCCCGGCGCCAACAACCTGGTGCAGACCATCACCCTGACCGGCACCGACATCGCCGGCAACCCCGTGAACCTCACGGTGGACACCGACGGCAACGGCAACTTCACCTTCACCGGCGTGCCCCCCGGCGCCAGCTACACCCTGACCTGCAGCAACTGCTCAGCGCCAGCCGGTCTGACCAACAGCACCACGCCGCTGGCATGGCCAGGCAGTGGCGGCGGCACAGCCGGTGGCACGCAGGCGGTGCCGCAGATCACGGGCATCTCGCTCACCGGCGGCTCCAGCGCGGCCATCAACAACCTCTTCACCAAAACCCCGCCCGCGCAGCAGATCGGTGGCGTCGTGTACTTCGATCCGGACAACAGCGGCGGCGCCTTCACCGGGGCCGATTCGCCCGTGGCCGGCATCGCGCTCGAGCTGCTGGACGCCGGTGGCACGGTGCTGGGCACCACCACCACCAACGCCGCTGGCCAGTACCTGTTCAGCTCGCTCACCTTGCCCGCGCTCGCGCCCGGCGCCGGCTACCAGGTGCGCCTGGCCACGCCACCGGCCGGCACCACCGCCGGCACCACCACCGCCGGCAATGTGGGCGGCACGCCCACCGGCACCGCCACCGCCCCGGGCGTGAGCCCGGCGGTGGTGAGCGGCATCAACCTCGGCGCCGCGCAGCAATCGGTGCAGAACAACTTCCCGCTGGTGTCCGACATCCGGGTGGCCGGGCGCGTGTTTGAAGACCGCGACCTCAGTGGCAGCTTTGGCGGCACCGATGTCGGCCTTGCCGGCAGCACCATCACGCTGCTGGGCACCGACGCCTTCGGCAACAGCATCACCCGCTTCACCACCACCGACGGAGCAGGGCAGTACGGTTTCACCGGCCTGCCACCGGGCAGCTACACGGTGCGCCAGACCCAGCCGCTGAACTACACCAGCGTGCTCAACAGCGCCGGCCCCGTCACGGGCGGCAGCGCGGGCGCCGTGGGGCCGCTGGGCGGCGCCACCGAAACCGTGGCGCTGAGCTTCAACGCCACGCCGGGCGCGGCCCTGCAGGTCAACTTCGCTGAGACCGTCACCGGCGCCACCTTGCGCGGCTACAAGGCGGTGCGCATCGTGTCGCCGGTGGCGGCGGTGGGCATCTCGCCCGGCGCCCAGGTGGTGTGGCAGGTGATCTACCAGAACGACGGCGCCTTCGCGCTCACGCTGGACATCAGCGACACGTTGCCCGACTTCATGACGCGCGCCGGTGCCCCTGCGCTCACCAGCCAGACGGGTGGTGGTGCCAGCATCGTGCTCAACGCGGGCTACAGCGGCCTGGCCGGCAACGACGTGCTGGGCAACGCCACGCTGCCCACGGGCGGCTGGGTCTCGATCGACGTGCCTGTGACCGTGACGCCGGGCCTGACCACCGCGCGCCTGAACCAGGCGCGTGCAGGGGGTGCCGCGATCCGCACCGACGCGGTCGACGCCACCACGCCCACCGGCGGCGCGGGCAACCCGCCACCCGGCGTGATCAACCCTGCCAGCCTCACGCAGACACCGTTCCAGACCGCGGGCATCGACGCCACCGGTGTGCCGCTCTCGGCCCTGCCCGCCACCCTGTCGGGCTTTGTCTGGCGCGACAACAACGCCGACCGAAAGCGCGACCCGGGTGACACCCCGGTGCCCGACTGGGCGGTGGAGATCCTGGATGCCAACGGCGCTGCCGTGCTGTGCCGCACCGTGCCGAGCAACAGCGTGCAGGGCTGCGTGACCATGCCCGACGGCCGCAGCCTGTTCCGTACCGGCGCCGACGGCAGCTACGGCGTGCTCGGCCTGGTGCCCGGCGACTACCGCGTGGCGTTCCGCGATCCGGCCAACAACGTGATCTACGGCACCCCGCAAAACTCGGGCGGCGACCCCGCCTCTCGCGTGGCCAGCAGCCGCGACTATTTGGCCGTCACGCTGCAGGCCGGCGCCAACCTGCAGCAGCAGGACCTGCCGCTGGACCCCTCGGGTGTGATCTACGACGCCAGCACGCGCCAGCCCATCGGCGGCTCCACGGTGCGCTTCTGCGGCCCAGCCGGCTTCAACCCCGCCACCATGCTGGTGGGCGGTGCGAGCTATGTGAACCAGGGCAACTGCGCCCAGATGGTCACCGGCCCGGGCGGCTTCTACCAGTTCCTGCTCGCACCGGGCGCCACCACAGGTGAGTACACACTGAGCGCTTCCGCGCCCAACTACGCGCCCACGCCGATCGCGTCCATCCCGCCCGCACCCGGCGTGTTCACACCGGCCGGCGCTTCGCCGCTGCTGGTGCAGGCGCAGGCTGGCCCACCCCCGCTGGGCCAGCCCACCACGTACTACCTGCGCTTCAACCTGGCGCCGGGCATGCCCGATGTGATCCACAACCACATCCCGCTGGAACCGTTCATTGGCGGCGGCCTGTTTCTGCAGAAGAACGTGGCGCGTGAAGTGGTCGAGCTCGGCGACTCGGTGCAGTACACGCTGCGCGTGCTCAGCCCCAACGGCGCCGCCACCAACGTGACCATCACCGACCGTCTGCCCGCCGGCCTGCGCCTGATCCCCGGCACCGTCACGCGCGACGGCGTGGTGGTGGCCGACCCGACGGGTGCGCCCGGCCCGGTGCTCAACTTCAACGCCGGCAGTTTCGCAGCCAACACCACCGTGACCATCACCTACCGCTTGCGCGTGGGCGTGGGCGCGCAGCAGGGCGACGGCATCAACCGCGCCCAGGCCAGCGGCACCGTGGGTGGCTCGGTGGTGTCGTCCAACCGCGCGCAGGCGCGCATCCGCATCACCGGCGGCGTGTTCTTCCAGGAAGCGTGCGTGCTCGGCAAGGTCTTCGTCGACTGCAACGGCAACCGCATCCAGGACGCCGAAGAGGTGGGTATTCCCGGTGTGCGTTTCTATCTGCAGGACGGCACGAACCTCACCAGCGACAGCGAAGGCAAATACAGCATCTGTGGCCTGCCCGCGCGCACCTCGGTGATGCGGGTGGACATGACCACGCTGCCCGCCGGCAGCCAGCTCGTGACCAGCAGCAACCGCAACGCGCTGGATGCCGGCAGCCTGTTCCTCGACCTGAAGTTCGGCGAGTTGCACCGCGCCGATTTCATCGAGGGCAGTTGCTCGCCCGCGGTGCGCGAGTCGGTGGACGCGCGCCGGCGCACCGGCCAGGTGACCACGCCGCTGGTGGACCCGCCGGGGTCTGCGCCGCCCTTGCAGGCACCCCAGCCCCGTGTGTTCCGCTCCACCGACCTGCCCGCCGGAGGTGCGCGATGAACGCCCGTCTGAACCCGATTGCGCTGGCCACCGTGATGTGTGCGTTGCACGCGCCGCAGGCACTGGCCCAGTTCAACCACGACCGCATCAACAACCACACCGGTGCCCTGCCGGAGCCGGTGACCAGCCTGCCGCTGGCCGCCGGCCTGCGCGCAGCTCGGCTGGCCGATGACGGTCAGCTCGTGCTCGAAGTGCTGAGCAGCAGCGCCCCGGCCGATGGCCGCAGCGTGGTGCCGGTGACGGTGCGCCTGTTCGACCGCGCGGGCCAGCCCGTGACGGCGCCCACCGAAGTGCTGCTCAGCACCAACCGGGGCCGCCTGCGCGTGCCCGGAGCGGCGATTGACGAGCCGCCCCGGCGCGAGCTGCGCCTGGCCGTGCGCGATGGTGTGGCGCTGGTGGAGCTGGTGGCTTCGCCCGACGCTGGCGATGCCGAACTGCTCGCGCAGTCGGGCAATGTGCGCGTGGCCGGCAGCGTGGGCTTCGTGCCCGAGCGCCGGCCCATGGTGGCCGTGGGCGTGATCGAAGGCACGCTCAACCTCAACAAGCTCGACGCCTCGCAGATCAGCCCGGCGCGCGAGAACGACGGTTTCGAGCTGGAGATCCGGCGCAACCTGGGTGGCAACGACAGCGACCGCAGCACCCTGGGCGCGCGCACCGCGTTCTTTTTGAAAGGCATGGTGCGCGGCGACGTGTTGCTGACCCTGGCCTACGACTCCGAGAAAACCGAGCGTGGCCGGCTGTTCCGCGACATCGTGCCGGACCAGTTCTATCCCATCTACGGCGACTCGTCGATCAAGGGGTTTGACGCCCAGTCGCGCCAGCAGCTTTATGTGCGGGTCGACCAGGGCCGCTCGTTCGTTCTTTTCGGCGACTTCTACACCGCGGCCGGTGGCCCATCGCGCGAGCTCAGCCGCTACAGCCGTTCGGTCTCGGGCCTGAAGCTGCACCACGAAGGCGAGGGTTTCGAAGCCAACGCCTGGCTGGTGCGCGACAACGTGGCCCAGGTGGTGGACGAGCAACCCGCGCGCGGCATCTCGGGCCCTTACCGCCTGAGCAACCAGAACGGCATCTCGGGCTCGGAGAAGGTCGAGCTGCTCACCCGCGACCGCAACCAGCCCGGCATCATCCTTCGCGTCGAACCGCTGGTGCGTTTTGTCGACTACGAGTTCGAACCGTTTGCCGGCAGCCTCCTGTTCCGCTCGCCCGTGCCCTCGGTCGATGCGAACCTGAACCCGATCTCGGTGCGGGTGACCTACGAGGTGGAGCAAGGTGGGCCGAAGTACTGGCTGGGCGGCATCGATGGCCAGGTGCGCATCGCACCCGCGCTGGAACTCGGCGGCAGCCACGTCGAGTCGCGCGATCCGTCGGCCCCGTACAAGCTCAGCGGGCTGAGCGCCACGCTCACCCTGGGCACCCGGACCTGGGCCATGGTGGAGGTGGCGCGTTCGCAGCGCGAAGCCCTGGGCGAGGCCGGTGATGGAAAAGGCGCGCGGGTGGAGTTCAAACACCAGGGTGAAGCGCTGGAAGCCCGCGCCTGGGCTGGCGCCACCGACCGCGAGTTCTCCAACATCTCGTCGTCTTACAACGGCGGGCGCAGCGAAGCCGGTGTGACCGCCACCTTGAAGATCGACGACAAGCTCTCGCTGCGCATGGATTCCCTGCGTTCGCTGGACAAGCTGATCGATGCGGTGCGCGAAACGGCGTATGTCGGCGTGAGCTACGCGATCACGCCCCGGTGGACGGTGGGCGTGGGCCTGCGCCATGGGCGCGACGAAGGCGGTGTACCCAACGCGGCCTCGGCCTCGGGCGTGAACATCCCGCAGCAGACCGGCTTCACGCCGTTCCAGATCAACGCGCCGCTCTTCGCCGCCGCGCCCGGTCAGGTGCGCGAGTTCGACGCACTGTCAATCAACGCGCAAGGCCAGCTCACCGACCGTCTGAGCGTGCTGGGCGAGTTCGAGCAGGACGTGTCCGACGCACGCGGTCAGCGGGTCACGGTGGGCGCCGATTACCGGTTGGGCGAACAGACGCGCGCCTATGGCCGCGCCGAGGTGTCCAAAGGACTGGGCGGGGTCAACGGCTTGTCGGTCGGCGGACGCGAAACGGCCTTGGTCGCCGGTATCTCCAGCGAGGTGGTGCGCGACACCGAACTCTTCAACGAGTACCGACTGCGCGACGCGATCTCGGGCAAAGACGCGGTCAACGCGATCGGCTTGCGCCGCCTGTTCCCGGTCGCCGAGGGCGTTCGTTTCAGTGCCAGCGCCGAGTTCCAGAAAGCCGTTGCGGGCGACACCAGCTCGGCCACCGCGCTCACCGGTGGCGTGGAACTGGCCTACAACCCACGCTGGCGGTCCACCGGGCGCCTGGAATGGCGCCGCGACCGCAACATCGACGCGTGGCTCTCCACGTTGGGCACGACCTACAAGGTCGATCGCGACTGGTCGCTGCTGGCACGCAACACCTTGTCGGTGCAGAACGCGCGCAACGCCACCGTGTTCGACCAGTGGCAGGACCGCTTGCAGGTCGGCGCGGCCTACCGCCAGACCGACCTCAACCGCGTGAACGCGCTGGCGCTCTACGAATTCCGCACGCAACAGGACGAGAACCCCGCCATCGACGAAAAGCGCGTTTCGCATGTGCTCTCGCTGCACGCCGATTACCACCCCAGCCGCCCCTGGTGGCTCACCGGGCGGCTGGCGGGCAAACGCGTGAACGAGCGTTTTGTGGGCGGCGTGCGCGACGACTACACCGCCTGGCTGGCGGGCGGACGCATCACGTGGGACGTGAGCGAACGCTGGGACCTGGGCCTGCAACACCACCTGCTGTGGAGCCGCCAGGGCGATGCACGCCAGAGCTCGGTGGGTCTGGAGGCTGGCTACCTCGTCAAGTCCAACCTGTGGGTCTCGGCGGGCTACAACGTGCGCGGCTTCTCAGACGACGAGCTCCAGGGCTCGGCCTACACCCGCAAAGGCGCCTACGTCCGCCTGCGCTTCAAGTTCGATGAAACCCTGTTCCGCGGCGACGACGCGGCCACCAACCGCTCCCTGCCGCGCTGAGGCATCGACACCATGAACCTCATGACAACACGCTCACTGTCCTCCACCACGCTGGCCCTGGCCCTGGGCCTGGCCCTCGGCCTGGCCGGGTGCGCCGTCACCGACCCGCGCGCCACCGACCGCGCACCCGGCGCGCTGCCGGCGTATGCCGCACCCGATCGCATCACCGACGAGGCGATCCGCGCCGACCACCGCGCCATGCTGGCCCTGCGCGAGCGCCTGGCCGCGCTCAACCAGAACGGCCGCGTGCCCACCGCCAACGCTCACTGGGCCAAGGCGCAGTGCTGGCTCGACATGGCGCAGCAGAACTACCACGAGAACGACCGCAGCCGCGTGATCGAGGAAGCGCTCGGCGAGTCGCAAGCCTTGGTGGAGGCACTCGAAAAAGGCAGCACACCCACCGACCGCACCCCGAGCGTGGGCAACAGCGTTCGCCTGCGCGAAGACCTGTGGGCACGTGCAGCGAAGGTGAAGTCCGCGCCGGGAATGGCCTGTGTGGCAGCCCAGGCTGCGTGCCTTGAAGTGCAGCTGGTGTGGGCCGGCCACGAGTACGCCGAAGGTGGCTGGCGCCACGCCAACCCCTACATCGGTATCGCCGAGCAGAAGGCCGACGCGATGGACCGGGGCGCAGCCGCCTGCACCGCGCCGGTGGTGGCCGCCGCGCCGGTGGCACCGATCGTTCGCGAGGTGCTGATCGAACGCCTGGTGCTCACCACCGACGCGCTGTTCGACTTCGACCGCGCGAGCGTCAACGACATCCGCGCTGCAGGCCGCGCGCGCCTGGACGTGCTGGCCGAACGCGCCGGGGGCCTCCAGGGCATCGAGCGCATCGTGCTGGTGGGGCACACCGACCGACTGGGCAGCGCCGAGCACAACCAGCCCCTGTCGCTGCTGCGCGCCAACGCCGTGCGCGACCACCTGGTGGCACGCGGCCTGCCGGCCTCCCTGTTCACCGTCGAAGGCAAAGGCTCGGATCAACCCGTCAAACGCTGCGAGGACAACCAGCCGCGCGCCCAGCTCATCGCCTGCCTGCAGGACAACCGGCGCGTGGAAGTGGAAATCCGGGGACGGTTGGCTGCGCCTGCTCGCTGAGCTGATCGGGCCGTCGTGGCGGTGGATTCGTGCGATAACCCACCATCAACCCACCACACGCACCGATGACCGACTGGAAGACCCAACAAATGATCAAGGCCTCGGGCTGGCCGCTGGCGCCCGAACTGCTGGCACCCGGCACCGATTTCAGCGCCCCGGCCGACGACGGCCTGGTGCCCTGGCACTGGGCCTGCAGCGAAGGCAAGGCCGGCCTGGTGCGCTACATGCTGGACAACGGCGCCGACCCGCAAGACCGCACGCCGGCTGGTCAGGCCATGCTGCACATGGCGGCGCGCGCCAAAAGTTTTCAGGTGGTGATGCTGCTGATCGACGCGCTCAAGGCCAGCGGCGCGCCCGTGCCCGACGAAGGACTGCGCTCGTTCCTCACCAAGACTTTCAGCAAGGGCCACCCCGACTCGAAAAACCGCCTGCAGCAAACATTGAAGGACTGGGAAAGGCTCCAGCGCCAGGTGGCGCCCGGCAAGCCGGGCTGAAACACCGGCACCAACAACAAGGCCCCGACACGTGAGTGCCAGGGCCTTCTTGCATTTTCATCAGCGGGGCGTGACCCCGCTTCGGTATCAGGCGCTTTGCTGAATGCCGGCCAGCAACCAACCGCCGTTGGCATGGCGTGGCTTGGACAGGTGCCAGATCTCGTCGAAGCTCTCGGCCAATTCAGCACCGTTTTCGCGCGTCTGGCCGGTGAAGCGCACGCTCACCACGTACAGAGCCGGGCCCTCTTCCACTTCCAGCACTTCGGCGTTGATCTGCACCACGTCGGTGTGCTGGGTGGCAGCGCCTCGCTCGCTCAGGTCCATCTGCAGCTCGGCAAACATCTCCGGCGTCGTGAAAGCACGGATGTCGTCGAGGTTGCCCGCGTCGTTGGCGGCCTGCAGACGGATGAAGTTGACCTTGGCGTTGCGCTCGAAAGCGGCCACGTCGAAGTCGGCCGGGATGCGGCTTGCAACACTGGCGCCACCACCCAGGGAACTGCCGATCATCGAGCCACCGGCGTTCACCGGCGTGCGCAGGACATTCGTGTCCGGGGTGCTCTGGCGGTTGGCGCCAGCGGCCGCGTAGGCCAAGCCACCCGAACCGCCTTGCTGTGCCATGGCGCGCTTGCGCATGATGAAGCCGAACACAGCGATGGCGGCGGCGATCAGCAGGCCGATCATCAGCATGTTGGCCATGCCTTCACCGAAGCCCAGGTGCGACGCCAGGGCCATGAGGCCAATGCCGGCGGCGAGACCGGCGATCGGGCCCATCCAGCTGCGGCCTGCGCCTGCTGCGGCGGCGCCCGCACCGGCTGCTGCCGGCGTGGCGGTGGGTGCTGCGGGCGCCTTGGCCGGCGGAGCCGACTGGCGCTGCATGCCGAACGACTTGCCGCCGCCGATGCGCTTGGCTTCAGCGTCGAAATGCGCCGCGCCCAGACCGAGGGTCATGACCACGGCCAACAGGGAAATCCACTTTTTCATCAGAGTCTCCTTCAAGAAAAATTGAGTACCCCGCAGGGTAGGCGTCCTGTGGGTTCTGAAAAAGCAGAGATATCGGGACAATCAGTTCGAAAAAGCAGGGATTCAGCGCCGGGCGACCGCGACAACCGCCGCTGCTGCGGTTTGTCGCCTGTGTGTCACCCCGGCGGTTTTGGCGCTGCAGGCGCTTGCAAGCCATGGCGCCAACTGGATACAGTACAGATGGTAAGCAAGCTTACCGATACCTTTCCATCGCACGTCACTGCACCATTTCGGGAAGACTGTGGTTCGAAGCCATGTTTCCGGCACGTTCTTTGCATCTGAAAAGACGACATGAATCCCGACCGATGCGTTCCGCCATTTCACGCCTGAGCACCACCACCCGCCTGGCCGCCCTGCTGGTGCTGGTGCTGGTGATCGCGGCCATCTGCGCTCCGTGGCTTGCGCCACACCCGCCCGAAGAAACCTTCTTTGACGGACTCACCATCGAAGGCGCGCCACTCCCACCCTCTTCCAGGTTCTGGTTCGGCACCGACCTGTTGGGGCGAGACCTCTTTTCGCGTGTGGTCTTCGGTGCCCAGACTTCGCTGGTGATCGGGCTGGTGGCCAATGGCATCGCGCTGGCCGTGGGCACGCTGGTGGGCGTGTTCGCCGGCTTTCTGCGCGGCTGGGTCGGCTCGGCCCTGATGCGTTTTACCGACCTCATGATGTGTTTTCCCGCGCTGCTGCTGGCGATCGTGCTCTCGGCCATCTTCACGCCCAGTCTGTGGATCGTGGCCATGGTGATCGCCATGGTCAACTGGGTGCAGATCGCCCGCGTGGTCTACACCCAGACTGTCTCACTGGCTGAGCGTGGGTTTGTGGAGGCCGCCCGCAGCCTGGGCGCCACGCCGCTGCGCATTCTGTTTGGCCACATCGTGCCGCACCTGGTGCCCACCATCGTGGTCTACGGCACGTTGGGGATCGCCACCACCGTGCTGCTGGAAGCCACGCTGTCGTTTCTGGGCATCGGTGTGCAACCTCCCACGCCGTCGTGGGGCAACATCATTTTCGAGAACCAGAGCTACTTCACCACCGCACCCTGGCTGGTGTTCATTCCAGGCGCGGCCATTGTGCTGATGGCGGTGTGCTTCAACGTGCTGGGCGACGCGCTGCGCGTGTCGCTGGACCCCACGCTCGGGGCGCGCCGCACATGAGCGCCCTGTCGCCGGGGGCCCGGCCATGACGCGCTACCTTCTGGGCCGCTTCACGCAGGCCATTGCGTTGCTGCTGGGTGTGACGCTCATCACCTTCTCGCTGCTCTACATACTGCCGGCCGACCCGGCGCGCCAGATCGCGGGTCGCAGCGCCACGGCCGAGACGGTGGCCAGCATCCGCACCCAGCTCGGGCTCGATCTGCCGTTTCACCAGCAATACGGCCGCTATGTGGCTGCGCTCGCCCAGGGCGACATGGGCCGCTCGTATGCGCAGAAGACCGAGGTGGCCGAGGTGGTGGCCTCGCGCCTGCCGGCCACGCTGCTGCTCATGGCCGCGGCCATCGCGTGCGAGCTCGTCATCGGCCTGGGCATCGGCCTGTTTGCCGCTGCGCGCCAGGGGAGGAAGTCCGACGACGCGGTGATGCTGATGTCGTTCGTGGGCGTGTCCACGCCGCAGTTCGTGGCCAGTCTGGTGATGCTCTATGTATTTGCCGTGGCACTCGACTGGTTTCCCGTGGGCGGCTACGGCGAGTTCAAGCACCTGGTGCTGCCCGCACTCACGCTGGGTGTGCTGGGCGCCGGCTGGTACGCGCGCATGCTGCGCTCCTCGCTGATCGAGGTGCTCACGCAGGACTACATCCGCACCGCCCGAGCAAAGGGAGCCTCGGGCCTGCGCGTGCTGATGCGCCACGCATTGCGCAACGCGCTGCTGCCGGTGGTGGCCATGATCGGCATTGACATCGGCCTCTTCATGAGCGGTGCGGTCATCGTCGAATCGGTGTTCGGCTGGCCCGGTATCGGCCAGCTGGCCTGGCAGGCCACGCAGCAGGTGGACATCCCCATCATCATGGGCGTGACCCTGGTGGCGGCGGTGGCCATCATTCTGGGCAACCTGCTGGCCGACCTGGTGGCCCCCCTCATCGACCCGCGCATCCAGCTGCGCTGATCCGCTTTTTTCCGTTCCTCGCCCATCAACCCTTCCAGAAAGCGCAACACCATGAAACTCCGTGCCTTGACCGCCGCCGTTCTGACCGCGTATGCCCTGAGTGCATCGCCCACGTTTGCCCAGGAGGGGCCGCAGGGCGGCTCCATGGTCGTCACCTACAAGGACGACATCGTCACGCTCGACCCCGCCATCGGTTACGACTGGGTGAACTGGTCGATCATCAAGAGCCTGTTCGTGCGTGTGATGGACTACAAGCCCGGCACCGCCGAGCTGGTGCCCAGCCTGGCCGAGAGCTTCGATATCGCGGCCGACGGCAAGGCCTACACCTTCAAGCTGCGCAAGGGCGTGAAGTTCCACAACGGCCGCGAGATCACCGCGCAGGACGTGAAGTACTCGATCGAACGCACCACCAACCCCAAGACCGAGAGCCCCGGCGCCGGCTTCTTCGACAGCATTGCCGGCATGGCCGACTACAAGGGTGGCAAGGCCAAGGAGGTCAAGGGCATCACCGTGGTCGATGCCTCCACGGTGAAGTTCACCCTGTCCCGGCCCGACGCCACCTTCCTGCACGCGATGGCGATCAACTTCGCCTCGGTGGTGCCCAAGGAAGCGGTGGACAAGGCCGGCAAGGACTTCGGCAAGAAGATCGTGGGCAGCGGCGCCTTCATGTTGTCCGAGTTGAAGCTGGGCCAGCAGCCGGTGCTCAAGCGCAACCCCGACTACTTCCAGAAGGGCCTGCCCAAGCTCGACCAGATCACCTTCCAGGTGGGTCTGGAGCCGATGACGGCCATTTTGAAACTGGAGAAGGGCGAAGCCGACTTCGCCGGTGACGGCATCCCGCCGGCCAAGTTCCTGCAGATCCGCAACGACCCCAAGTACAAGGACATGATCATTGAAGGCGGTCAGCTGCAGACCGGCTACGTGACCATGAACGTCGAGATGAAGCCGTTCGACAAGGTCGAGGTGCGCCAGGCGGTGAACATGGCGATCGACAAGGCGCGCATCGTCAAGATCATCAACAACCGCGCACTCGTGGCCAACCAGCCGCTGCCACCCACCATGCCGGGTTACGACAAGGCCTACACCGGCTACGCATACGACCCGGCTGCGGCCAAGGAACTGCTGAAGAAGGCCGGCCTCGAGAAGGGCTTCGAGACCCAGCTGTACGTGTACAACGTCGACCCGAACCCCCGCATCGCACAGGCCATCCAGGAGGACCTGTCCAAGATCGGCATCAAGGTCTCGTTGAAGAACCTGGCGCAGGCCAACGTGATCGCCGCGGGCGGCAAGAAGAAGACGGCGCCCATGATCTGGTCGGGTGGCATGGCGTGGATCGCGGACTTCCCGGACCCGTCCAACTTCTACGGCCCCATCCTGGGCTGCGCCGGTGCCACCGCTGGTGGCTGGAACTGGTCGTGGTACTGCAACAAAGACCTCGACAAGCGCGCCGAAGCGGCCGATGCCATGTCCGACCCGGCCAAAGCCACCGAACGCGCTGCGCTGTGGAAAGGCATCTTCACCGACGTGATGAAGGACGCCCCGTGGGCGCCGATCTTCAACGAGCAGCGCTTCAGCATGCGTTCCAAGCGCCTGGGTGGCTCGGACGCGCTGTTTGTCGATCCGGTGCGCATCCCCATCAACTACGACCACGTGTACATCAAGCCTTGATGGAGTCCGCATGACGAACGCACCGCACACCCACAGCGCCACCTGCGGCTGTCCGTCGCACACCATCCACCACGCGCAGAGCCACATCGGCTGGGACAACGCCCAGCCGCCGGTGCTGCGCATCGAGCCGGGCGAGTCGGTCGAGTTCGAGGTGTTTGAAGCCTCGGGTGGCCAGCTCTCGCCCGCCTCCACGGTGGCGGATGTGGGCACCATGGACTTTGGCCGCATCAACCCGGTGACAGGGCCTGTGTTCATCGAAGGGGCCGAGCCGGGTGACGTGCTCAAGGTCACGCTGCAGTCGTTCAAGCCTTCGGGCTGGGGGTGGACCGCCAACATCCCCGGCTTCGGCTTGCTGGCCGACGAGTTCAAGGACCCGGCGCTGCACATCTGGAGCTACGACCCCACCACCATGGCGCCCAGCCTGTTCGGCGAATGGGGCCGCGTGCCCCTGAAGCCCTTCACCGGCACCATCGGCGTGGCGCCGGCCGAGAGGGGGCTGCACAGCATCGTGCCGCCGCGCCGCGTGGGCGGCAACATGGACGTGCGCGACATCGCCGCAGGCACCGAGCTGTACCTGCCGGTGGAAGTGGCCGGCGCTTTGTTCTCGGTGGGCGACACGCACGCCGCGCAGGGCGACGGCGAGGTTTGCGGTACCGCCATTGAAAGCCCGATGAGCGTGGCCCTGCAATTCGAGCTGATCAAGCAGACGCCGCTGGCGTTCCCGCGCTTCACCACCCCCGGACCGGTCACGCGCCACCTGGATGTGAAGGGCTACGAGGTCACCACCGGCATTGGCCCCGACCTGATGGAAGCCTCGCGTGCCGCCCTGCGCAGCATGATCGACCTGCTGTGCAAGACGCACGGCATGCCGGCGGTGCAGGCCTACATGCTGTGCAGCGTGTGCGGCGACCTGCGCATCAGCGAGATCGTGGACATGCCCAACTGGGTGGTCTCGTTCTACTTCCCGCGCGTGGTGTTCGATTGACCGGACCCGCAGGCCCCCTCGTTTCCACCTCCTCCGCACCACCGCTGTTCTCGGTCGACAACCTGGCCGTGAGCTTCGGTGCGCGGCCGGGTGGCGCGCGCATTGTGGACGGTGTGTCCTTCACCGTGGCAGCCGGGCAGACACTGGGCATCGTGGGCGAATCGGGATGCGGCAAGAGCGTGATGGCCATGTCGTCGATCCGCCTGCAGGCTTCGCCCCCGAGTCACATCGAAAGCGGCACCCTGCGCCTGGACGAACTCGATCTCACCACGCTGTCTCGCCCGGCCCTGCGCGAGGTGTGGGGCCAGCGCATCGGCGTCGTGTTCCAGGACCCCATGACCAGCCTGAACCCGACATTCACCGTGGGCGACCAGCTGCACGAGGCGCTGAGCCTGCACGAAAAGTTGCCACGCGCCCAGGCGCAGGAACGGGTGCTGCACATGCTGGAGCGCGTGGGCGTGAATGCGCCCCTGCAGCGCCTGCGCCAGTACCCGCACGAACTCTCGGGCGGCCTTCGCCAACGCGTGTTGATCGCCATGGCGCTCATGTGCCGCCCGCAGCTGCTCATTGCCGACGAGCCCACCACCGCGCTGGACGTGACGCTGCAGGCGCAGATCCTGGACCTGCTGCGCGGCCTGCGAGACGAGCTCGGCATGGGCATCCTCATCATCACGCACGACCTGGGCGTGGTGGCTGGCTTCTGCGATCGCGTGGCCGTGATGTACGCCGGCCGCATCGTGGAGAGCGCCCCGGTGCGCGCGCTGTTTGCCGCGCCGCGTCACCCCTATACCCACGGTCTCATGGCCGCCATCCCGCGGCTGTCCACCCCGCGCGGTGAGCGCCTGTCGGTGATTGAAGGCCGTGTGCCCGCTGCTGCCGACAGGCCCCCCGGCTGCGCCTTTGGCGCCCGCTGCCCGCGCGTGAGCGACACCTGCCGCGCCTCGCCACCGCCGCTCGTTGATGACGGCAGCGGCCACGCCGTGGCCTGCTTTCATCCCATGGAGATGTCTGAATGACCGCCCCGCTGCTCGACGTGATCGAGCTCAGCAAACGCTTCACGCTCAAGGGCGGGCGCACACTGCAGGCGGTGGACCGGGTGAGCTTCTCCCTGCACAAGGGCCAGACGCTGGGCGTGGTGGGTGAGTCGGGCTGTGGCAAGTCCACCCTGGGCCGCCTCATCCTGCGCCTGATCGAGCCCAGCGGCGGTTCGGTGCGCTTCATGGGCCACGACGTGACGCTGATGCCGCCGGCGCAGTTGCGCGAGGTGCGCAAGCACCTGCAGGTGATCTTTCAGGACCCGCAGGCCGCGCTGGACCCGCGCATGACCGTGGGCAAACTCATCGAGGAGCCGTTGGTCATCCACCGCATGGGCAGCGCCGCCGAGCGCACCAGCGAAGTCGCCCGCCTGCTCGACACCGTGGGCCTGCCGGCCGAGGCGGCCCGGCGCTACCCGCACGAGTTCTCCGGCGGGCAGCGACAGCGCATCTGCATTGCGCGGGCGCTCGCACTCAAGCCCGAGCTCATCGTGGCCGACGAACCGGTCTCGGCACTCGACGTGTCCATCCAGAGCCAGGTGCTCAACCTGCTGGGCGACCTGCAACGCGAGCGCGGCCTCTCATACCTGTTCATCTCGCACAACCTGGCGGTGGTGAAGTACATGAGCGACGCCGTGGCCGTGATGTACCTGGGCCGCGTGGTGGAAATGGGCGACGCCGAGCAGGTGTTTGGCGACCCCAAGCACCCGTACACCCAGGCCCTGCTGGCCGCCATTCCCGAGCCCGAGCCACCCTCGGCGCAAACCCCGGCGGCCGTGCCCTTGCTCGGCGAACTGCCCAGCCCCGACAACCTGCCCACAGGTTGCCGTTTTCACACCCGCTGCGTGCACGCCATGGACCGCTGCCGCACCGAACCGCCACAGCCGCTGCAGGTGGGCACCGCCCAGCGGGTGCACTGGGTGGAGTGCCATCTCTGGGCTTGACCCCGGCTCAGCTGGCGTGGCGTGCACCCTGCAACAGCAGGCCCAGCGATGCCCGCAGGTCGAGCACCACGTCGTGGGCAGCGTCGAACGTGAGCCGCAGTTCGGGCTCTGTGCTGATGTGAAAACCCAGCAGTCCGGCCGACCGCACGGCCAGCGAGGCCGGTGACAAAGGCGTGCCGGCGGGCAGGCCGACGGATGCTCCCAGCAAGCGCACCAGGCCAGCGGGGTGCTCGCGCCGCTGGCCCACCGCGCTCGCCTGGGGATGGGGCCAAGCCATGTAAAACAGCGCTGGTTCGCGCAGCGAGGTGTGCTGCGCGAACCAGATCGCCTTGTCGGGTGCGAGGTAGGTGGGGCGATAGGGCCATGCGTCAAAGGGCGGCCCGGGCACCTCGTCACCGCCGGGGCTGAATCCCACGCCGAACCGGCAGAGACCCGCCTGGCGCCCTGCCCAGCGGTCCCACAGCCGCGTGGGCGCGGTGAGCGCGCTCTGTGCCTCGCCGACGTTGTGCACCCACAGCAGCTCGATGAAGCCGCCGTGAAAGAAGAACCGCCGGTTGGCCGTGCCCTGTCCGGGGTGCACGTTGCCAGTCCCCTCGGTCAGGCCCAGCGCCACGAGCGCCTCGGCCTCCGGGCCGCCAGGTTCACAGCAGATGAAAACATGGTCGAGCGTGATGGACATGAGAATACCTTTTCGATTTGCCCGCGCACGGCGCCAGGCACCGCCGACCGGCCGGCGCGGGGCGCATGCAGTTCACGGCCGCACCGCAAAACCCTCCGCCAGCGCCACCCGCAGCCAGGCCACGAACGCCGACACCGCGCGCGGCACGTGGCTGGCGTAAGGCCTGACCGCATGGATCTGGGTGCTGAACGTGCCCACCGACGCCCAGCCCGAAAGCACCTCCACCAGCTGGCCCGATTGCAGTGCTGCTTGCGCACTGAAATCGGGCACCAGCGCAATGCCCAGACCCGCAATGGCCGCGTCGCGCAAGGCTTCGCTGTTGTTGGCGCTGAACGGGCCCGACACCGGCACCGTGATGCGCTGGGCCTGCATCTTCTTGCGCCCCTCGGCGGGCGTGAAGTGCCAGGCCGATGTGTCCTGCGAACGCGGGTAGTGCAGGCAAGCGTGTTGGGCCAGGTCCTGGGGCGTGGTCGGCGTGCCGTGCTGGCGCAAATAGTCGCGGCTGGCCACCAGCACCGATCGCGTGCTGCACAGTGGCCAGGCCACGTGGGTGTCGGGTGGCGAGGCTGTGTGTCGAATCGCGAGATCGAAGCCCTCGGTGGCCAGCGAACTCAGCCGGTCCGACATGTCCAGCTCCAGCCGGATGCGGGGATGCGCCTGCACGAACGAAGCAATTCTGGGCACCAGCTGCTGGCGCGCAAACGCCACCGGCGCGGTGACCCGCACCAGACCGGCCGGTTCGTCGGCGAGGTCGCGCACGCTGGAGAAGCTCTGCGCGATGCGTTCGAAGGGATCGCGCATACCGTCCACCAGCTGCTGGCCCGCCTCGGTCAGGCGCACGCTGCGCGTGGTGCGCTGCACCAGGGGCACCCCGGCGGCCCGCTCCAGCTCGCTGATGCGCTGGCTCATGGCGGCCTTGCTCACGCCCAGGCGCTGCGCCGACGCGGTGTAGCTGCCTTGCTGCGCCAGCACGGTCAGCCAGTGCAGGTGCATCCAGAGGGCTTCGACTTTTTTCTCATCCATGACGGGATTGTTCACCATTTCAAACAATCAGTTCAAGCCATGCCACTAGGCGAGGGGAGGTGCGGTGCCTACACTGCCTTCACTTACCGACCCATCCCAACCGAGACCGCCATGGCCAACTCACCCAAATCGATCGACCATTTCATTCACGGCCAGATCACCCGAGGCACCTCGACGCGCCAGCTGGACGTGTTCAACCCCGCCACCGGCGCCGTCTCCGGCAAGGTCGCGCTGGCCAACCGCGCCGACGTGGACGCTGCCGTGGCCGCCGCGCAGGCCGCGTTCCCGGCCTGGGCGGATACCCCGCCTATCCGCCGGGCACGGGTGATGTTCAAGTTCCTGGAGCTGGTCAACCAGCACAAGGACGAGCTGGCCCACCTGATCACCGCCGAGCACGGCAAGGTGTTCACCGATGCGCAAGGCGAAGTCGCGCGCGGCATCGACATCATCGAATTCTCTTGCGGCATTCCGCAGCTGCTCAAGGGCGACTTCACCGACCAGGTGTCCACCGGCATGGACAACTGGACGCTGCGCCAGCCACTGGGTGTGGTGGCCGGCATCACACCGTTCAACTTCCCCGTGATGGTGCCCATGTGGATGTTTCCGGTGGCCATTGCAGCAGGAAACACCTTCATCCTCAAACCCAGCCCGACCGATCCATCCGCCTCGCTCTTCATGGGTGAGCTCTTCAAGAAGGCGGGCCTGCCCGACGGCGTGTTCAACGTGGTCCAGGGTGACAAGGAAGCCGTGGACGCGCTGCTGGTGCACCCGGATGTGAAGGCCATCAGCTTCGTGGGATCCACGCCCATTGCAAACTACATCTACGAGACCGGCGCGCACCATGGCAAACGCGTGCAGGCCCTGGGCGGCGCAAAAAACCACATGGTCGTGATGCCCGACGCCGACCTGGACCAGGCGGTGGACGCGCTGATCGGCGCGGCCTACGGCTCGGCCGGCGAGCGCTGCATGGCCATTTCGGTAGCGGTGCTGGTGGGCGATGTGGCCGACAAGATCATTCCCAAACTGATCGAGCGCGCCAAGGCGCTCAAGGTGCTCAACGGCACCAACCTGGCCGCCGAGATGGGCCCCATCGTCACGGCCGCTGCGCACCAGCGCATCACCGGCTACATCGAGGCGGGCGCGAAAGAAGGCGCGACGCTGCTGGTGGATGGCCGCGTGTTCGACGCAGCTCAAACCGGCGACGGCTGTGGCAATGGTTTCTGGATGGGCGGCACGCTGTTCGACCACGTGACCACGGACATGAAGATCTACAAGGAAGAGATCTTCGGCCCGGTGCTCAGCTGTGTGCGCGTGCCCGACTTTGCGCAAGCCGTGAAGATCATCAACGACCATGAGTTCGGCAACGGCGTCTCCTGCTTCACCCGAGACGGCAACGTCGCGCGCGAATTCGCCCGCCGCATTCAAGTGGGCATGGTCGGCATCAATGTGCCGATCCCTGTGCCCATGGCCTGGCACGGTTTCGGCGGCTGGAAGAAGAGCCTGTTCGGCGACATGCACGCCTACGGCGAAGAGGGCGTGCGCTTCTACACCAAGCAGAAATCGATCATGCAACGCTGGCCGGAGAGCATCGGCAAGGGCGCTGAATTCGTCATGCCCACCGCAAAGTGAAGATGGCCCCCCTGCGCGCCTGCGGCGCTTCCCCCCACGGGGGGACGCTGCCTGTGGACCGGCCAAGCCGGATCCACGGCAGCTCTGGGCTGGGGGTCCTGCGCGCCGGAGGCACCTGTAGTGACTGACGGCGATTCGGACTACGACCCTGCGCTCGGTGACTGGCAAACGCTGGTCACCGTGTTCAGCCCGACCGAGGCTTACCTGCTTCGTGGCGTGCTGCAAGCTGCAGGTGTGCCGGCCGCCGTGGCCGACGCGCACCTGGTGCAGGCCTACACGCTGCTGGCCGGCGCCATCCCCGTGCGGGTGCAGGTGCCCGAGCGCCGGCTGGCGCAGGCCGAGGCGGTGCTGGTCGCGTTTGAACGCGGAGACTACGGACTGAGCGACGATCACCTTGGCCAGGAGACGCCTCCATGAACAACACCACCTTCGACTTCATCGTCATCGGCGCCGGCACTGCCGGTTGTCTGCTGGCCAACCGGCTGAGTGCCGACGCATCCAGACGCGTGCTGCTGGTCGAGGCTGGCCGCAAGGACGACTACCACTGGATCCACATTCCGGTGGGTTATCTGTATTGCATCGGCAACCCGCGCACCGACTGGCTCTACCAGACCGAGCCCGACCCGGGCCTCAACGGCCGCAGCCTGCGCTACCCGCGCGGCAAGGGCCT
>JBBQSX010000011.1:0-35950 GCA_038213545.1 Burkholderiales bacterium
CAGGCGGTGGGCCAGCTCGACTCGGTGACACAGCAGAACTCCGCCATGGTCGAAGAGCTCTCCGCAGCGGCCAGCTCGCTGCAGGCCCAGGCCCGCGTCATGAACGACGCGGTGAAAATCTTCCGGCTGGACAAGCGCAAAGCCTGAGCGCAGCGTCAATCCTGCATGGTGCGTCCGAACATGAACTGGAACACAGCGCCTCGCCCCACATCGCCCTTGCCATGAATCTGGCCCCCATGCCGCTCGATGATGCGGTGCACGGTGGCCAGGCCAATGCCGGAGCCCTGAAACTCGCTGGGCTGGTGCAGCCGTGTGAAAGGCTTGAAGAGTCGGTCCGAGCGGGACATGTCGAACCCTGCGCCGTTGTCGCGGACAAAAAACGTCGGCGCGCCGGCCTCGCTGGAGGGCACACGGCCGAACTCGATGCGGGGCTGCGGCGTGTTCCGTGAATATTTCCAGGCGTTGCCCAGCAGGTTTTCGAGTGCGATCCGGGCCAGATGGGGATCACAGTCGGCGAACAATTCGGGTTCGATGACCACCTCGACCGGGTTCTCCGGGTCTCGTTGCCGCTCCTGTCGGATCACCTCGTCGGCCATATCGCTCAGATTCGCCCAGGTGCGTTGCAACTGGGTCTGGCTGACCCGCGCCAACGCCAGCAGGTCCTTGATCAGGCCACCCATCCGGCTCGCGGACGCCATGACCCGGCTGATGATCGCGTCGTCCTCGGGACGGACGCGGTCGCCCATTTGCTCTCTGAGGACGTGCATGAAGCCGTCGATCGAACGCAGCGGCGACTTGAGGTCGTGTGAAACCGAGTAGGCAAAGCTGTCCAGCTCGCGGTTGATGTGCTGAAGCTGCGCGGTGCGGGCCTGGACACGCTGTTCCAGGGTGCCTTGCAAGCGCTGGATTTCCTCGTCGCGCCGCAGCCGCATCAGTTCGGCACTGCTGCGGCTGGCGAAGATCGATGTCAGAGCCTGGATATCGGCACCCACCTGGGCAGTGTGATCCCAGGCGACGGCCAGCACCCCAATGGCTGTCCCGTCGGGGTCTCGCAAGGCAATTCCAGCGACCGTGTGGGAATGCCCGTCAGCAAAGGGGACGTCGGACAGCAGGGGCACCCCCTCGGGCAACTCGATGACACACAAGACCTCGCTGGCCATCATCGCGGCAGCGCTGGGCCCGTGCAGATGCACTCGGCGATTGGGTTGCAGGTTGCGGTTGTGCGTCAGGCCCAGCGTGTTGATGCCACCACCTTCTGCCATTTCACCAATCACCACGCTGGTTGCCCCCAAGGCCGCCACCATGTGCTCGGTCACCGACAGGAAGAACGCCTGTCCGATTTTGGGTGAAACCCCTTCAGCGAGATTCATCAGCATGTTGCGGCGCCGCTTCTCTTCGGCCACATTGAGGACGAAGGACAGGGCACAGGCTTCACTTTCGATGTCGATGATCTCGGCCCATACCTTGACCTCGACCAGTTCACCCTTGAGGTTGCGCACCTCTGTTTCGTAGCCCATCAGGCGACCGTTGCGCCGCATGGTATTGACATAGTTTTCGCGCACCTGCTGGCTGGGCCAGATACCTGTTTCGAGCGATGTCTTTCCGATGAAATGCTGGGGAGGGCCACCAAACACCTGCTCGCAGGCGGCGTTGACCTCCAGGTAGCGGCCGTCGCTCAGGCGGGTCAGGGTCATGCAGATCGGGCTGTGCCGAAAGGCTTTGGAAAAACGCGCTTCAGACTGCTGCAGGGCCCTGCGCGATTTTTCCTCGGCGCTCATGTCGACAATCATGCCGATCATGAGCCGTTCATTGCCCTGCTGGATGAGCTCGGCATAGATCAGCGAATCGAACTGGGAGCCGTCGCGCCGCAAGCCGCGGGCATGCATGCCGTTCACCCGGCCATGCGTTTTCAGGGTTCTTCGAAAGGTTCGCTCTTCGGCCTGGTTGGCCCACAGGTTGGGCGGCTGCTGGCCCACCAGCTCGCTGCGGGAGAAGCCACTCGCCTGGACATAGGCATCGTTGACATCCACCGTCACGCGGTTGTCCAGAGATTGCACCAGACAGGCCACCGGGTTGTTCCGGAACATGGCCTTGAAGCGCTCCTGGCTTTCTTTCAGGGCGGCTTCTGCTTCGTAGGCCAGGCTCAGCGCTTGCTTCTGCGTATCGAACGCTTCCTGGAGGCGGTACTGACCCGCCAGAGCGCTGATCAAGATGATCCCGATCACCGCCGCCTGGATCACCCACACGGTCCAACCCGTGGGTGGCAGCGTGCCTGGCAGCATGCCGCGCTGCTCGAGCCAGTTGATCACCCCGAGGGCCACGATGCAATACAGCACGACCGCGACCATCTTTCCCCGCGAGAGAAACGTGCTTGCCAGCACCATGGATGACAGCAGCACGAACACGCCAGCACTGCGAACGCCCCCGGTGATAACGGTGGCGAATGTGGCGATCGTGAGGATCAACAGCACCAGACCATGCGCTGCGATGGTCACGTGGCCGCGCTGGAGCAGCCAGCCCAGCATCCACAACAGAACACTCGTGGCGCCGACCATCAGCGTCAGCTGCGTGGCCCCTTCGCGCACAAACAGTGCCAGTGCGATCGTCGGGGCGGCGAAGCTCGCGGCCAGCAGCAGCACGCGCAGGGCCTTGACGCGGTGTTGATCGAGTGTTCCCGACGAGCCGTCGGGTGCCAGAGTGCCCGGGTGCGGGGTGATGTGGTCAGGCATCAGGTGCATGCCTGCAGGAGGTGATCCGCACTGCAACAGGATTGGGGCCGGTCGACACTGCGCAGTGCAGCTGCGCAACGGTGTTCAGCGTCTCCAATTGGTGTGCACTGGCCCCGGAGGTGCAGATTGGTGATCTCGTGGGCCTCATGAAGGGTTCTTTTTTTTGATTGGTCAGTCCGCAAGCCAGGCCTTGTCAGGGGCATGTTCCGGCACGAGTTTTCTTGTTCAGCCAAATATCGACAGCCTTGCAGCGACCTTGATCAAAATGAACCGAAAGTGCACCTGAGGCCCGCCCCGGCGTGTTGCACCACCCGCTCCAACTGCCAGACCACCTGCGCCCGATTCTGCGTTGCCCGCCGACGCATGGGTATTCCACCAAAGTACTCTTCCGACGCATCCTGCATGCGCTCCTTCACGCCCTCAGCGTTCTTCGGCAGGTGGGTTGCAACCCGCTTGCGTTCACCTGAAAGCCGCCGGCCGTACGATGGTCACGGCCACCGGGCAGTGCTGCACCAGGTGATGCGCCACCGAACCCAGGCCCCGCCCGACATCGCCGTCATCGTTGCCGCTGCCGTGGGCACTCATGATCACGGCGTCGCATTCGTGGCTTTCCACCAGTTCCAGCAAGGTGTGCGCAGGGTCGCCGCTGGCCACGGCCTCTTCCACCAGCTGGCTGGCCGATGTGAGCAGCGCCACGGCGGGGCGCACCAGGTCGTGGCCGGCGGCATCGCTCACTTCGTGCAACACGTCGGGGTCGTGCGCCACCACGAGCTCGTAGAGGTTGGGGGCCTCCTGCACGTTGGCGACCACGAAGCGGGCCTTGAGACCCGAGCTGACCAGCCGCATGGCGTGGTAGGCCGCGTGCATCGACTGGGCGGAGCCGTCGACGGGGATGAGGATCTTGATCATGGCGAATTCCTTGGTGGTCAGGCGGGCCGCTCGTTGAGCAGGCACCAGTAGAGTTCGATGTGCTCGGCCACTTCAATGAATTTGCTGAAGCTGACCGGCTTCTCGATGTAGGAGTTCACACCCAGGTCGTAGGCGGTGTTGAGGTCGGAGTTCTCGCGCGACGAGGTGAGCACCACCACCGGAATGCGCCGGAACACCGGGTGTTCCTTGAGCTTTTGCAGCACCTCCAGTCCGTTGACCTTGGGCAGGTTGATGTCCAGCAGTATGACGGCAGGCTGCGCTTCGCCCGCTTCCCATCGCGCAAAGAAGGCCAGCGCCTCTTCACCATCGCGTGCGATCTGGATGGTGTTGGAGAACTTTTTCTTGTTGAAGGCGCGCAGGGTGAGGTCCAGGTCCATCGGGTTGTCTTCAACCAGCAGGATGGGGGGCAATGCAACAGGGCTTTTCATGCAGGGAACTCCAGATAGAAGGTGGCGCCTTGCCCGGGCTGGCTTTCAGCCCACACGCGGCCGCCCATGCGTTTCACTGCCTTGGCCACCAGCGCCAGGCCCAGGCCGGTGCCCTGGTAGTCCTCGGCGCGCTGCAAGCGCTGGAAGATGCCGAAGATGCGGTCGTGGTACTTCATGTCGAAGCCCACGCCGTTGTCCCGCACCCACAGGATGCGCCGCAGGCCTTCGGTGCGGGAGCCAATCTCCACCTCGGGCTGGTCGCGCGTGCGGCTGAACTTGATGGCGTTGCCCACCAGGTTGCGCAACACCACGGCCATGCCCTCGCGGTCGAGCTGAAGCACCATGGGTTCGAGCTGCAGGCTCAGGCGCACACGGGTGCTGTCGATGTCGGCGCTGTGGCCTTCGATCACTTGCGCCACCAGGGCCGGCACGTCCACCCGCTGTTGCTCCATGGTGCGCCGCTCCATGCGCGAATAGTCCAGCAAGCCGGAGATCAGGTCGCCCATCTGCAGCACGCCGCGGCGGATGCGGCTGAGGAACTGGCGCCCCTCTTCGTTGAGCTGGCTGCTGTGCTCTTCTTCGAGCAACTGGCTGTAGCCGTCGATGCCGCGCAGCGGTGCCTTGAGATCGTGAGACACGGTGTATGAAAAGGCCTCGAGTTCTTCGTTGAGGCCAAGCAGCTGGGCAGTCCGTTCGATGACCCGTTGCTCCAGCGCGGCGTTGGTCTCCTCCAGGGTGGTCTGGGCCAGCTGGAGCAGGGTGATGTCGAGCAAGGTGCCGCTGAAGCTGTAGTGGCCCCGGGTCTCCATGGCCTTGCTCTGCACGCTGCCGCGAAACCAGCGCAGCGGCCCCAGGTCTGGGTGGCGACGGAACTCGGCGGTGCTCACCTCCATGCTGCTGGGCACAGAGCGCATGAGGCTGTCGACCGTCGCACGGTCCTCTGGATGGAAGCATTCGAGATACGCGACCATGTCCACCGGCGGGCCCAGCGCCTCGTCCAGGCCAATGTTGCGGTACATCTGGCGCGACCACCAGGCAACATGGGTGCGGCTGTCATACACCCAACTGCCCAGCCCGGCCATGGCCTCCGCCACTTCC
Source organism: Burkholderiales bacterium (assembly GCA_038213545.1). Classification (GTDB taxonomy): domain Bacteria; phylum Pseudomonadota; class Gammaproteobacteria; order Burkholderiales; family Burkholderiaceae_C; genus Hydrogenophaga. The sequence goes on from JBBQSX010000011.1 coordinate 5,186, forward strand.
AGCTGGTTCGTCTGTTCGCGCAGTGCGGCTTCGGCTTGCAGCCGTTCGGTGATGTCCTTGATGGTGGAGAACAGGTGCTTGATCGAGCCGTCCGGGTGGCGCACGGCACGCACGTCGATCTCGGTGTGCACGAAGCTGCCGTCCTTGCGCACGAAGCGCTTGCGCATCTTGTAGTTGTCGGCGCGGTTGGCCAACAAGGCGTCGCGCAACGCCAGGTTCTGGTCCAGGTCGGGCTGGGGCGTCATCTCGGCCCAGGTCCTTTGCAGGAGTTCTTCGCGTGTGTAGCCCAGGATGGCACAGAGCTGGCTGTTGACCTGAACCCACTTCGTGGAACCAGGCGCAGAGATCGCCATGCCGATGAAGGGCAGTTCGTAGAACAGCCGCAGGAATTCAGCCTGCTCCTGCTGGGCGAGTTGCGCTTCTTTCTGCGCCGTGATGTCGAGCAGCACACCGCTGATGCTGGTGATGACGCCTTGATCGTCCCGGCTCAGCGTGGTGCGGTCGTCCACCCAGACCCAGCTTCCGTTGGCGCATTGCAGCCGGTACTCCTGGCGGTGATCGTCGGGTCCGTTCTGGAAATAGCGGGCGGCCTCTGCCCTCACGCGCTCGATGTCCTCGGGGTGGATGAGGGCAGCGTAGTCCCGCTTCCCGTGCAACAGGTCGGCGGGCTGGTAGCCCCACTGTTCCACCGACTGGCTCACATAGCTCATAGGCCAATCCACCTCGTTGCACCACTCCACCACCACCACGGGCGAGCGGCCCACCAGATCGACCAGGTGCCGAAGTTGCGCCTGGCCGACCTGCAGCCGTTCGGCCATGCGGTCGGCCTCGCTGCCGATCATGGCGAGTTCGTCCTTGCCCTGCAGGGCCACGCGTGCCTGCAGTTCGCCGTTGCCCATGCGCTGCAGGGTGGACGCCAGGTGTCGCGCCCGGCGGAACCACACCAGGTGCACCACCAAAGCCAGCAGGGTCGCCAGGCCGAGCAGCAGCACGCCTTCGCGCAGCGCTTCGTGCCGCAGATCGGACAGGCGCGCAGCCATGGGCAGGCCGAGGTCAACCACGGCGATCAGGCGCTGGCCGGAGGTGAACGGCACCACGCCGATCAGCTGGTTCGCATCTTGCAGATGCACCATGCTGATGGCCACGTCCGACGGGCTGCCCAAAAGCACCTGAATCAGGCCAGCGAGGTCCTTGCGCGACCGCAGCACCGCGTCAAGGTCCTGCCCGATGTCGGAGCGCACCAGCGAGGCCTGCACCACGCCGGTGGGCTGCAGCAGGTAGATGTGCTGCATGCCGCTGTACAGCCCCAGACCACCCACCAGCCGGCGCACCAGGGTCTGGTTGTCCATGCTGGTTTGCGAACTCAGGCGGCTTTGCTCCACGCTGAGGCGTTCGCGCAATCGCCGGGTTTCCTGCTCAACCACCTGCGCACCCAGCTTGCGCAGCTGCACAACGTGGTTGACGGTGGAGGCGGTGAGCGCGAACAGCACCAGCATCAGCGGCGCCAACCAGCGCCCCGGCAGGGACAGGCGGGACAACATCGGCTTCACGGGGCCGTTCCGCTGGTCTGCAGGCGTTGAATGGGCGCTGCGTCGATCAGGGTCTCCCAGCGCGGCGGGCGCCGGATCAGTCCAAGGTCAACCAGGGCATCGGCGACATTCACGGCCTTGGCCACCAGCGCAGGCGGGTTGCCCAGCAACTCGCTCCCGGACGCCTCGCGCGAGAAAAACGCGAGGCCACCCAGCACCGCTTGGTAGTCCGCGGGCGAGAGATCGGTGCCGAGCGCCAGGGTTGCGGCGGCACCGGGTGTGTCGAGCTGGAAGACGTTCAGGCCCGCATACCAGGCACCCAGCAACGCGTCCACCGCTTGCGGGCGCTGTTGCAGGACCTCGGCGCGCACCACCAGCACATCCAGGATCTCCCCCGGAATCTCACGGCTGTCGAAGAGCCGGCGGTAGCCCGCGGCGGCCATCGCACCGGCCAGAGGCTCGAACGACACGGCCGCGGCCACCTGGCCAGATTCCAGCGCCGTGAGGTGCTGGGCCACCTCCAGGTTGGTCACCTTCACATCGGCGCGGGTCATGCCCGCTTTCTGCAGCATGCGGTACAGCAGCAGGGCACCCACGGTGGAGTCTTCCACCGCCACGAATTCGTTCTTGAGCATCTGCACCGACGCGATGCGCGGTGCCGCCATTACCACGTCGCCGCCGGTGGACGCATCGAGCAAGGCGAGGATGCGCACATCGATGCCGCTGTCCGCCAGGCGCAAGGTTTCGTCCAGTGTGAGCGTGGCGGCGTCGAGCAGGCCGTTGCGCAGGTGGCGCAAGGTTTCGGACGAGGAGGGCAACTCCACGACCCGCAACTGCTTTGCATCGGTCAGGCCCCGGTCGCGCGCCAGCACCAGCGGGTCGTAACCCACCCAAGGGTTCATGCCCACGGTCAGTGGCGGCACCACGGCCTCACCGCAGGCCGCCAGGGCCAGCAAAGCAACGGCGGCAAGCGCGCGCCAGCCACGGCGCAACCGACCGCCTCGGAGATCGCACCGTTCTTGTTCACCCGCCCGCGATGACCCAGCCCCATGTTTCATAAGCATGTGATGTCGTTCCGCCGGGAATCCCGGGCAGACAGGCAACATTCTGTTGCAGATACCCTGCCCAGTGTAGAGCCCGGTGGTCGCGTTCGCGCCAAGGGGGCACAACGCAGGGCCATTCGGCGCGTAAAAAGTCCTCATCCCGGTCGCGCAGCACCCGGCTGGGCAAACTGAACCTTTGTGGTTGAACGTGAACTCACCCCGCATGATTGAAATTTCAGACCTCTCCATGCATTACCAGCTGGGCACCGCACGCATCGACGTGCTGCGCTCGGTCAATCTCTTCGTGCCTGCGGGCCAGCGCGTCGCCATCACCGGGCCATCCGGCTCGGGCAAGACCTCCTTGCTGCTGCTGCTCTCGGGCCTGGAGCGCCCAGCCGGCGGACGCGTGGTCATCGACGGCGCCGAGTTGGGCGGCATGGACGCCGACGCGCTGGCCGACCTGCGGCGCGACCGCATCGGTATCGTGTTCCAGTCGTTCCACCTGCTGCCCAGCCTGAGCGCGCTGGACAACGTGGCCCTGCCGCTGCAGATGGCCAACCAGCCTGACGCCCATGCGCGCGCGGCTGCGCTGCTCGAACGCGTGGGCCTGGGCGCGCGGCAAGACCACTACCCCAGCCAGCTCTCGGGCGGCGAACAGCAACGCGTGGCGATTGCGCGAGCGCTGGTTCACCGCCCTCGCCTGCTGCTGGCCGACGAGCCCACCGGCAACCTGGACGACCACACCGGCGAGGCCATCCGCGAACTGCTGTTCGAGCTCAACACCGAAGCTGGAACCACACTGGTGCTGGTGACGCACGACCCCGACTTCGCTGCCCGTTGCGACCGCGTACTGCGCCTGCACGACGGCCACCTGGTCGAGGTGAACACCACCGGGCGGGCTGCCGATGCGGTTCCTGTTTGACCTGGCCTGGCGCGACCTGCGCGCCAGCGGCCGGCACCTGTGGATCTTCTGCGCCTGCCTGGTGTTGGGCGTGGCGCTCGTCACGGCCGGCGGTGGCTTGTACCGGCAGGTGACCAACGCCCTCGTGAGCGATGCACGCCTGCTGTTCGGCGGTGACGTGGAAGTGGAGCAGACCGCGCCGCTGCCCCCCGAGGCGCTGGCGTGGATGAACGAGCGCGGCGATGTCTCGCGACTGGTGGAGCTGCGGACCATGCTGCGCGCACCCGATGGCCGGGCCCAGCTCATCGAGCTGCAGAGCGCCGACGAACGCTACCCTCTGTACGGCGCGGTGGAGCTGGCCCCGGCCGGTGATCTGGGTGCCGCCCTGCTGGAGCGCAACGGCGTCTGGGGCGCGGCGCTCGATGCCACCCTCGCGCAGCGCCTGGATCTGAAGCCCGGCGACACGGTGGAGGTGGGCAACCTGAGCCTGCAGGTGCGCGCACTGGTGGTGCGCCAGCCCGACCGCAGCCTGCGCGCCGACTGGGGCGGCGCCCCGGTGCTGGTGGCCGACGGGGCGCTGGCCGCCACCGGTCTGGTGCAGCCGCTCAGCCGCGTGGAGTACCACTACCGCGTGCGCACGCCGCAGCCTGCGGCCGAGTGGCGCGACGCCTTCATTGCGGCTTACCCAGACCTGCAGGCCGAGGTGAGCACCTTTGAGGAGCGCAGCGACCGCATGGCCGAGGTGCTGGGCCAGATCGGCTCGGGGCTCCTGCTGATCGGTTTCTCCGCGCTCTTCATTGGCGGGCTGGGCGTGTTCAACAGCGTGCAGGCCTACCTTCAAGGCAAGCTCGGCACGCTGGCGACGCTGCGCGCCGTGGGCCTGCGCGACGGCCGCCTGGCCACGCTGGTGCTGCTGCAGATCCTGATGCTGGCGCTGCTCTCCAGCCTGGGCGGCGTGCTCATCGGCAATGCACTGGCACTGGCCGGCACGCTGGCCGCCGCACAGAAGCTGCCGCTGGCGCCGCTGGTGGCCAGCCTGTGGCTGCCTTCGCTGGTGGGCCTGGGCTTCGGCGTGTTGACCGCGCTCACCTTTACGCTGCCTGCGCTGGGCAGAGCGCTGTCGGTTTCGCCGGCAGCGCTGTTTCGCGGCATCGACGGCAACACGCTCAAGACACCTGAGCGCGTGTGGTGGCTCACCGGTGGCGTGGCTGCGGTGGTGGGCGTGATGATGGTGGCCAGCGTGCCCGACGTGCGCTTTGGCCTGGCCTTCGTGGTGGCCACGGTGCTGCTGCTGGTGCTGCTCGAAGGCGTGACGCGGCTGCTGCGCGGCCTGGCGCGTCGCCAGCTCAACCGGCCCGGTGCGCAGCTGCCGTTTGAACTGCGCCTGGCCATGGCCGGCCTGCAACGCAGCGACTCCCCCCTGCGCGCCGCCCTGCTCTCGCTGGGTGCCGCGCTCACACTGCTGGTGGCCTGCACGCTGGTGGTCACCTCGCTCTTGCGCACGGTGAACGAAACCGTGCCCGCCAACGCGCCGGCCATGGTGTTCTACGACGTGCAGACCGAACAAATTCCGCTGCTGCAGGAAACGCTCAAGGCCCAACCCAGCCTGCGTCAACTCACCACCGCACCGCTGGTGCTGGGTCGCCTCATCGAAGTGAACGGCGAAGTGCTGCGTGACAGCGGAGATGGTGAGCGCGTGCGAGAAGCACGCGACGAGCAGAAGTTCAGCAGCCGCGCCGGCAACATCGACGACGTGGTGATCCGCGACGGTGCCTGGTGGCCGGCCAACCACAGCGGCGCGCCGCTGGTGGCCATGGAAGACCGCGAGGCCGACCAGCTGGGTCTCAAGGTCGGTGACCAGCTGACCTTCGAAATACTGGGCGCGCCGGTGCAGGCCAAGCTGGCCGCCATCTACAGCCAGCAGCGCATGCAGGCGCGCCTGTGGCTGGAGGGCATCTTCAGCGACGGTGTGCTCGACCCCTACATCACCCGCCATGTGGGCGCCGCCTGGCTCAACCCGGCCGAGGCCCTGGCCGCGCAAGACCAGTTGGCCGCCACCGCGCCCAACATCGCCACCGTGCGCACCGAATCGCTGCTGCGCGAGACGCGCGCGCTCATGGGCCGCGCCAGCACCGGCCTGGCGGTGATCGCCGGGGTGTGCCTGGCGGCCAGCCTGCTGGTGCTTGCCAGCGTGGTGGCCAGCAGCCGCGCGCGCCAGCTGTTCGAGGCCACGGTGATGCACGCGGTGGGCGCGCGGCTCTCCAGCCTGCGCCGTGTGTTGTATTGGGAATACCTGTTGCTCGCGGTGGTGACCGCCGGCTTTGCCATGCTGGCCGGCAGTGCGCTGGCCACCGGCCTGCTGCGCTGGCGGCTCGACCTCGACCCCATGGGCCTGTACTGGACCGGTGCGCTCACCGCCCTGGGTGTGAGCGGGGTGAGCCTGGGGCTGGGCGCACGCTACCTGCTGGCGCAAATGCGGCTCAACCCCGCCCTGCTGCTGCGCAGCGGCACCTGATCAGGCCGCCAGCGCCGGCTCCAGGAAGGTCGCACCCAGGTGGCCGACCTTCACATAAATCAGTGCACCCTCGGGACCGGTGAACGGTGTGTGCTGGCTCCAGCGGGGATTGCGCAGCCAGCTGTGGCGGGGGTAGGTGCCGTGTTCGTCGCGGAACACCCCTTCGAGCACAAAAATCTCCTCGCCGCCCGGGTGGCGGTGAGGGTTGAACTGCGTGTCGGGCGCCCAGCGCACCAGAGCCGTGCTCACGCCGTCGTGTTCGTGCAGCGGCATCACCGTGAGACCCGGCACCAGTCCTCGGCGCCAGGGCTCGGTGAGCGTGTTGATGCGCAGCGGCGTGAGGTCGTCCGCGGCGAACTGCCAGAGCTTCACCAGCAGCACACAACCCTGCACTGAGAACGGTGCGTGGCGCGTGCCTGGCGGGTTGCGCAGGTAGGTGCCGGCCGGGTGGTCGCCGGTCTCGTCGGAAAAAACGCCTTCAAGCACCAGGATCTCTTCGCCACCGCCGTGGGTGTGCGCGTCAAAGCGCGATCCCGGCGCGTAGCGCACCACGCTGGTGGCCCGCGCGACCTCGCCGCCCACACGGTCCAGCAGGCGGCGGTCCACGCCGGGCAAGGGCGACGGCAGCCACTCGGCCGCCTCGGCCGGGCTGGAAACGCGCACATCGAAGTCGTCGTTGAGGTTCATGTCCATCCACATCCAGGGAGGGGGTGAATTTCAGCACACGGGCCGCGTTTTTGCTGGCGTGGGTTCATGGAGACAGCGCTCTGTGCGTTGTCGAACAGACGCGCCCGGCCGGTGCACGAACACTGAAAGCTTTGATTTTTCAGCTTCAACACGCCATGCACCGCATCACCACCGCCGATCAGACGTCGCTCTACTTCAAGGACTGGGGCGAAGGCAGCCCTGTGGTGCTCATCCACGGCTGGCCGCTGAGCGCCGACAGCTGGGACGACCTCGCCGTCTCGTTGGTGGAAGCCGGTCACCGGGTCATCGCCTACGACCGGCGCGGCTTCGGCCGCTCGTCGCAACCCTGGAACGGCTACGACCACGACACCCTGGCCGACGACCTGTGGGAAGTGATGGAGCAGCTCAAGCTGGACAACGCCACCCTGGTGGGTTTCTCCATGGGCGGGGGCGAGGTGGCGCGTTACATGTCGCGCCACAGCGGCAAGAACGTGGTGCGCACCGCGCTCATTTCATCGGTGCTGCCTTTTCGCCTGAAAACCCCCGACAACCCCGGCGGCGCAGAAGCCTCCGCCTTCGACAAGACCGCCAAGGCCTTGATGGATGACCGCCCGAAGTTCTTCACCGGCTTCTTCCGCGACTTTTTCAGCCAGGGCTCACCCGACAGCCGCGTGAGCGACGAGACCCTGCGCTGGGCCCACTGCATCGCCATGCAGGCCGGCTTGCGGCCCACCGTGGCCTGCATGCGCGCCTTCTCCAGCACCGACTTCCGCCCCGACCTCGCGGCGTTCAAGGTGCCCACGTTGCTGATCCACGGCACCGACGACAAGATCGTGCCGATCGCAGCGTCGAGCCGCCTCGCGGCAGCGGGCATCGCGGGTGCCCAGCTCACCGAATACGAAGGTGCACCGCACGGCCTGTTCGTCAGCCACAAGCAGCGTCTGGCCAAAGACCTGCTGGCTTTCCTGAAAGTCTGAGGGCCTCAAGGCATGGCCTCGCGCACGGCAGCGGCCAGCTGGTTGAAGCTGTTCAACCGCAACCTCGCAGCGCTCACGCGCAACACGCGCCGCGCCCAGACGCGAACCGCGAAGGCCGTGGTGAAGCAGGCCACCGGCACCCGCAAGCCGCCACCGGCCACGCCGGGCGACTGGCTCACCGGCATGGCCTTGGGCCCCGGCGGCGCGCGCCGCTACCGTCTCTACCGCCCGCCCGATCTGCAGAGTGGCGAGCGCCTGCCGCTGCTGGTGATGCTGCACGGCTGCGGCCAGGACGCGGCGGGCTTTGCGCAGAGCACGCGCATGAACGCACTCGCCCGGCGCGAGCGTTTTCTGGTGCTCTACCCCGAGCAAGACCGCATGGCCAGCGCCCAACGCTGCTGGAACTGGTTTGACACCCGCAGCGGGCGCGCGCACGGTGAGGTGGCGCTGATCCTGGCCGCCATCGACCAGGTGTGCCTGCTGCAGCCGGTGGACCGCGCCTGCGTGGCGCTGGCCGGCCTCTCGGCCGGTGCCAGCATGGCCGCACTCATTGCATCGCACCACCCGGCGCGCTTCAAGGCGGTGGTGATGCACTCGGGCATTGCCCCGGGCGCGGCCGACTCCACCGCCACCGCGCTGGCCGCCATGCGCGGGCATCGGCTGCCGGCACCCTGGTCCCCCACGCCCGGACAGCTGTTGCCGCTGCCGCCGCTGTTGGTGATCCAGGGTGGGCGAGACGCCGTGGTGGCCGCCAGCAACGGCGCTGCCGCCGCCGGGGTGTGGGCGCTCGCAGGCGGCGCCGCGGCAGGCACACCGCGCAGCCAGCAGCGTGGCCAGCGCCACCCCATGCTGGTGACCGACTTCAAACACCGGGGCCGCACCGCCGTCACGCTGGTCCATGTGGACCAGCTGGGCCACGCCTGGAGCGGCGGCGCTCCCAACCAGCCCTACAGCGATGCACAAGGACCCGACGCCTCCCGGCTGGTGTGGTCCTTCGTCTCGAAACAATTCACCCCGGACCGGGCCCCTGCGCTGGCCAGGGCTCCTTCGCGCCAGGCCACGCCGGCCGCCTTCCAAGTTCCTTCACTGTTCAACCCCTTCGTGCTCTTCGGTTTGAAGGGTGCGACACTCAAACCATGAACCGCCCCCCGATCTACCCCGACCCGCCTCCGCTCGTTGCACCCACCACCGGCAACGCCGAAGGCGAGCACGTGGCACCCATCACCGCGCCTGTCGACCCGCTGTTTCTGGCGGCGCCCCGCGTGTCCACCTTCCACGGCAAACAGCCGCTCACCAACGCCAGCGGCTTTTTCTTCGAGCGCGACGACCGTCTGTTCCTCGTGACCAGCCGCCACGTGGTGATCGACGAAGACACCCAGCACTTCCCCGACCGGCTGGAGATCGAGCTGCACCTGGACGCATCCAACCTCACGCGCTCCACCGGCTTTTCGATGCTGCTGTACGACGAAGGCGAGGCTGTCTGGCGCCAGGGCAAAGACAGCGGTGGTGAGATCGACGTGGCCGTGATCGAGCTCGATCGCGCCGCGCTTCCCGACGAGTCGGTGATCCGCGCCTTCAGCCCGGCCCACCTGTCCAGCGACTTTTCCGAAGTGCACCCCGGCGAGTCGCTGCTGGTGGTCGGCTTTCCGCTCGGCTTTCACGACGCCCTGCACCACCTGCCGGTGCTGCGCCATGCCGTCATCGCCTCGCCCTACGGCATCCGCTTCCAGGGCAACGGCTACTTTTTGACCGACGCACGCACCCACCGCGGCACCAGCGGTGCCGCCGTGGTCATGCGCGACACCTCCCCCGAAGCCCAGAACGCTGCCCTGCCCTGGAAACTGCTGGGCGTGCACTCGGCCCGCATGGACATGGGCGACCGCGATCTGGTGCTGGACGAATCGCTGGGCCTGAACTGCGCCTGGTACGCGGACATCCTGCTCACGCTCACCAAGCCCCGCGCGAGCGACCCGGCGGCCTGACAGGCGCCCGACGAGAACAGCGCGTTTTTGCGCGCTGTCGGCCTGGGCGTTCAACGCACCATCGGCGCGCCGGACTTCGGCTGCATGGGCTGCAGTGGCGGCATCGGCTGCATGGGCGGGACCGCAGGCACGGGGGTGACCAGTTCGCGCATCATCCCGCCGCCGGCCACCGAACCGCTGGTGGTGCCTTCCCCGTGCACCATGCGTTCGCAGGTGGCCTTGTTGTCGGGGGGCAGGTTGGTGCAGCGCTTCAGGGCGTTCTGCATGCGCGACTCGGGCGTGTCGCCTGACATCGGCATCTTGCGCATGCCCTGCGCGCGCACAGCACCGGCTTCGCGCAGACAACTCGTGCGCTCGTGCTGCGAGTCGCTGCGCATGCAGGCGGCGCGGTCTTGCTGATAGGTGGTCAGGGACCACGCGCCCGAACTGGACAGGGCGCAGGCCGCCACCAGGGCGGTTCGGAACAAAAAGGCGGACGGTGTTTTCATGGGGTTCCTTGTCTGGCGACGAGCGTCTGTGTGCGCCCGATCTCCAGCGGTCACGCTACGCCCGCGGGCGTGTAAGGTCTGTGCTGCAGCGCACCCCCGATCCGGAGACATTCATGAGCCTTGTTCACTTGCTGCTGCGCCATGCGCGCCAGCGTCCTGCCAGCGCAGCCATCTTCCTTGGCGCAGAAACCTGGGCCACACACGCCCAGTGGGCGCAGCGCAGCGCGGGCCTGGCCCAGCGCATGGTGGCCGCCGGTCTGGTGCCGGGCGACCGGGTGGTGCTGTTCATGCACAACCACCCGCGTTACCTCGAGATCCTGTGGGCCGCGTGGTGGGCGGGGCTGGTGGTGGTGCCGGTGAACGCCAAGCTGCACCCGCGCGAGGCCGAGTGGATCGTGGCCAACGCGGGTGCGCGCTGGGGCTTTGTCTCCCACGACGTGGCACCCGGGCCGCTGGCCGGCCTGGAACGGCAGGTCGATGTGGCGTCCAGCGCATGCGACGAGCTGCTCGCGCCGGTGGGCGATGCGTTTGCGGTGCCGGTGGTTGAGCGCAACCCGCAGGACGTGGCCTGGCTGTTCTACACCAGCGGCACCACCGGCCGCCCCAAGGGGGTGATGCTCACGCACCGCAACCTCATGACCATGGGCCTGACCTACTCCATCGACGTGGACCCGGTGGCGGCCGAAGACGCCATCGTCTACGCCGCACCCATGTCGCACGGCGCGGGCCTCTACGCCATCCCGCACCTGATGGCGGGCGCGCGCCACGTGGTCCCGGTCTCGGGTGGAGTGGATCCGGCCGAGCTGTTCACGCTGGGCGAGGCTTTGGGGCCGCTGTCCACATTTGCCGCGCCGACCATCGTCAAGCGCCTGGTGGATCACGCCGGGCAGCACGGCATGTCTGCAGACGCATCGGCGCGCGCCTTCAAGACCGTCGTGTACGGCGGCGCGCCCATGTACGCGGCCGACATGGCACGCGCGCTCCGTGTGATGGGGCCGCGCTTCGTGCAGATTTATGGCCAGGGCGAAACGCCCATGGTGGGCACTGCGCTGTCGCGCGCTCAGCTGGCCGACACCGCCCACCCGCGCTGGGCCGAGCGCATGGCTTCGGTGGGCGTGGCGCAAACACCGGTGCAGGTGCGTGTGGCCGATGTGGATGGCCGCAGCCTGCCCACCGGCGAAGTGGGCGAGGTGCTCATCAAGGGCGACAGCGTGATGGCGGGCTACTGGATGAACCCCGAGGCCTCGGCCGCCGCCGTGCGCGACGGCTGGCTGTTCACTGGCGACGTGGGTTGCCTCGATGCCGATGGCTTCCTCACGCTCAAGGACCGCAGCAAGGACCTGATCATCAGCGGCGGCTCCAACATCTACCCGCGCGAGGTCGAAGAGGTGCTGCTGACCGCACCGGGCGTGGCCGAAGCCGCGGTGGTGGGCGCACCCGACGCCGAATGGGGCGAGGTGGTGGTGGCCTTTGTGGTGGCGCAGCCCGGCACAAGGGTGACCACCGACCAGATGGACGCACACTGCCTGGCACAGATGGCGCGTTTCAAGCGACCCAAGCGCTACGTGCTGGTGGACGAGCTGCCGAAGAACAACTATGGGAAAGTGCTCAAGACCGAACTGCGCGCACGCCTGTGAGCGGGGAACGGATGTGGGTCACAGCTCTCCAACGCCACCATGTTCAAAAAATTTCGTTACCGCCGGGCGCTGAACGCCGCGCTGCGCGAGCTGGACATCCAGCCGTCCACCTTGAACCCGGCGTTTCGCGACGAGGTGGTGGCCATGGGCTTGCGCGAAAGCCTCGCGCCCAAGGAAGCCGCCCTGGAGGTTCTCTCGGTGGTCTTTCCCGGCCTGAACCTGGTGGAACGGCTCGGTACCCTGGCCGTGATCCGGCATTGGCGGCGCAGCGCGAGCGTGCGCGAATCGCGCTTTCAGCGGGCGCTGGATGGCGGCCTGCCGGATCTCCAGTCGACCGCGTTCACGGAGAAGTGAGCTTGCCGCGCCGGAGGGTGGTGCGGTTCAGGGCGTCGGTGCATCCAGTCCCAGACGGGCGAGCAGGTTCTCGCTGGCATGGAGGGTGTGCTGCATCGCCAGGTGGCGTGCCTGGGCCACATCGCCCGCTTCGATCGCATCGGCAATCGCCTGGTGCTCGTCCCAGATGGGGCGGCGCATGCCGTGCAGCTGGATCACGCCGCCCATCACCCGGCGCAGGTGCACCCAGTGCATGCGCGAACTGTCCTCGATCAGCGGGTTGCCGCTGGCCTGGTACACCGCGCGGTGAAAGGCCATGTCGGCGTCGATCATGGCCCGCACGTCGTCGCCGGTCGCAATCTCCCGGCCACGGCGGATCACCTCGGGGTCCATGCGCGCCCGGCGCTCGGCCGCGAGGCCAGCAGCCAGTTCGTCCAGCACACCCCGGATCTTGTAAACATGGCCGATGGTCTGCGGGTCCAGCGGAGCGATGAGCACGCCGCGCCCGGGCGCGTCCTGCACCAGGCCGTCGGTCTTGAGCTGGCGCAGCGCCTGGATCACCGGGGAGCGCGACACATCGAGCTGCTCGGCCACCTCTTCCTGCGTGATGCGGGTGCCCGGGGCCAGCGAGCCGTCGCTGATGGCGTCCAGCAGGACCTTGTAGACCTCGTCCACGTAGTTGGTGCGGGTGGGGAGCTTGGCCGTGAACGACATGGGGACCTTCTGGTTTCTGGATTCAGAGTGCAGCGACACACCGAAGGGTAAACCAAGGGCAATGCACAGGGTCGGGGTCGTCCGGGTTGACAGAAAGTGGCATTCCCCCTATCTTTGAACTCTGTATACAGAGTTCAAAACTCACCACATTCCACACCCGACGGAGACACCGCATGACCCAGCCCATGGACAAACACGACAGCCAACGCTCGACCGGCACCGCCGCACCGGTGGAGAAGAAGCTGATCCCCTACGGCGGGTACCACACCAACAAGATCCCGGGCCACGACCCCGAGCTGACCGAGGTGGGGCCGGGCACGCCGACCGGTGAGTACATGCGCAGCTTCTGGCAGCCGGTCTGCATGTCGATGGAGCTCACCGACACACCGCACTTTTTGATGATCCTGGGCGAGGAACTGGTGGCCTTTCGCGACAAGAGCGGCCGGGTCGGCCTGCTGCACGCGCACTGCGTGCACCGTGGCGCGTCGCTCGAATACGGCTCCATCCAGGAACGCGGGATCATGTGCTGCTACCACGGCATGGTGTTCGACATCGACGGCACCTGCCTCAAAGTGCCCTTCCCCAAGGGCGAAGAAGCGGACGCCGAGCGTTACGCCTGCTCGATCCGCCAGGGCGCCTACAAGGCCTTCGAGCGCAACGGCCTGGTGTTCGCCTACATGGGGCCGCCCGAAAAAGAGCCGCCCTTCCCCGAGTGGGAAGGCAATTTCACCGTGCTGCCCGGCGACGAACTCGTGCCCTACAGCAACTTCCAGCACTGCAACTGGCTGCAGGTGCAGGACAACGCGGCCGACAACTTCCACACCGCCACGCTGCACTCGGCCAAGAACGTGGTGAACGGGCAGTTCCAGGGCACCACCTTCGACGAGGTCGGTGCGCCTTCGATGGAAGTGGCACCCGACATGCAGTTTGTACCGGTGCAAGGAGGCCGCTCGCTGGCCTGCGCAGGTGCGCGCCGCGTGAGCAACGACCGCCTGTTCATCCGCGTGCAGCACCAGGTGCTGCCCAACCTTAGCCTGCACGCCTACACGTCCGAGGACGGTTCGGCGCAAAAGCACTTCAGCCGCTTCCACATCGTGCGCTGGACGGTGCCGGTGGACAACGTGAACAGCAAGATGATCGGCTGGCGCGTCATGGGCCCGGGCATCGACACGCGCGGCGTGGGCATCAAGGAGCTCGTGGGCTACGAGTCGATCGACTTTCTGGAAGGCCAGGTGGCGCTGCGCCGGCCGGAGCGTTTTGGTGAACACACCATCAACGACCGCCCCGAGATCCCGACCAACCACCGCCAGCGCGCCAACTACAAGCAAGCGCAGTACGCGCCGGGCGACTACGAGGCCATCATCAGCCAGCGGCCGATTGCGGTGCACGCGCTGGAGAACCCGACCAAGCTCGACGCCGGGGTCTACATGTTCCGCAAGCTGCTGCGCGACGCCGTGCGCGGCACCAACAAGGCCGCCAGCGCCGAGGGCTTCGCCGACTGGCTGCGCGACGCGGCGGGTGCGCCGCGCAGTTTCTGCTCGGGCAACGTGCTGGAGATTCCGGTGGGTGCGCGGGTGGAAGACGAGGTCGTGCGCCGCCGCCACGTGACCAAGGCGGTGGTGACCATGCTGGCCGAGAGCGAACATCTCAAGGGCGCGGAGCGCGAGCAGTTCGTCAAAGCAAAGATGCTGTCGCTGGAAGCCGAGATGAAAGCGAGCGCCACAGCGGCCTGATCGATGACCGAACTCGACGCGCCACTTCCAGTGCAGGTTCGCCAGATCCGTCTGGAGGCGACCGGCATCCATTCGTACGAGTTGTGCGCAACCGACCACGAGCGCCTGCCCCCTTTCACCGCCGGGGCGCACATCGATGTGCACCTGCCGGGCGGCTTGGTGCGTCAGTACTCGCTCAGCAACGACCCCACCGAGACCCACCGGTACGTGATCGGGGTGCTCAAGGACCCGAACGGTCGCGGTGGTTCGCTGCGTGTGCACGAAGCGCTGAGGGTCGGCGACACAGTGCGTGTGAGTGCGCCTCGCAACCAGTTCGGGCTGCACGCGGGCCAGACATCGGCCCTGCTGGTCGCTGGCGGTATCGGGATCACACCGCTCAAATCGATGGCACACAGCCTGCTGAAGGCGGGTACGCCGTTCACGTTGCACTACTGCGCACGCTCCTGCGCCGTGGCTGCCTTCACCGAAGAGCTGGTCGCGCTGAACCGCCTGGCGCCGGGCTCGGTGCGCTGGCACTTCGACAACGGTCAGGTGGGCGCAGGACTGGACCTGGCAGCGCTGCTGGAGAGCCAACCCGAAGGCACGCACCTGTACTTTTGCGGACCACCCGGCTTCATGAAAGCCTGCACACAAGCATCGGTGCAATGGCTGCCGGGAACCGTGCATTCGGAACACTTTCAGGCACCCACGCGCGAGGAGCCGCCGGCACCCGCCACTGGCGCCACGGTGCGGCTGTCGCAATCACAACGCGAACTGGTGCTGCCCGAGGGTGGAAACCTGCTGGACCTGCTGAGGGAGAACGGCGTGCGCGTGCCCACGTCGTGCGAGAGCGGCCTGTGCGGTACCTGCAAGACGGGCTACGCCGGCGGCGAGGTCGAGCACAACGACTTCATCCTGGGCGACGACGAAAAGCCGTCCTGCTTCACACCTTGCGTGTCGCGCGTCACGAGCCGCAGCATCACCCTGCATCTGTGAAGCTTGGTGCTGGTTCAGTCCAACGCCACGATGCCACTGCCGTTGAGCGCCAGGCGCTTGAAGCCCCAGTCGCTGCTGAGCCAGCGGCGCAGGTTCTCCCACAGGTGGGCCGGCAAACCACCAGCCAGCTCGGAGCTGCGCACCCAGTAAAAAACATCGGCGTCAGCACCAGCGTGTGTGGGCTGAAAGATGTAGACACAGCCCAGCACCTGCGAGGCGTCCAGCGCCTCCACCGTGTAGGTGTACGAGCCGCCGATCTCGAACTCTTTCTGGTGCCAGGCGAGATCGATCAGGTCCTGCTCCAGCGACAGCGTGTCGGCTGGCCAGCCGGTGCCCGGGCCGAACAGCTCCCAGATGTCCGCGCGGCTGGTCATCACCGCGTCGAAGTCCTTCACCGCGTCATGAATGGTGAGCGGGCGCAGCCGCAGGCGCCCGGTTTCCAGCAGCCGCGGAATGATCGGAGTTGGGATCCAGGGGGTCTTCATGGGTGCGCCTTGCGTGAGCAAACAAGCCGGCCAGTGGAGCACAGCGCGGGGACTCGCGGCGCGGGTCATCGCAATCCCGAGTCCGCTGCTGCAACATCGGTGGCACTTCGCCGCCCTTGGTGTTCCGTCACACAGACGGGGTATGCGACGCCCACGCATGATGCAACGTGCGGGCTGGTGCGCCACAACCTCTGCGGCGCCAGCACGAACCTCCTTCAAGAAGAACCGCCATGAACCTGAACCTGAGCATCGGCCCCCTGGTCGCCCTCATCGCCGGCATCCTCATCCTCGTGATGCCGCGCATGCTGAACTACATCGTCGCCTTCTACCTGATCATCGTGGGCCTGATCGGCCTGTTCGGCCGCAACCTCAACTTCTGAGCACAACACGCCAGCCCGGGCGCCATTGCCCCGGGCTTTGGTCAAGCGTTTCCGCTCTCCCAACGCGCTCCTGAAGCACCCCTCATACTCTCTCGGCCAGATCGCTGGCGCGAGGAGGAAACATGAGCGCACAGGCCGTCGGTGGCGGACGTTTCGAGCAGTCCTTCATGTTTCACATGATCCGGGACTTTTTCCTTCTCCTGCTGCTGGTGGCGGGCATCGAATTCGCCATCCGCTATGCCCTGCTGCGTTACGACTTCAACAACGCAGAACCAGCCCGGGTAGACAGGGCCGCGCAGCAACTGGCCAACGACGTGCGCGCCATCATGCTGAACTCGGGTGGACCGCTGGCGGCACAGACGGTCTATCCGATTCTCAACCGCAACTACGACGATCTCGGTCTGTCCATCGCGGTGGCGCCTTCAGCCATCACCGTGGAATCGATGAAGCAAACCTTCAACATGGACGTGAAGGGCCTGCAATCGCAATGGCCGGTCGGTGATCACCAGCAGGCCTCGGTTTCACTGAACGCCGAGCAGTTCTGCCTGAACTGCCACGTCAAGGCCAAGGTGGGTGATGTGCTGGGCACCGTGAGCGTGCGCAGTTACTTGCAGCGCAAGGAAGCGCTGTGGTGGCAGGAAGTCAAGCTCACCGCGGGCGCGTTCAGCCTGAAGATACTCGCGCACACCATCCTGTTGTTCTTGCTGCTCAAGGTGCGCATGGAGCCGCTGCTGGCGCTGCGGTCAACCGTCTCGGGCCTGGCCAAGGGTGTGATGGACCTGTCGCCTCGCGCAGCAGTCAACACGACCGACGAGTTCGGTGAACTCGCTGGCGACCTCAACCACTTCCTCGACCGCATCGGCGTGGTGGTTCGCGACCTGGACACCATCCTCAACGAGGTGGTGAGCGTCGGCAAGCGCCTCGGCGCCCTGAACCGGGACCTGGAGCAGAAGGTGGACAACATGCGCGACGCCTCCAACCGGGTGCTGAGCGAGGGCGCGCAGCGCAGCCTGGACACACAGCTCATTGCTGCCCGGGAAGGAGGTGCCTTCGAGGCCATGGACCAGACGCTGGTCCAGACCCTCGACGCACTGGCCCAGAGCGGCCAACCCACCACCGAAGTCCAGGCCGCACTGCACGAACAGATTGCACGCCTGCGGCAGAACTTCCAGGCTGTGTCCGGCGCGCTGCAGCAGGTAGCACCGCCCGTCATGGTGGCGCAGGCGCAATCGGCGGAGTACCAGGCTTTCGCACAGTCTCTGCGCGAGATGGCCATGCTGGAGGCCACGATGCAGACGGTGGCCGAATCAGGCCAGCGGGTGCTCAAGCGGCTCTCGCGCAGCGCTGGCAGCGGCAGCTCCCACCCCGAGAGCTGAGCGTCCGGCTCAATTGCCACGCACCCGGCGCCACACCACGACCCCATGGCACCGAGCTGAGTTGGCATCAGGCTTGCGTGCCACCTTGAACGCAAGAAAGAATGCCCACGCATGGTGCGGGTCGCTGGCTGTCGGTGTGCAATTGATCGCGGCCCCTTGGCGCGAAGATCTGGTCCCGCGGGCCCGCATGGCGCTCTGCAAACCCTTGGAGTTCTGAATGGAGACCAACCTGCCCGATGTGCTGGCCGAGGTGACAACCGCCTTTGAGCGCTACGAAAAAGCACTTGTGACCAACGACGTGGCCGTGCTCGACGAGCTGTTCTGGGACAGCCCGCACACGTTGCGTTATGGCGCCACCGAAAACCTGTACGGCATCGACGAGATCCGTGCGTTTCGCAACGACCGGCCCACCGCTGGCCTGCAGCGCACGGTGCTGCGCACGGCCATCACAACGCACGGCCGCAATGCGGCAACGACCAACATCGAGTTCCAGCGCGAGGGCAACCCGCGCATCGGCCGCCAGAGCCAGACCTGGGTGCGCATGGCAGAGGGCTGGCGTGTGGTTTCGGCCCACGTGAGCTGGATGGCCTGATGTCCAGACATGCGCGAAAGGCCGACCGCGCAGGCCTGCTGCTTCGCCCGCACATCCAGATCAGCCACTCAGTTCGCCAGACCGCTGCCCGGAAAGTCGTGGCTGTCGTCGAGCACCTTGGCCGCCATGCGCGGCAACATGCGGCCAATGAACGTTTCACCCAGCCAGCGGCGCAGCTGCGGCACCGATGCGCCGGGTTCGATCTCGAAGCTCAGGCTGCTGAAGCTGCCGATGCCGTCGTCCACCAGCAAGCCGGCGGGCACGGCGGGCGCCGCACCGGCGTCGTCCAGGGGGCTCGCGGCTTCGAGCTTCCAGGCACTGAGAAAGCGGTCGAAGTAACCCACCGTTCCCTGGCGCCAGACCTCGGCCACGTACACGTTCCAGCCCCCCTGCTGCTCCACCACAAAACCCCAGGCGAACTCAAACACCTGCTCGGGAGCCTGGGCAAACACGCCAATCTCCTGCACTTCCTCGAGTGCGACGTACTCGGCAAACAAGGGGCCGGGACCCGTGACCTGGCCTTGAATGAAGCGCTCGATCTCCTGCGGATCGACCACAAACAAGGCCTGTTGAACGGGCGTGGACTTGCGCGCCCGCTTGAGCAGGCGCTCGGTGGCATCCACCGTTTTCTGGGCATTGATGCAGCGGTCGCGGAAGGTGCGGCGTCCTTCTTCCGTGGAGATCAGGGCCACGGTTTCGTCAAAGGCGGCATCGTCCTGCAGGTGACCCGACTCGCGCATGTGCAGCACGATGTCGAGCATGGAGTTGCGGGTGATGTGTTCGATCATGTAGGCCATCTCGCCGCCTTCATAGTCGGTCATCGATGACTTGATCCACGCCATCAGCTCCAGGCCCGAGAGGCCTTGTGGCGCACGTGGCATGTCGTTGAACAATGCCCGAAGCACCCGCACGGTGTCCAGATCACTCGCCATAAATCCCTCCAGGCAGACGCGTTCGCGCAAATGGGTGCCGGCCAGACATGCCTGCAATACCCGGTACAGTAACAAGCATAGTTCCGAACCGGTATTGGACGCTGCCCGAATGCGCCACGTCCCGGCGCTGATGGCGCGTGAACGTGACGGTTTTGGCACGACAGCGCGTACACCGGCGAACCCTGAAGCGCCACCCCCACCCCAACCAGGAGACTCCCATGAACATCAAAGCCTTGCTCGCCACCCTCACCCTGGCGCTGGCCGCCGGCGCGGTGGCTGCCCAGGACACCGTGGTTTACCACTTCGACAACACCGTGTCCCAGGGCCTCAAGGGCTTGCGCAATGTGCGCAACCACCTTGACACCGACCCCAAGGCCAAGATCACCATCGTCGCGCACGCCGAGGGCGTGGACATGCTCATGGAAGGCGCCAAGGCGGCCAACGGCACCGAATTCGCGCCGCTGGTGTCGGCCCTCAAAGGCCGGGGCGTGACCTTCGAGATTTGCGAGATCACGCTGAAGAACCGCGATCTCAAAAAGGAGCAGTTCATCCAGGAGGCCGATTTCACACCCTCCGGCGTGGTCAGGATCGCCAAGCTCCAAAAGCAGGGCTTCGCCTACATCAAGCCCTGAGCGACCACGTCCAGGGCAGCGACTGCAATCAATGTTTCAAGACCCCAGGCGCTCCACCAGCCAGATCGATCCGATCACCGCAATGGCGAGCGACCCGCCGGCCACCACCACCCAGCGGTAAAACGCGGTGTGGCGCAGCAGCCATGCCACCGGCAGAAACGCCAGCACGATGGCGAGCTGCCCGAGCTCCACACCGACGTTGAAACCACCGAGTGCCAGGGCCAGCTGCTGCGGCGGCAAGGCCAGGTCGAGCAGCACGTTGGCAAACCCGAAACCGTGGATGAGGCCGAAGGCAAATGCGAGGCGCCATCGCTTGAGTGAGAACCAACCCAGCAAGTTGTTGAGCGCTGCCAGGATCACCGAGAGCGCGATCACCGATTCGATGATGCGCACCGGCGGGTTGAACCAGCCCAGGATGGACGCCACCAGCGTGATGGAGTGCGCCACGGTGAACGCGGTCACCACCGCCAGCACGTCCATGAACGCGGTTCGAAAGTTCTCCACCGCAGGCCAGCCTGTGACGCGCTGTCGCGAGGGCACGAGGGGTGCAAGCACCAGCAGGCTGAGCAGGAAGAGGATGTGGTCGATGCCGATCCAGATGTGCCACACGCCTTCCACCACATAGCGAGTGAACACCGACCAACCCGAAACCTCGCCCGCCAGCAGCTCGGCTTCGGGCCGTTCCGGACTCAGAATGGCACTGCTCTGCGCGCCCGGCAGATCAACTTTGAGCAACCCGCGATGCAGGTTGTCCTGGTCGAATATCAGACCGTAGGTGAGCGTGAGCCGATTGGCCGCCACGTCTTGCGGGTCGGTGCAGGCCACCCGCCATTCGGCGCTCAGGTAGAAGCCGTCGGAGTGTGGGCTGGCCATCACGTCAACAGGCTGCAGTTCGCACGCTGCCGAAGTGCCGCGCACGGTGATGCCCTGTTGCATCCAGGCCTTGAGTTCCTCGGTGCGGGTCGCTGTTTCGCCCCAGCTCACCTGGCCATCGCGGTTGTCGTCCAGATCGAAGATCAGGTCGACGTCGCGCAGGTTGATGTCCGTGCGCAGCACCAGATCGGCGCCGTGTTGTGACAGAGAAAGATAGGCATTGCTGCTGGAGTGTGCGAGCGCGGGGCCGGTGACTGAGACAAGCAGCGCGAACATGGCCAGGCGTGCGGCCAGGCGTCTGAACAAAAAGATCATGAGGATTTGCCCAGGCGGGTTTGCAGTTCGTCAGCCAGCGCCTTGAGAACCGGGTCTGTGTAGCCGGTGGCAGCCATCCAGCCGAGCACGGGCTCGGCGACTTTGGGCTGGTTGGCCTTGAGCGCGGACTGCACCAGCAACACCGCATCGGCAGGTTCGTTCTGTGTGCGCCAGTTCTCGGCCGCGAGCTTGAGGCCTTGCGCGTTGTCGCGCCCGTAGGTGATGAGGTAGACCATGGTGGGCCGCTCGATCAGGCTCTCGCCGCGCAGGGCCTGGTTGTTCATGCGGTTCTCGAACTGGTCGGCCAGGCGCTGCGTATCGCCGTCTTTGAGGCCCCGGCTGGCCAGCAGCGCCTGCACCAGCAGCGCGTCGGTCTGCGAAGGCGAATCGGCATAGCGTTTGGCTTTGGCAAACTGGCCTTGCTGGTTCAGCAGTTCGGTCAGTGTCAGCTTCACCAGGTGCGACTGGGGCCTGGCCTGCACATGCTTCTCCCACACGGCAATGGCCTGCGCATACTGCCCTGCCGCGCGGTAGGCCTCACCCTGGTGGTAGCGCAGCCAGTCCTGCGTGAACGGGCCCTGGTAGTCGGGCAGATCGACCAGGCGGTTGAGCAGGGGAATGGCTTGCTGCGCCTGTCCGCTGCGGTACAGCAGCGTGGCTGCGCAGGCCTGGCCTTCGTCGCGGCCAAAGCGCTGCGCGATCGCATCGCAATCGGTGCGCGCAGCCGCCATGCTGGAGGTGAGCAGGTGCAGCGAAAAGCGCCACGACCAGTACTCGGGTTGCGCCGGGTCCAGGGCGATGGCCGCACTCAGGTCGTCAATGCCACCTTTGAAATCGTGAAAGCCCTGCTTCACCAGCGCACGCAAAAAATGGCCCTCGGCCGGCAAAGTGGGGGCGGTCCACCAAGGCTGCAATGCCGCTTTGGCCGAGCCGTACCAGCGCAGATCGCCTTCGGTCAAGCCCAGCAGAAACACAGCGCGTGCGTAGTTCAATGCCGCAGGCAGGTGATTGCGGTTCTTGCGCCACTCGCGTTCCACTGTGCGCAGCGCACCAGCCTGGTTGCTCTGGGCATGCACCGACGCGGGCAATACGATTTGCTCAGGCGTCGGCGTTAACCGGGGTTGCGCCCACGCACCCGTTGAAACACCGATTACAAGAGTCAGCAGAGCTTTGCAACAGGGTTTCCACCTGAATCCAATCAATACCCGATGGGCGCTCATGGGAACAACGTTTGTCAGGTGAATAGGCATTGATCTGGATATCCTTGGCATCGGCAGCAACGGGCGATTTCCCATTGTGTGCTGGTGCTAAAAGACATTTCAACAGCAAAGGTAATCTATGAAAACTCTCATCTCCGCAATGATCGCCGCATTCATGATGGCTTCCGTTCCCGCATTCGCTGCCAGCCATGCCGGCGGCAAAATGGACGACAAGAAGATGGATTGCACGAAGGACGAAAACAAAGCCAAAGACGAGTGCAAGAAGAAGATGTAATTCGCCTCACGGCAAAAAAGGGCCCGCAGCAGCGGGCCTTTTTTTCGTCGCCATGTCCATGGACCATTGGCGGGTATTCAAACTGTTGAATCCATCACGCTTCGGGGCACGTACTGGGTAGGCAGACCACTGCATCCACAACCCAGGAGCACCCCATGAAACTGAAACCCGCATCCATCGCCAGAGGATGTTTGTTGATGGCCGTCGCAGGCGCCGCCATCGCTTCCAGCCACCGTGAAGCCCCCTTCATCACCACCACGCCCAAGGTGGACGGCACCGATTTCTACATGTTCCGCAGCTACGAAGGCGTGGCCGCCAATGGCACGGGCGGACGTTCCGATTACGTCACGCTGATCGCCAATTACCAGCCGCTGCAAGGCCCCTACGGCGGCCCCAACTATTTCCCAATGGACCCCAACGCGCTGTATGAAATCCATGTGGACAACAACGGCGACGCGAAGGAAGACATCACTTTCCAGTTCCGCTTCAAGAACAAACTCAACAGTGTTGCGCTGCCGATCGGCAACCAGAACGTGCAGATTCCGCTGATCCAGGCGGGAGCCGTGGCCAACGTGAATGACGCCAACCTCAACCTCAACGAAAGTTACAGCCTGACGATGGTGCGCGGCGATCGCCGCAAAGGTACACCGCAGGTTTTGGCAGCTTCACTGCCCAAGCCGGTGGACTACATCGGCGAAAAGACTTTGGGGAAGGCCGCCGATTACAAGGCTTACGCAGACAAGCACATTCACAAGGTGAATATCCCCGGCTGCAACATGGAAGCCAAGGTGTTCGTCGGCCAGCGCCAGGAAGGTTTTGCTGTCAACTTGGGGCGTATCTTCGACTTGGTTGATGCTTCGACAACCCTGCTGCTTGACGACAAGAAGATCGACGCCGAAGGCATGGGTGGCAACCACTACATCCAGAAGCAGAACATCACCTCGCTTGCGCTGGAAGTGCACAAGAGCTGCCTGACCTCGGGCAGCGAGACGGTCATTGGTGGATGGACGACGGCCAGTCTGCGTCAGGCGCGCCTGCTCAACGGCGCGCCGCAGTCGGGTCACCAGGCCAGCGAAAAGTCAGGTGGCGCATGGACGCAGGTCTCGCGCCTGGGCAATCCGCTGGTCAACGAAGTGGTGATCGGTCTTGGCGATAAAGACAAGTTCAACGCGTCGCAGCCGAAGGACGACGGTCAGTTCCTGAACTACGTGACCAACCCGACCCTGCCTGCGCTGCTGGGCCTGGTGCTGGCCGGCAATCCAGCCGCCGTGGCACCCACCAACCTGCCGCGCACGGACCTCGCCACCACTTTCCTGACCGGCATCACCGGCGTGAACAAGCCTGCCAACCCGACGCCATCGGAAATGCTTCGCCTGAACACCGCCATCAACCCGGTGCCGTTTGCAGACCAGAACCGCTTGGGTGTGGCTGGTGAAGTGTTGCGCGTGGGTGGTGTGGCCAACCTCGGCATGGCAAAGGACCTGGCTGGCTTTCCCAACGGTCGCCGTCCGAAGGACGACGTGGTGGACATCGCCTTGGTGGCAGTGCTCGGTGGTTTGTGCGTGATCAACGGGAATAACAACGCCCTGGGCCTCAACGGTGTTCCTGGTGTGCCTTCGCTCACCTCGGCTTGCCAGCCTTCAAACGTGCCACTGGGTGCCGATTCGGCAAAGATCCACGACGCTGTGGACCAGGCCGTGGTGCCGTTCCTGCCCGCATTCCCTTACCTGAACACGCCCAATCCAGGTTCGGTGAACCTGCCGTGATGCACCACCTCCACAAGGAAACACCATGAGACACCATCTCACGAAATCCCTGCTGGCGGTGGCCGCCGCTGCAGCGCTCGCCGGTTGCGGCGGGGGCGGCGGTGACGACGCGGCACCCGCCCAACCCGCAGCCGCCTCACCCTTCATGGGCTCCACGGTGCAGTCGTTGCTGGACTACATGAACCAGCTGATTGCACAGACCAGCGAGACCAGCGAACCCGAGCCGGTCGACGGTACGCCGCTGCCGGTGGACGATACGGTCTGACAGCGGGTCTTCAACGCAACAGGAGCGGGTCGGCGCATCGGATGTGTCGACCCGTTTTCACATGAACAAATGGCTTTTCTCCGCCGCCCTGTGGCTGGCAACGGCAGCCCAAGCGCACGAATTCTGGATGCTGCCCGACCGCTTTTCGCCGCCGGTGCAAGGCGAAGTGAGCATCGCTTTGCGCGTGGGCGAAAACTTCACGGGCGATCCGGTTGGCTTCGGGCGGCCCATCGCCGAGTCGCTGCGCTGGTTCAACCGGGGCGGTGAGGTCGTTCTCACGCCGCAGTTGCCCGACAACCTCAACCAGGACAATGTGGCGCTGGCCTTTGATCGGCCCGGCGCCCAGCTGATCGTGCTCGACACGAAGCCCTTCACCATCACGCTGACACCCGACACCTTCAACGCCTACCTGCGCGAAGAGGGGCTGGAGCGTGTGATGGCGCAGCGCAAAGCCGCAGGGCAGGACGCCCAGCCCGGGCGCGAGCGCTACCGCCGCCATGTGAAGACCTTGCTGAGCGTGGGCGGCCAGAGCGATGCGGGCTTTGGTGTGCGCGCAGGTCAGCAGCTGGAGATCGTGCCGCTGACCGACCCGCAGCGCCTGCAAGCGGGCGGGTCACTGGCGCTGCAGGTCCAGTTCAACGGGCAGCCCCTGCCGGGCGCGTTGGTGAAGGTGTGGAACCAGCGCGGAGCACAACTCAACGTCTTGCGAACCCGCACCGATGCCGCAGGCCGAAGCACCACCACGCTGCCGTGGCCCGGTGTGTGGATGGCCAGCGTGGTGCACATGGTGCCCGCCACCGACAACCAGGGCTGGGACTGGGACAGCCACTGGGGGAACCTCACCTTTGAAATGCCCACCCCGGCTTCGACGCGCAAGGCACCGCGATAGCGCGATCAAACGGGCACATGCTGACGGGTCGATGCCCGTCACTGCTTGCGTTGCACGAACAGGTTGCGCCGGGCATCTTCGGGGTAGGCAAAAGTCACTGCTCCCGCCTTGACCTTGCCCATCACCAACATGTTCTGTGTGATGGCGTCCTTGTCTTCAAGCGTGAAGGGGCGCTCATAGGTGGCGACCACGCCGTAGTACACGCGGGGAATGTTCTCCAGTGCGGCTTTCACCACGGGACCGTCGAACTTCCCGTTGCGAATACCGAAGAAGGCGTAGGTCAGCAGGTAGGTCGCGTCGTAACCTTGCGCGGCAGCCATGGGCACGGTCATCTTCTGGCTGTACTTGCGCGCATAGGCGCTCAAGAAGGAAGCCCGGCGTTCGTTGCTTGGCTCCGCAATGAAGGTCTGTGCCATCAGCGAGCCCTCCGATGCCTGCGGCGCACCCTTGATGAAGAAGGGAAAAGACAGCGGCCAGGCACCCACCTGCGGCACATCCCACTTCAGATCACGCCGTCCATTGGCGATGACGGCGTTCTCTTGCCCCACGGTGTAGCTGAGAACCACGTTCGCGCCAGCGACCTGGGCAGCCGCCAGTGGCTCCTTGAGGTCTTTCACGCCCAAGGGGAAGCGCGCCACGTACACGGCCTTGAGGTTTTTGCTGGACAACGCGGCCTCGACATCCTTGAGACCCGCTTCGCCGTAGCCGGTGGTGTCGGCAAAGATGGCCACTTTCGTCCAGCCGCGCTTGACCAGATCGTCGACCACGAATGGCGCCTGAATGGAATCTCTGGCAGACGTGCGAAAGATGTAGCTGCTGGGACCGGGGTATTTGGCAGTCACCGGCGTGCCCGTGGCGCAGGGCACGATCAGTGGAATTTTCGCCGTCTGAAAGACGTCCAGTGCCTTCAAGGCCACGCCTGTGTTGCAAAAGCCGATCGTGGCGACAACACCCTCTGCGGCCAGCTCCTGCGACCCTTTGAGCCCGATGTCCGGGTTTCCCTGGTCGTCCTTGATGACGAGCTGCAGCGGCCGCCCCAGATAGCCGCCCACTTTGTTGATTTCTTCTGCCGCAAGCTGAATGCCGTTGAGCATGGGCACACCAAAATCCGATGAAGGTCCGGTGAACGGTCCGATGACGCCAACCTTCACCGGTTCCACTGCCGGCTTCGCGGCCTGAGCGAACGCCTGCGGGTGCGTGGTCAGTGCCAGCATGCCGACGACCGCGGCCATCAGGTGGGGAGATCCAGACATTCGGCGCCTTTCTTGAAATTGGCGCGAGTCTAGGGTGCCCCCCGGGGCATTTTGGTCATGGTTTTCCCTGCTGGGGTTTGACGCCAGTGCTCCCTCAACATGGCTCTTGCAAGCCTCCCACTGCATTCACGGTCACTGCTGTGGCGACAAACGCAGCCAGACTTCGTTGCGCCGCAGAAACCAGGGCTTGAAAGGCGCGTCGTATCTCGAAAACACCGGGTCTCCCGTCCAATCAAGGTGGGCGGCTTTCAGAGCAGTCTGCAACTTCTGCAAGTGCTCGTCGTCGTTTGAAGCCGACCAGAAGCCCGAGTAACGGACAACAGCCACCTGGTGAGGTGACACCTCGCGCAGCTGAACGCGCGCGTCCAGAGGTTCTGGCGCGTTGGCCACCGTCACGCCTTTGGGCAACACAAACTGCACCAGAAAGCCTTCAGGCAGGACACTCTGTGTGACCGGCGCGGTCATTTCAAGCTTCACGGGAACAGCCGTTTGGGTCACAGGCGCTGTCATTTCCAACTTCCGCTCACCTTTGTTCTTGCCGAAGATATAGCCCGCCAGGATGGGGAAGGCCTGACGGCCCGCCTCGCCCTCAGGACCAGGCACCACGACCTCAGCAACGGTGTAGGCCGCGTACTGGCGCACCTCGACACCCGGGATTTCACGGACAACCTGGTATGAGGGCTCTTCAACAGCGCGGACGGGCATGGAAATGGTGCTCAGTGCAACCGTCGCGAGCAGGACCGCAATCCTCGCGGTGCTCCATTGCGACAGGTTGGTGGATGTCAGATGCGTCATCGGCAGATAGCCTCACGGCGTGCGTTGGAGAGGAGGGGCACTGCTCGCAGAGTCCCAGGTGCAGCGTTTGGTAGCGCCCAGACAAGTCGCTCAATATAGGCTTCAATTCCGTTTGGCGCGTGCTTGCCCGATATTCCCGAACTTCGCTGATTGCCTGGCCCATGGCGCGGGCAAAGCCGCAGTCTGCGCCGATCCGGCAAATTTTGCTGCGCTGCGACAAAATGCATTGGTGACTTGCACCGTGCAGGCAACACACACTTTGGAGAACACCCCATGAGCGACCTGTCGCAACCCAACCATCCTGTCCTGCTGGACAAACTGCAGTGGCGCTACGCCACCAAAAAAATGGACCCGACCAAGGCCGTACCGCAGGACAAGGTGGATCGCATCATCGAGGCAGCGCGTCTGGCGCCCACTTCAAGTGGCCTGCAGCCTTTCGAGATCGTTGTCGTGACCAGCCAGTCCGTTCGCGAACAGATCAAGCCCATCGCCTGGAACCAGGCACAGATCACCGACGGCTCGCACCTGCTGGTGTTCGCCGCCTGGGACAACTACACGGCAGAGCGCATCAACCACATGTTTGACCTGACCAACGCCCAGCGTGGCGGCAGCAACGAAGGCTGGGAAAACTACCGCAAGAGTCTTCTGAGCAGCTACCCGCAACGCGATGCCGAGGTGAACTTCAACCATGCCGCGCGCCAGGCCTACATCGGCCTGGGTGCCGCACTCATTGCGGCCGCTTTTGAAGAAGTGGACAGCACGCCCATGGAAGGCTTCGATCCCGCCAAGCTGGACGAGATCTTGAAGCTGCGCGAACGCGGTCTTCGCAGCGTGGCCATTCTTCCGCTGGGCTACCGCGCTGACGAGGGCGACTGGCTGGTGAACCTGAAGAAAGTGCGCCGCCCGCTGGAGCAATTTGCAACGGAAGTGAAGTAACCCGAAGCCATGCGCCGAAGGCGGGCGAGAGCTCGGCCTCGGCCCACGTCATGGTGCGGGCAGTCAGACAGGCTGCATTTTCCGGTCCACCCGATCACCGACCGTCCAACAGTTCACTCCACAGTGACCGACTTCGCCAGGTTGCGAGGTTTGTCCACATCGGTACCCTTGGCCAGCGCCGTGTGGTAAGCCAGCATCTGCAGCGGCACCACGTGCAGGATGGGCGAGAGAGCGCCGTAGTGTTCCGGCATGCGGATCACGTGGATGCCTTCGCTGCTGGCGATGCGGGTGTCGGCATCGGCCAGCACGTACAGCACGCCACCGCGTGCGCGCACTTCCTGCATGTTGCTCTTGAGCTTTTCCAGCAGTGTGTCGTTGGGCGCCACCGTCACCACGGGCATGGCCGCTGTCACCAGCGCCAGCGGGCCGTGTTTGAGTTCGCCCGCCGGGTAAGCCTCGGCGTGGATGTAGCTGATCTCCTTGAGCTTCAAGGCGCCTTCCAGCGCAATCGGGTAGTGCAGACCACGGCCAAGGAACAGCGCGTTGTCCATGCGCGCGAAGTCTTCGGCCCAGCTGATGACCTGTGGCTCCAGCGCCAGCACGGCTTGCAATGCCACGGGCAGGTGGCGCATGGCCTTGAGGTGGTTGGCTTCATCTTCGTCGCTCAGGTGTCCTCGCACCTGGGCGAGTGCAAGCGTGAGCAGGAACAGGCCTGCGAGCTGCGTGGTGAAGGCCTTGGTGGAGGCCACGCCGATCTCGACACCGGCGCGGGTGATGTAGGCCAGTTCACACTCTCGCACCATGGCGCTCGTGCTCACGTTGCAGATGGTCAGCGTGTGCTTCATGCCCAAGCCCTGCGCGTGGCGAAGCGCCGCCCGGGTGTCGGCGGTCTCGCCGCTTTGCGTGATGGTCACCACCAGCGTGCGCGGGTTGGGCACGCTGGTGCGGTAACGGTACTCGCTGGCCACTTCCACTTGCGTGGGGATCTTCGCAATGCTCTCCAGCCAGTACTTGGCGGTGCAGCCGCTGTAGTAGCTGGTGCCGCAGGCCAAAATGAGCACGTTGTCGACGTCTTTGAAGATGCGGTACGCGCCGTCGCCAAACAGTTCGGGCGTGATGCCCTCCAAGCCTTCGAGCGTATCGCCGATGGCGCGTGGTTGCTCGAAGATTTCCTTTTGCATGTAGTGGCGGTAAGGGCCGAGTTCGGCCGCGCCGCTGTGGGCCTGCACAGTCTTCACCGGCCGCTTCGCTGCGTCGAGCGCACGGCCTTGCGCATCCAGCACCCAGTAGCGGCCCAGCTGCAGATCCACCAGGTCGCCCTCTTCGAGGTAAACGATCTGGTCGGTCACACCGGCCAGGGCCATGGCGTCGCTGGCCAGAAAGTGCTCTGCGCCGAGCACGCCGTCAACCGTGCCCACACCCAGCACCAGCGGCGAGCCGGCGCGTGCACCGACCACGCGGTGGGGTTCGTCTTTGTGGAACACCGCCAGCGCAAAGGCGCCGTGCAGCTGCGCCACCGCGGCCTGCAGCGCGGCGAACACGTCGCCTTCGTACAGCGAATCGATCAGGTGGGCGATCACCTCGGTGTCGGTCTGGCTCTCGAACACGTAGCCCTTCGCTTGCAACGCCGCGCGCAGCTCGTCGTGGTTTTCAATGATGCCGTTGTGCACGAGTGCTACCCGACCTGAGCTGTCCGCGGCAGCGCCCGGGCCGTGGCTGAAGTGGGGGTGGGCGTTGTGCACCACCGGCGCACCGTGCGTGGCCCAGCGGGTATGGGCGATGCCCGTGCCGCTGGCAATGCCGTCGTGTTCCACCTGCTGCGCCAGCTCGGCCACCCGGGCCGTGCTGCGGGCGCGCCGAAGACCACCGGTGTGCACCGCCACGCCACACGAGTCGTAGCCTCGGTACTCCAACCGCTGCAAACCCTGAACCAGCACAGGCACCACGTTGCGCCCTGAAACCCCTGCGACGATGCCACACATGCTGCTCTCCAAAAATGATCAAGGTGCCGATGCTAGTGACTGTCATGTGAAACAAAAGATCAAAATATCACGGTTCATAAGTAATAATTTCTCTATCCTCCCGAAGCGACGATTAAACTCAAATTCGATACCGAAATGGAAGAAATAAATATTGATGAGGCGGACCTCCGTCTGCTCGACCTGCTCCAGAACGACGCTTCACAGAGCAACCAAGCGCTCGCCGAGCTGGCACACCTCTCGCCGCCCACCAGCCTGCGGCGCACCAAACGGCTGCGCCAGCTGGGCC
>JBBQSX010000012.1:0-35801 GCA_038213545.1 Burkholderiales bacterium
GGCGTTGATTCTCAAGACGCTCTACGACGCCTGGATCAAGGGGTGATGCGAAGCGGCGCTGGGGTGGCTGCCGACTCCGGCGGCCATGGGAGTGCGCTGGCCTTGAGCGGGGTGCCGATGGGGGCCGACGCCTGGCCCACGCTCACGGCGGCCAGGTCTTGCGGGTTCGGGTACTGATCGAGTAGCAAATAGTCGAACACACGCCGCGCAATGGGCGCCGCGTGTGCCGCGCCAAAGCCCGCGTTCTCCACCACCACGGCGATGGCCACGCGGGGCTGATCGATCGGGGCGAAGGCCACGT
The DNA here is from genome assembly GCA_038213545.1 of Burkholderiales bacterium. GTDB lineage: Bacteria > Pseudomonadota > Gammaproteobacteria > Burkholderiales > Burkholderiaceae_C > Hydrogenophaga. The sequence continues at coordinate 302 of JBBQSX010000012.1, forward strand.
ACAGCGCGTGGTCCCGTTGAAACTCCTCCAGCTTGCGCGCGTCGTAGCGGTCGCGCTGTCCGATCGTCACCGCCTGCGCGGTGCCGGTCTTGCCGCCGCTGGCGTACCCGGCCCCGGCAAACACCCGGGTGGAGGTGCCTTCGGTGGTCACGGCCTGCATGGCTTCCAGCACGGTGCGCACGTGTTCGGGCTTGTAGCCCAGGTTCACCGCCGGCGGCGTGGGCAGCGGGCTGCGCTCCCGGGTGATCACGTTCTCGGTTGCCATGGTCAGGTGCGGCGCGTGCTTGATCCCGCCGTTGGCCAGCGTGGCCATGGCGTGGGCAAGCTGCAGCATGGTGAAGCTGTTGTAGCCCTGGCCAATGCCCAGCGAAATGGTTTCACCCGCGTACCAGCGCTGCTGGTCGGCCCGTTTGTAAGTGTTGCGCTTCCACTCCTGGCTGGGCAACACGCCGCGCACCTCGCCGCGCAGGTCGATGCCGGTGATCTGTCCAAACCCGAGCGGCTTCATGAAGTCGTGCATGGTGTCCACACCCATCTCGTTGGCCAGCGAGTAGTAGTAGGTGTTGCTTGACTTGACGATGCTGCGCTTCATGTCCACCGCGCCCAGGCCGCCGTCACCATGGCTGCGGAAACGGTGGTTGCCGAACATCCAGAAGCCCGGGTCGTTGATGACAGTCTGCGCCGATCGGGTGCCGGTTTCCAGCGCGCCCAGCGCCATGAAGGGCTTGTAGGTGGAGCCCGGTGGGTAGGTGCCGCGCAGGGCCCGGTTGAGCAGGGGTTTGTCCACCGATTCGTTGAGCGCGCGCCAGTTGTCCACGTCGATGCCTTCGACGAACAGGTTGGGATCGAAGGTGGGCTTGCTCACGAAGGCCAGCACCTCGCCCGTGCGTGGATCGATCGCCACCAGCGCGCCGCGCCGCTCGCCGAACATGTCCTCGATCAGTTTCTGCAGCTGGATGTCGATCGACAGCACCACGGTGTCACCCGGACGGGACGGCGTGTTGGCCAGCGAGCGAACCGCACGGCCACCGGCTGACGTTTCCACACGCTCAAAACCCGTGTTGCCGTGCAGGGTCTGCTCGTAGCTCTGTTCGGCGCCCAGTTTGCCGATGTACTCGGTGCCGCGGTAGTTGGCCTGGTCTTCTTCGGCCCAGTCGGCGATCGATTCCTTCTCGCGCTGGTTGATGCGCCCGATGTAGCCGATCACGTGGCTGGCGGTCTCGCCGTTGGGGTACTGCCGCAGCAGGCGGGCGCGAACGTCCACCCCGGGGAAACGGTAGCGCTGCACGGTGAAACGCGCCACCTCTTCGTCGGTCAGGCGGGTGCGGATGGGCAAGGAATCGAAGCTGTGTGACTCTTCGCGCAGCTTGCGGAAGCGGCGCTGGTCGCGCGGGGTGATCTCCACCAGCTCGCCCAACCCGGCGATGGTCGCTTCCATGTCGAGCACGCGGGAGGGTGTGATTTCCAGCGTGTACGCCGAGTAGTTGGTGGCCAGCACGCGCCCGTTGCGGTCCACGATCTGACCCCGGTTGGGCACCACCGGCAGCACTGCCGTGCGGTTGCTCTCGGCCTGCGCCAGCAGATCGTCGTGCCGCACCACCTGCAGGTACACCATGCGCGCGGCCACCAGGCCAAACGCAAACACCACCGCCAGCCCGATCACCAGCAAGCGGGCGCGGAACTGGGCCAGGTCGGCTTCAACGTTTCGCAGTTCGGTCATGGCTACAACGGTCTGTTGTCGTCGGGGTTGGGAGCCCTGCGCTGCGGAGCAAGGAGCAAAACACTCACCACCGGCCACAGCATGGCTTCGAGCACCGGCGCGATGAAGTAGGTCAAACCCGGGAAGCTGCCGCCCGAGGCCATGCGAACCAGGAGCTCCAGCACGTGGGCGGCCACGAACAACGGCAACACCTGCACCGCCTGGTTGGGCACACCGAACCACAACAACCGGCGGTGCATGGAGATCGCCAGGAAACCCAGCACGGTGTAGGCGAGCGCGTGCTGGCCGAGCAGGGCTCCCTGGTGCACGTCCATGGCCATGCCGAAGACAAACGCCACGCCCACGCCGATGCGCAGCGGCTGGTGCACGCTCCAGAAGACCAGCGTCACCGCCAGCAGATCGGGCACCCAGGCCGAACGTCCCCAGAGTCCCATGTTCAGCAGCATGTTGAACATCAGCGCCGCGAGCAGGCTGAACCAGATGAAGGCCGGGTTGGCGGGCAGAAGCAGCTGCTGGCCGGGACGCATGATCATGGCGCGTTGCTCCGGCTGCCGGGGCGATCCGCCGCGGCGGGAACGCGCACGGCATCGATCAAGGGTGAGGGTGGCAGGTTCACGCCGGCGGGCTGCATCACCAGCACGTGCAGGGCACCCTGCACCTGTGCCAGCGGTTCTGCCTCGATGCGCGAGAAGGAGGACTCGGCCTGGCGCGCCACGAGGGTCACACGGGCCACCGGCAGGCCGGGCGGGTACACGCCGTCCACGCCGCTGGTGGTGAGCAGATCGCCCTCGGCGATGTCGGCGCTGGCCAAGGTGTAGCGCAGTTCCATGCCGTCGCCTTTGGCCGAGGGCTGACCATAGGCGACGCTGCGCACGCCGGTGCGCACGTTGAGCACCGGAATCGCCATGTCGCGGTCGATCAGCAGGCTCACCTCGGACACCAGCGGGTACACCCGCGTGACCTGACCGAGCACACCGCTTTCGTCGATCACCGGAGAGCCTGGTTGCACGCCCTGGGTCTGGCCGCGGTCGATCACGATCTTGCGCGAGTAGGGGTCTGCCGCGTCGTACAGCACCTGGGCGCCCATGGCCTGGGTGCCGGCGCGTTCGCGCATGGCCAGCAGATCACGCAGGCGCCGGTTCTCCAGCTCCAGCTGCTCGAGTTGCAGATTGCGGTCGGCCTGGGTGGCCAGGCGCTTGAGCGCTTCGCCTTCGCTCTGCTGTGCGCTGTGCAGCGAGGTGAAGTAGCCGCCCACACTGGCCATGGCCTGCACCGGCTGCAACACCAGCCACTGCGCCGGGTACAGGGCCGCTGCGATACCGGCCCGCACCGGGCGTGCCACCTCAAAGCGCAGGTCGGCCACCATGAGGAACAACGCGAGCGCGCTGAACACCACCAGTTTGGACAGGGCCGACGGCCCCTGCTTGAAGAAGGGGGGCGGGGTGCGGTCCAGGGTGCCCAGTGGCATGACGCTCGGGGTGGGTCTGGTGGTGTGTGTGCGGGGGCGCCGGGGTGCGGCGCGCGCTTATTCGCTGGTGAAGATGGTGCCCAGGCGCTCCATGCGCTCCAGGGCCATGCCGCAGCCGCGCACCACGCAGGTCAGTGGCTCTTCGGCCACCAGCACCGGCAGGCCGGTTTCTTCGGCCAGCAGGCGGTCCAGGTCGCGCAGCAGTGCGCCGCCGCCGGTGAGCATCATGCCGCGCTCGGCGATGTCGGCGCCCAGTTCGGGTGGCGTGTGCTCCAGCGCCATCTTCACCGCGGTGACGATGTTGTTCAGCGGGTCGGTCAGCGCTTCCAGGATCTCGTTGCTGGAGATGGTGAAGCTGCGCGGCACGCCTTCGGAGAGGTTGCGGCCCTTGACTTCCATTTCCTTGACTTCCGAGCCCGGGAAGGCCGAGCCGATCTGCTTCTTGATGGCTTCGGCCGTGGGCTCGCCGATCAGCATGCCGTAGTTGCGGCGGATGTAGGCAATGATGGCTTCGTCGAAACGGTCCCCGCCCACGCGCACGCTGCCCTTGTAGACCATGCCGCCCAGGCTGATGACGCCCACCTCGGTGGTGCCGCCGCCGATGTCGACCACCATGGAGCCCGACGCGTCGGAGACCGGCAGGCCGGCGCCGATGGCCGCGGCCATGGGTTCTTCGATCAGGTAGACCTCGGAAGCGCCGGCACCCAGGGCCGATTCGCGGATGGCGCGGCGCTCGACCTGGGTCGAACCGCAGGGCACGCAGATGATGATGCGCGGGCTCGGTTTGAACATCGAGCGCGGGTGCACCATCTTGATGAACTGCTTGAGCATCTGCTCAGTCACGGTGAAATCGGCGATCACGCCGTCTTTCATGGGGCGGATGGCTTCGATGTTGCCGGGCACCTTGCCCAGCATGGCCTTGGCTTCATGGCCCACAGCCTGGATGGTTTTCTTGCCCTGGGGCCCGCCTTCGTGGCGGATCGAAACCACCGAAGGCTCGTCCAGCACGATGCCCTTGTTGCGGACGTAGATGAGGGTGTTGGCGGTGCCGAGGTCGATGGCCAGGTCGGTCGAGAATTGCCGACGGAAAGCTTCAAACATGGTGGGTGGATCCTGTGGGGCCGGGGCGTGGCATGGCGCGCTCCAAGCCGGAAATGAGGCCGAATGCGGGGCCTGGGATGGAGCCAGAAGGTAGGCCGGACATCGGTTCTAAGTGTTTGATTCCAAGGCAAAAACCGTGGCGGCACGGGGTCTGCCGTTAAACCTTGGATAATACCGTATCCCCTGTGCACAACTGCACGCAACTCAGCCCCATTTCTTGCATTTACACCGCGTTTCAGCAGCTTTGGCGGCTCACGGGGCGCCGCAGATCCACCCTTCCGGAACCACCTCGACATGTCCCTGACCCTGTCCGACATCGGCCGCATCGCCAACCTGGCGCGCCTGGAGCTCACAGAACCGCAGAGCGAACGCATGCTGACCCAGCTCAACGGCTTCTTCGACACCGTGGAGCAGATGAATGCGGTGGACACCACCGGCGTACAGCCGCTGGCCCACCCCACCGCGGTGATCGACCATGTCTCCCTGCGCCTGCGCCCCGACGTGGCTAGCGAACCCAACAACCGCGAAGCCAACCAGAAAAGCGCCCCCGCCGTCGAACGCGGCCTGTTTCTCGTGCCCAAGGTGATCGAATGAAGGCCATCCACGATTTGGGCGTGCTCGAGCTCGCGGCCGCGATTGCCGACAAGCAGACCAGCAGCGTCGAGGCCGCGCAGCACCTGCTGGCCCGCGCGAAGCAGTTCGCCTCGCTCGGTGCTTACCTTGCCTTCAACGAAGACGCCACGCTCGCCCAGGCCCGCGCGGCCGATGCGCGCATCGCCGCCGGCGAACGCACGCCGCTGCTGGGTGTGCCCATCGCGCACAAAGACATCTTCGTCACGACAGACTTCCCCACCACCGCCGGCTCGAAGATGCTGGCGGGGTACCAGAGCCCGTTCGACGCCACCGTGGTGCAGCGCCTGGCCGCGCAGGGCGCCGTGTCGCTGGGCAAGCTCAATTGCGACGAGTTCGCCATGGGCTCGGGCAATGACAACTCGGCCTTCGGGCCGGTGCACAACCCCTGGGACACAACCCGCGTGCCCGGCGGTTCGTCGGGTGGTTCGGCCGCTGCGGTGGCCGCGCGCCTGCTGCCGGCCGCCACCGGTACCGACACCGGCGGCTCGATCCGCCAGCCCGCCAGCTTCACCGGCATCACCGGCATCAAGCCCACTTACGGCCGCTGCTCACGTTACGGCATGGTGGCCTTTGCCTCCAGCCTCGACCAGGCAGGCCCCATGGCGCGCAGCGCGGCCGACTGTGCGGCTCTGCTCAGCGCCATGGCCGGACCCGACATCGACCGCGACTCCACCAGCCTGGACCACCCCGCCGAGGACTACAGCGCCGCCATCGGCCGCCCGCGCGAAGGTGCCACGGCCGCCCAACCACTAAAGGGCCTGCGCATCGGTCTGCCGACCGAGTTTTTCGGCGCGGGTTGTGCGCCCGACGTGCTGGCCGCCGTGCGCGCGGCGCTGGCCGAATATGAAAAGCTGGGCGCCACGCTGGTGGACATCTCGCTGCCCCGCACCGAGCTCTCCATCCCCGTCTACTACATCATTGCGCCGGCCGAAGCGTCGAGCAACCTGGGCCGCTTTGACGGCGTGAAGTTCGGTCACCGCGCAGAAAAATACGACGACCTGCTCGACATGTACAAGAAGTCGCGCAGCGAGGCCTTTGGCCCCGAGGTGCAGCGCCGCATCATGATCGGCACCTACGTGCTGAGCCACGGTTACTACGACGCCTACTACCTCAAGGCGCAGCAGATCCGCCGCCTGATCGCACAAGACTTTCAGTCCGCCTTCGAACGCTGCGACGTGATCGCCGGCCCCGTGGCGCCCACCGTGGCGTGGAAGATCGGCGAGAAGAGCGACGATCCGCTGGCCAACTACCTGGCCGACATTTACACGCTCTCCACCAGCCTGGCCGGCCTGCCCGGCATGAGCGTGCCGGCGGGTTTTGGTGCTGGCGGCATGCCGGTGGGCCTGCAGCTCGTGGGCAACTATTTTCAGGAGGGCCCGCTGCTGCAGGCAGCGCACGCTTTCCAGCAGGCGACCGACTGGCACACCCGTTCGCCCTCGGGATTCTGATCATGAGCAACACCTCCAAATCCCTCCTGGTGCATGGCTACGAGGTCGTCATCGGCTTCGAAACCCACACCCAGCTCGCCACGCGATCCAAGATCTTCAGCCGCGCACCCATTGCGTTTGGCGCCGAGCCCAACACGCAAGCCTGCGCGGTGGACCTGGCCTTGCCAGGCACCTTGCCGGTGATGAACCAGGGTGCGGTGGAACTTGCCATTCGCCTGGGGCTGGCGCTCGGGTCACACATCGCAGAGCAGAGCGTGTTTGCACGCAAGAACTACTTCTACCCCGATCTGCCCAAGGGTTACCAGATCAGCCAGTTTGAAATTCCAGTCGTGCAGGGCGGCGAGGTGTCGTTCTTTCTGGGGGATGAGAAAAAGACGGTGCGCCTTGTTCGCGCGCACCTCGAAGAAGACGCGGGCAAGAGCCTGCACGAGGATTTCATTGGCCAGAGCGGCATCGACCTCAACCGCGCCGGCACGCCTTTGCTGGAGATCGTGACCGAGCCCGACATGCGATCGAGCGCCGAGGCCGTGGCCTACGCGAAAGAGCTGCACAGAATCGTCACCTGGATCGGCATCTGCGACGGCAACATGCAGGAAGGTTCGTTCCGCTGCGACGCCAACGTGTCGGTGCGCAAGCCCGGCGCCGAGCTGGGCACGCGCCGCGAGATCAAGAACCTGAACAGCTTCAAGTTCATGCAACAGGCCATCGACTACGAGATCCGTTGGCAGATCGAGGAGCTCGAGGACGGCCGTGCGATCCAGCAGGCCACGGTGCTGTTCGACCCCGACACGGGCGAAACACGCTCCATGCGTACCAAGGAAGACGCCGCCGACTACCGCTACTTTCCCGACCCGGACCTGCCGCCGCTGGTGATTGCACGCGACTGGGTGGAGCGCGTGCGCGCCAGCATGCCCGAGCTGCCGCGCCAGATGGCCGAGCGTCTGGTGAGCGACTACGGACTGCCCGAGTACGACGCCACCACGCTCACGCAAAGCCCGGCCATGGCGGCCTACTTCGAAACCGCAGCCAAGGCCAGCGGCCAGGCAAAATTGGTGAGCAACTGGATCATGGGCGAGGTCTCGCGCCGGCTCAACGCCGACGAAGGCGGCATGGCTTCGGTGCCCGTCAGCGCTGCGCAACTGGCGACGCTCATCGGCCGCATTGCCGACAGCACCATCAGCAACAACGCCGCGAAACAAGTCTTCGACGCCTTGTGGACCACCGAGGGCAAGGACGTGGATGCAGTCATTGAAGCCAAAGGCCTCAAACAAATGAACGACACCGGCGCGCTGGAGAAGATCATCGACGAGGTGATGACCACCAATGCCGACAACGTGGCCCAGTTCCGCGCCGGCAAGGAAAAAGCCTTCAACGCGCTGGTGGGTCAGGTCATGAAAGCCAGCAAGGGCAAGGCCAACCCACAGCAGGTCAACGACGTGCTGCGCCAGAAGCTTCAGTGAGTCAGGGGATGCGGGGCACCGGCCCGAAGGCGGCGAGCTTCAGCGCTTGACGGTTGCCGCGCTGCCCGACGCCGTGGCAGGCCCCCACAGCTGCCGGAGCTTGGCGAGTTCTTCGTCGAAGCGCTGGTTGATGCGGAACTTTTCCTGCGCCTGCTCTTCCAGAAACCGCTTCTGCACCACCATCTGCTTCTCGCTGTCTTCGAGCTTGCGGCGCAGCCAGAACGGCGCCTTGCTCGGGTCGGCCTGGTAGAACTCCATCTCCGCGTCGACGTCCTTGCGCTGCTGCACCAGCGCCACGCCGCGCTTGTTCACCGCCGCAATCACCTCGTCGATCTGCGCCAGGGCTTCGGCCCGTTCCTTGTCGTGCACAGTCTGGTTGGGATAACGGATCAGCAGCGCGCGCTCGCGGCGTTTTTCTTCCGCTGCTCGGGCCTTGATCTCGTTTTCCGCGCGTTGTTTGTCTTCCAGTCTCGCGCGCTCGTCGGCGGTGTAACTCGGGGGAACCACCTGGCGCACGGTGCCGGTGTTGCCCAGCTTGTGCTGTTCGCGGTCCAGGCATTCCACGATCGGGCGGTCGGAGGTGATGCGCCGGCCTTTGCCGTCGACGCAGGTGTAAATGCCCTGGGCTTGCGCACCGACCACAACCGACCACAGCGCCCCCGCCACCATTGCACCCGTGCACAGCCGCGCCGCGTTCGGCTGCAAGGGGGTCGACGGTCGGGCAAGGTTCATGGTGTTGGGTTTCAGTTCACACCGTAGCGCAGGCGGTAGGCCTGCACCCGCTGGCGGTGCTCATCGAGCTCCCCCCCAGTGTGAACGCTCAGATACTGCAGCAAATCGGCGAGGGTGGCAATTGCACAAACTTGCAGGCCGAGTTGTTGCTGCACATATTGCACAGCACTGTGATCCACGTCTCGAATCAATCCGTCGGGGGACTTCTCGGTGGCCTTTTCCTGGCGGTCCAGCGCAATGGCCACCGCGTGCGGGGTGGCGCCGGCCGCGCGGATCAGCGCGATCGACTCGCGCGCAGCGGTGCCGGCGGACATCACGTCGTCAACGATGAGCACCCGGCCCTTGAGCGGTGCGCCCACCAGCGAGCCGCCCTCGCCATGGTCTTTTGCTTCCTTGCGGTTGTAGGCAAAGGGCACGTTGAGGCCCAGACGTGAGAGCTCGATGGCGAGCGCCGCGCCCAGCGGAATGCCTTTGTAGGCTGGGCCGAAGATCATGTCGAACTCCACGCCGCTGGCGATCAGGGCCTTTGCATAGAATTGCGCGAGCCGCGCGAGCTTGGCGCCATCATCAAACAGGCCGGCGTTGAAAAAGTAGGGCGAGAGCCGGCCCGCCTTGGTCTTGAATTCACCAAAGCGCAGCACTCCGGCGTCCACACAGAACTGCACGAATTCCTGCGCGAGCGCAGCGTCCGGGGCGCCCGCATGGGCTGCACCTGTATCCAAAACCATGGGGATTTCCTTGTTCAAACTGACCAGCCTCAACCTCAACGGCATCCGCTCCGCCACCACCAAAGGCCTGGAGACATGGCTCGTCGCGCACCAGCCGGATTGTATTTGTGTGCAGGAGGTGAAGGCACAGGAGTTGGACGTGGCCGGCCGTTTCGAGCAGCTCGCCGGTCTGCGTGGCCACTTCCACTTTGCCCAGAAAAAGGGCTACTCGGGCGTGGGGGTGTACACCCGCCACGAGCCCAGCGACGTGATCACCGGTTTCCGCTGCGAGGAGTTCGATGCCGAAGGCCGCTACACCGAACTGCGCTTTGACACACCGAAGCGCAAACTCTCGCTGATCAGCGCCTACTTTCCCAGCGGCTCTTCAGGCCCCGAGCGGCAGGAGGCCAAGTACCGTTTCCTCGCGGCCTTTCAGCCGCACCTGATGGCGCTCAAGGGCGAGCGCGAGTTCATTTTGTGTGGCGACGTGAACATCGCCCACCAGCAGGCCGATCTGAAAAACTGGCGCAGCAACCAGAAGAACAGCGGATTCCTGCCCGAAGAACGCGCCTGGATGACCACCCTGCTGAACGACGGTGGCCTGGTCGATGTCTACCGCCGCCTGCAGCCCGACACCACCGACGCCTGCTACACGTGGTGGAGCAACCGCGGCCAGGCCTATGCGAACAACGTGGGCTGGCGGCTGGACTACCACCTGGCCACACCGGCCCTGGCGACGCTGGCGCGCAGCGAGCACATTTACAAGGACGTGAAGTTCTCCGATCACGCACCGATCACGATCGACTACGACCTGAGCCTGTGACCAACGCCTGCCGACCCACCCGATGAAAACCTGGTTCCACCGACTGTTCGCCAGTCAGCCTCCCGCCAAAGCGCCTTCGGTGGAGGAGCCGACCCTGCCGATGGTGCACAGCCCGTCGGCCGAGGCCTGGACAACGCGTCGCCATGTGCTGGACGATGCCCTGCTAACCTGGATGACCCAGTGCGCACCCGACGCATCGCTTGCACTGGGTGAAGCCGAGCGGCAGGTGCTGCAGCGCCTGGCAGGGAGGGTTGCAGACACCGCCTCGCACGGCAACCTGCTGCCGCGGGCCGCCGGTGTGGTGCCGGCCCTGCTGGCCCGCTTGCGCTCCGAGAGCAGTTCACTGGGTGAACTCGCCGAACACGTGTCGCGCGACCCGACGCTGGTGGCCGAGGTCGTGGCCATGGCCAACAGCGCCTTCTACCGCCGCGAGCGTCCGGTGATGGAGTTGAGTCACTCAATCCAGATGCTGGGCGTGGGCGGGCTGCGTGCGGCCATCGCACGTGTGGTGCTCAAGCCCATGCTCGATGGCCGCAGCGGCCCCCTGGTCAAACGCAGCACGCCGCGCCTGTGGCAGCACACCGAATTCAAGACGCAGCTTGCGGCAGAGATCGCACGCAGCCAGGCCCGCGACCCGTTTGACGCCTACCTGCTGGCGCTGCTGCACAACATGGCCTGGAGCGTGGTGCTGCGCGAACTCGATGGCACATCCGGCTGGCGACTGTGCGCGCCGTTTGTGACCGAGCTTGGCAACTGGCGCGACCGGCTGGCCAGCCTGATCGCCCAGCAATGGCGGCCCCACGGGCCCTGGGTACAGGCAACAGCTGAACTGGCGCAGCACGGCATGGGTGCGGATGCGAGTCCGGATGTTCGCACCCTGTTCGCTGCCGACGAACTGGCCTGGCTGCTGTGCGACCCGGACCGCGCACGCGCGCGTGCTCTGGCTGAACCTCTGCTGGACGCGGCCTTGCCGCCGGTGCGCGCCTGCTTCGAAGACCTGGATCCCGCCACCGCCCCGCGCGAGTGACCCTGCGCTGTCGGCGAGAATCGGGCGCATCATGCTGCGCTACCTCACCGTTCCCGTCACCGCCTTCGCCCAGAATTGCTCCATCGTCTGGTGCGACGACACCCTGGACGCCGCGGTGATCGACCCGGGCGGTGACCTGCCCCGCCTGCTGGCCGAGGTGCAGCGCCTGGGTCTGCAGCTCAAGGCGATCTGGCTGACGCACGCGCACATCGACCACGCCGGCGGCACGGCCGATCTGGCCGAGCAACTCGGCCTGCCCATCATCGGCCCACACCCGGGCGACCAGTTCTGGATCACCGGGCTGCCGCAGCAAGGCGCCATGTTCGGTTTTCCTCCCGCGCGCGCCTTTACACCCACGCGCTGGCTGGCCGATGGCGACACGGTGCAGATCGGGCACAGCGTGCTCAACGTTCGCCACTGTCCGGGACACACGCCGGGGCATGTGGTGTTTCACTCACCCGAAGCCCAGCGGGCTTTTGTGGGTGACGTGCTGTTTGCCGGAAGCATTGGCCGCACCGACTTTCCCCAGGGAAACCACGCACAATTGATCAGCAGCATCAAGGAACGCCTGTGGCCGATGGGGGAAGAAACCGTGTTCATCCCGGGGCACGGGCCCGAGAGCAGCTTCGGCGCGGAGCGCAGGCACAACCCGCACGTGCGCGACGCCTGAGGCGCAGTTTCAGGTCTGGCCCAGGCGCTGGAACAGGCCACCGGGCAGGCGGCCTAGTGCGCCGTCAAGCTCCAGCTCCAGCAGCCGGGCTTGCAGGTGCGCGGTGTCCAGTCCGGTGCGGGCCTGCAGTGCATCGAGGCTGACAGGCTCGAAGCCCATGGCCTTGATCAGTGCATCCGATTCGTCGCCGTCAAAGGCGGCTTCCACCGCGGTTTCGGGCGGCCGCGGTTCCACCATGCGCAGGTCTTCGAGGATGTCCTGCGCCGACTCGACCAGCTTGGCACCCTGGCGGATGAGGGCGTGGCAGCCGCGAGATTGCGGTGCGTGGATCGAGCCCGGAATGGCGAACACCTCGCGTCCCTGCTCGGCCGCCAGCCGCGCGGTGATCAGCGATCCAGACTGCAGCGTGGCCTCAACCACCAGCGTGCCTTGCGACAGGCCGGCGATCAAGCGGTTGCGCTGCGGAAAGTTGGCCGGCAAAGGCGGCGTGCCCAGCGGGTATTCGCTGACGATGGCGCCGTGCTCAGCGATGCGGTGTGCCAGCGAGAGGTGGCGCCGTGGATACACACGGTCCAGCCCGGTGCCCACCACGGCAATGGTGGGAGCGCCGCCTTCGAGTGCGCCCGCGTGGGCCGCGCCATCGACACCCAGCGCCAGCCCCGAGACCACGCACACGCCGGCCTGTCCCAGCGCGCGGGCGAACTGGTGGGCATTGGCTTCGCCTTGCGGCGTGGGGTTGCGGCTGCCCACCATGGCCAGGCGACGCGGGTGGGCCAGCACGTCGAGGTCACCCACCACGTACAACAGCACCGGCGGGTCGGCCATCTGCAGCAGGTCGGGCGGAAAGCGGGGGTCGGCCAGCGTCAGCACATGGCGGTTGGTGCCCTCGGCCAACCACACGACGACCTGTTCGAGGCGGGCCTCCAGATCGTCGGGCACCTCAAGCAAGGCGCGGGCCGTTTTGGGCCCCACCACGCTTTGCAGGGCATCCAGCGGTTGCACAAAGATCGCTTCGGGCAGGCCGAAAGCGGCCAGCAGCTTGCGGGCGGTGTCTTTGCCCACACCGGGCGTGAGCAGCAGCCGCACCCAGGCGGCCAACTCCTGCCGCTGCATCGCGGGTCAGGGATTGACGAAGCGGTCGCCGACCTTGACGCCGTCGGTGATCTGCAGGATCAGGGCGTAGGACACCTTGTCGAAGGTGCGGAAAACCATCATGAGACCGTTGCGCTCACCGGGCAGGCGCAGCTGGGGGCGCGCGCTGTCGGTGGTGTCGGTGAACAGGTTGCTCTCGCGCTGCAGGGCCAGCACATGACCACGCTCGATGCCGTGCTCCCTGCCCCGGTTGATCGTGACCACCTGGTTCTGACCAGCGAAGTTGACCGCATTGCCGTACACCGAAACGATCTGACCGGTGTGGATCCCCTCGGGTGCACGCGGCACGAAGTTGGTCAGTTCGCGCGGTGGCTCGGGCAACAGGCGATCGCCAATGCGCATTTCTTCCTTGGCCGCCACGATGTCGATCGAAGCGGGCACCATCTCGGTCACGGTCTGCCCGTTGGCCGCAACACCCGTGCGGGACGTTTCGCTCGAGACCACGCTGGCCTTGCCCACGTACTGGGCCTCGTAGCCCAGGATGACTGCGGTGGTGGGGTCGCGCAAAGGAGTGGCGTTGCGGAACACGCGGTACTGGGTGGAACGGCCGTCGACCACCGCCAGCGGCTCGCCTTGCGGGCCGTCAACGTACTGGGCGCGGGCGTAGGCACGGTCGCCACGGCTGAGCAACACGCGGTTTTCCTGCGTGGCGACGATGCGGGGCGCACGCGAGAACGTGGCTTCGTCAACGATCAGTGGCTCGGTGAGGAACGACTCGATGGCCTGCAGGTTGACCGGCGGAATCGCCGACTCGCCCAGGCTTTCATAACGGGTGCGGGGTGAGACGCGCACCGTCTCGGTGTCGCCGCTGCCGGGCGGGCGGGTGGTCAGGCGGGCGCGGCCGTTGGACTTGTCCAGAAAGAGCACCTGCCCCGGGTAGATGCGGTGCGGGTTCTTGATGTCGTCCAGGTTCATGCCCCAAAGCTCGGGCCAGCGCCACGGCGTCTTGAGGAAGATGCCGGCGATCGCCCACAGGGTGTCTCCGCGCTTGATGGTGTAGCTGTCGGGCGCATTGGGCGCCAGTTCCGACAGCGGCACACCGGTCTGGGCCACCTGGTTGGCGGTGGCGCGCTGGCCGGGTGTGATGGGGAAATTTTGCGCCGAGGCGATGCCCGCGAACGCCGCAGCGAGCAGGGCAACGGCGCAAACCGCCGGCCGTAGCGAGCGTGTGGGGCGCGTTGATTGAAAGTCGGCAGGCAAGCGGTTCTTCAATGGCATGTGGTGGCCCCTGGGGCGGCGATGACCGGTTGAAAGCGGGCACTTCCTGGAACGTTTCTGGAATCTTTCCGGGAAATGTCAGCGGCCTCCCGGTGGCGCTCGTGTCTTGACAAATCGCATTTGATTTTGCGCCCAAGCCTTTGATTAGGCAATGTTTATGGCGAGGGCCATTCACGCGTCGTGGCAAAAGTGGCGAAAATGTCCACACCCCGTTCCGCTCGTCCCCGGCTGGCCGCCAGCCGTCGCCCGGGTACAGTCGGCGGTTCCTTGCAAGCCCTTCGAACGCCCCGTTTTCATGAACTCGCCGACCCTCCTGCCCATCCTTTGTTACCCCGATCCGCGACTGCACACCGTGGCCCGTCCGGTGAAAGCGGTGGACGAACGCATCCGCTCGCTGAGCCAGCACATGCTGGACACCATGTACGACGCCCACGGTATCGGGCTGGCGGCCACGCAGGTGGACGTGCACGAGCGGCTGATCGTGATCGACGTGAGCGAAACGCGCGACCAGCCCATGGTGCTGGTCAACCCGGTGATTGAATGGGCCAGCCCTGAAACCCGCAAGGGCGAAGAGGGCTGCCTGTCGGTGCCCGGCATCTACGACGGCGTGGAGCGCTCGCTGGCCGTGCGCGTGCGCGCACTCGGGCTGGACGGCGCCGAGCAGACGATTGAAGCCGAAGGCATGCTGGCCGTGTGCATCCAGCACGAAATGGACCATTTGATGGGCAAGGTGTTCGTCGAGTACCTGTCGCCGCTCAAGCGCACGCGCATCAAGTCCAAGATGGCCAAGGCCCAGCGCGAAGCGATGAAGGCTTGAGGCCTTTGCCCGGTCTCGACACTTCCCCATGAAACTCATCTTTGCCGGCACGCCGGAATTTGCCGGCGTGGCGCTGGCCCGTTTGCTGGCGGCCGGTTTCCAGGTGCCGCTGGTGCTGACCCAGCCCGCCCGGCCGGCCGGCCGGGGCATGAAACTGCAGGCCTCGCCCGTGCAGCAGCTCGCCCTGCAGCACCACATCACCGTGGCGCAGCCGCGCAGCCTGCGGCTGGACGGCAAATACCCGGACGATGCGGCCGCCGCGCGCGAGGCGATCGAGGCCACGCAAGCCGATGTGATGGTGGTGGCGGCCTACGGTTTGATCCTGCCGCAATGGGTGCTGGATGCACCGCGTTTGGGGTGTCTCAACATCCACGCGTCCCTCTTGCCGCGATGGCGTGGCGCGGCACCTGTCCACCGCGCCATTGAAGCCGGTGACAGCGAAACCGGCGTCACCATCATGCAGATGGACGCGGGTCTGGACACCGGCGACATGCTGCTGACCGAGCGCCTGCCCATCGGTCCTGAAGACACCACCGGGGCCCTGCACGACCGCCTCGCGTTGCTGGGCGGACGGCTCATCGTCGAGGCGCTGGAGATCGCGACCTGCGGCGGGTTTCGACCCATGCCTCAGCCGGCCGAGGGCGTGACCTACGCACACAAGATCGACAAGGCCGAGGCCGCACTCGACTGGGCGCAAGACGCGGCCACACTGGCGCGCAGGGTTCGCGCGTTCAACCCGGTCCCGGGCGCCGTCACGGCGCGCACCGGCGAGGCGGTCAAGGTGTGGGCTGCCCATGCCGTCGATGGGGTGGCGGGCGCGATTCCCGGCCAGGTGCTGTCGGTGGGCGATGCCGGCATCAGGGTGCAGACCGCCAGCGGCGCCCTGGTGCTGACCGAGTTGCAGCGCGCGGGCGGCAAACGCCTGGCGGCGGCCGACTTCCTGCGTGGCTTCGACATGCGTGAGGGTGACGTGCTGGATGCAGCGTCCGCGCAGAAGGCGCCAGCCTGATGTTCTATCTGCGCGAACACCGCAACCGTCCCGAGTTCTGGCAGGGCTTTCGCGAGCAGACCACCGTGGCCATGGGCATCGGTGCCTGGGGGCTGATGACCGGCGTGTCGCTGGTGCAATCCGGTCTGTCGCCGCTGGAGGCCGTGCTCATGACGCTGATCGTCTACGCGGGCAGTGCGCAGCTCGCGGCGGTGCCCATGATCGCGGCCGGCGCACCGCTGTGGGTGATCCTGGCGGCGGCGTTTTGCGTCAATTTGCGCTTTGTCGTGTTCTCCGCCCACCTGCGGCCCTACCTCATGCACCTGCCGCGCTGGCAGCGCATGGTCACGGGCTACATCACCGCCGACCTCAGCTATGTGTTCTTTGCGCGCCGCTATCCCAAGCCGGGCGCTACGCCGGACGAACTGGCGGGCCAGCAGGCCTACCTCATGGGCAATTGCGCGGTGAACTACGTCTCGTGGATGGGCGCCAGCCTGCTCGGCATTGCGCTGACCAACGTGATTCCCATGGCCTGGGGACTGGGCTTTGCCGGCATCCTGGCGCTGCTGGGGGTGCTGTGTTCACTGGCCAGCTCGAAGCTGCGCATCGTCTCGGCGGGTGTGGCCGGGGCTGCGGCGGTGGCGGCCATTGCGCTGCCGCTCAAGCTCAACATCCTGGTGGCCATTGCCAGCGCGGTGGCGATCTGCCTGGTGTTGGAGAAGCTCGGCCCGCAAGACCCGGCGGGAGGTGTGCCCCATGTTTGACCTCGACCCCTGGACCCTGCTGACCATCGTGGCGCTGGGCTGCATCACCGTGATCACGCGCGGCTTCTTCTTCATCTCCAGCAAGCCATGGACCTTGCCGCACTGGGCTCAGCGCGGCCTGCAGTACGCGCCCATCGCGGCGCTGGCGGCGGTGGTCATTCCGGAGATCGTCACCACGCAGGGCGTGTTCATCACCACCTGGCAAGACGCGCGCCTGTTCGCCGCGTTCGCGGGCATGGCGTGGTTCTTCTGGAAGCGCGGCGTGCTGGGCACCATCGTCTGCGGAACCGCTGTGTACCTGCCCCTGCGCTTGCTGCTCGGCTGGTGAACAGTTCAGGCCGGTTTTGCAACCAGTCCAGAAAGCATGAGGCGCCAGAGCGCCAGCGACACGCCGCCACAGATCACCAAGGTCCACAGCGTGTGGCTGGGATAGTGGGCGCCGCGCACGGTCTGCACCGTGCCCGCCACCGCGCCCAGGACCATCACCGCGAGCAGCCAGCGCATGCCCACCGAGCGGCGACGTTGTGTGCCCGCAGGCGGCATGAGCCAGGGCAGGCAGAGCCCCAGAAAGGCGAACGCGCTGGAAGCATGACCGCCCGGAAAGCAGCGCCCGGTGCCTCCATCGGCCAGGCCCCAGGACCAGTGCGACACATACACCGCCGGCCCGCCGAAGGTCCGCAAGTCCCAGGGGCAACTGGTGAGGCTGGCGTTCTTGATCAGGTTGACCGCGATCAGCGACAGCACCACGAGCGACAGCACGGCCCAACGCTCGCGCCTGGGCAGGTTCATCGCCGAGAGGCGAGCCGTGTTCCAGCGCGCGGGCCACACGGCCCACACGACAATCAGCAGAAACAGCCCGGTGGAGGCCTGGCGCACACCTTCGTGCAGCACCCGCTCCAGCACCCACATGTGTTGCAAAGGAAAGCCGGTGGTGGTGCCGATCAGGCGCATCACGGCCAGATCGAGCCCGCCAAGATCCCACAGACCGGTGAGAAGCAGCGCGCCCAACCACCAGGCCGTCACTGGCGACGCCGATGGAGCAAGGACAGCAGATGGGGTGAGCGAGGCGGCCGCGCAGCTGGGTGGTTGCATGCCAAGAGTGTCGATGATCCTCGTTAAGTACGACTTAAGCGGCGTCACCATAATGACCTGTTCCCCAATCAACGGACGTTCTGTCCATTTCGACAATGCGCGCACTCGTGGTGGAAGACGATCCCGGTATCGCCAGCGGTTTGCAGGCCTCGCTCAAGCAGGCGGGCTATGCGGTGGACGTGTGCGGCACCATCGAGTCTGCGTGGCACGTTTTGTCGGTGGAGCCGGTGGATGTGTTGATCCTGGACCTCGGCCTGCCCGACGGTGATGGCCTGGACCTTCTGGCCCGCCTGCGCCGCCAGGCCACGCCGGTGGCCGGACGCGCCGCCCTGCCGCGCAACGACCTGCCGGTGCTGATCATGACGGCACGCGACGGCGTGAGCGACCGCGTCAGCGGCCTGGACAGCGGTGCCGACGACTACATCGTCAAACCCTTCGACGCCAACGAACTGCTGGCCCGCCTGCGCGCCATGCTGCGCCGGGCGGTGGGCCGCAGCAGCCCGGTGATCGCGCACGGCGACCTGGTGGTGGACCCCGCGTCCCACACCGTGCTGCGCGCGGGTGAGCTGGTGCCGCTGGGCGGCAAGGAATTTGCGCTGCTGATGACCTTGCTGCAGGCGCGTCCACAGGTGTTGTCCAAGTCGCGGCTGGAGTCGTCGTTGTACGGCTTTGGTGAAGCGCTGGAGAGCAACGCCATCGAAGTGCACATTCACCACCTGCGGCGCAAGCTGGGTGAGTCGCTGATCAAGACCGTGCGCGGCGTGGGCTACTTCGTGCCCCAGCAAAACCCACCCGCATGACGATGTCGACACAGCGCGCGCGCTTGCCAACACTGCAGCGCTTTCTCTGGAGCTGGGTGGTGGGCGCCCTTTTGGTGGTGTGGGCCACGCTGCTGATGGTGGCCTGGTACACCGGTCACCATGAGGCCGAAGAGATCACGGACGGGCAACTGGTGGCCGTGGCGCGGTTGTGGCTGTCGGTTGACCCGGGCGACACCGAGGTGTCGGTCGAGCCCATTGCCACAACACGTGCCCGGCCTTATGTGCAGGACGTGGCCGTGCTGCATTGGGTGGACGGTCAACTGAGGACCGACACGCACGACCTCTCGGGCAGTCTCGGTCTGAACGAACCGCCCGCCATCGGCTTCAGCGAACGCACGCAGACCACCTCCAGCGGTCCCGTGCGCTGGCGGGTGTATGCCGCAGCGGGTCAGGGGGAGCACGCACCCGACTTGGTGGCCGTGGTGATGGACGTGGACCATCGGGTGGACCTCGGGCGCGACATGGCACTCAAGCTCGCGCGCCCGGCCCTGCTGGTGCTGCCGCTGGTGGCGCTGCTGTTGTGGTGGGCGATGCGCCGTGGCCTGAGTCCTCTGGTGCGCCTCTCACGCGATGTGGGCGCACTTGACGGCCTGGGGGGTCAGCGGCTGGACACGGCGCATCGCTTTCATGAGTTTTCCAGCACCGTGCGCGCCATCAACACCCTCGTGGACTCGTTGCAGACGCAAGCCCGGCGCGAGCGCGAGTTTGCGTCGGACGTCGCGCACGAGCTGCGCACGCCGCTGGCGGCCATGTCGTTGCAGGCCAGCGCGGCCCGACACGACCCCTCGCCCGAGCGGCTGTCGCAGCTGGAAGACAGCGCATTGCGGGCCGGACACATCCTCTCGCAGTTGCTGGAACTTGCGCGCGCGCAGCGCGACGGCACGGGCCGCGAGGCATGGAAGGATGTCTCACTGGGCGAGGTCGCCGCTGATTTGATTGCCTCGCATGCACAGGAAGGCTTCGAGAGCAGCCATGAGCTGTCGCTGGAGCAACCTGATGCGCCAGCGGTCCTGCATGCTCAACCCACGCTGCTGGAGCTGGCGCTGCGCAACCTGATTGAAAACGCCATGCGCCACACCCCGCCAGGCACGCAGGTGGTGGTGGAGGTCTGGCAGACCGGGCGCGAGACCGGCGTGTCGGTCAGCGACGATGGTCAGCGGGCCGACGCACCCCGCCCGGCAAAGCCTCAGCCCTCCTCGGGGCTTGGGCTGGGCTTGCGGCTGGTCCAGCGCATTGCCGAGCAGCTGGGCGCCACGCTGCAGCGCGACACCGGCGAAGCGCCGATGACCACGCGCTTCACACTGCGCTGGCCACGCCCGGCGCCATAAGCATCACTTAACCCGCGAGCGCGAAGCTGGTAGCGTCGGCATGTTCCGACTTCAGATGCTTCACCCATGCCTTCGTCTCTTTCTCGCTCGCCACTGAGCGGCACCCGACTTTCCCAGCTGAGCTGGCGCCCCGCCACCGCCGTGTGGCTGCTGTCGCTGTGGCTGGCTGTGGCCGGCAACCTGCCGTTGTGGCTGCGCGTGAACGAGCTGGCCGGCACGCCCGCGCAGCGTCTGGCATTGCTGGGAGGGTTCGGCTTGGTGGTGGTGGGTGTCACGGCGGCCCTGCTCTCGCTGCTGGCCTGGCCTCGCGTGTTTCGCCCGGTGGCCACGGCCCTGGTGCTGGTGAGCGCCTTCAACACCCATTTCATGCTGCAGTACGGCGCTGTGATCGATCCGACCATGATGGCCAACATCGTGCAGACCGACGTGCGCGAAGTGCGAGACCTCATGTCCTGGGCCTTGCCGGTGACCGTGCTGCTGGTGGCCGGCCTGCCCTTGTGGGTGATCTGGCGGCGACCGCTGGCCACGCGCAGCTGGTTGCCTCAGACCGGGCGCAATGCGCTGGGAGCGCTGGTGGGTGTGTTGGTGCTGGCTGTGGCCACCCTGGTCACTTATCAAGACCTGGCTTCGCTCATGCGCAACCACAAAGAGCTGCGATACATGGTCAACCCGGTCAACAGCCTGTACGCCGCGGTTCGAGTGGCCGCAGATCAGCTGCCCAAACATGTTCAACCGCTCAAGTTGGTGGGTGAGGATGCCCGCCTCGGCACGAGCTATGCCGCTCAGCAGAAGCCGCCTTTGTTGCTGGTTGTGGTGGGCGAAACAGCCCGTGCGCAGAATTTCGGCCTCAATGGCTATGCCCGCAACACCACGCCTGCGCTGGCCCGCTGGCAGGCCGAAGAAGGGCTGGTCAATTTCAGCCAGGTCCAGTCCTGCGGCACCAACACCAAGGTCTCGGTGCCCTGCATGTTTTCGCCGCTCACGCGAACGCAGGGTGGCGACCAGACGCCCGAGCACGAGAACCTGCTCGATGTGCTGCAGCGCGCCGGCCTCGCCGTGCTGTGGATCGACAACCAGGCTGGCTGCAAGGGCGTGTGTGCTCGCGTGCCCAGCGCCAGCACGACCGACCTCAAGATTCCTGGCCTGTGTGATGGCGGTGAGTGCCTCGACCCCGCCTTGCTCGATGGCTTGGACGCGCGCATTGAGGCGCTGGACCCGCAGCGCCGTGCCCGTGGTGTGGTGCTGGTGATGCACCAGATGGGCAGCCACGGCCCAGCCTATTTCAAGCGCGCATCGCCCGACCGCAAGCCCTTCATGCCCGAGTGCATCAGCAACACCCTGTCCGACTGCCCGCCTGAGCAACTGGTCAACGCCTACGACAACTCGATCGCCTACACCGACCATTTCCTGGACCTGTCGCTGCAGTGGCTCAAGGCGCGTGAAAAGAGCGGTACCAACGCCACCGGCCTGATCTACATGTCCGACCATGGCGAATCGCTCGGCGAAAAAGGGCTGTACCTGCACGGTTTGCCCTACGCCTTGGCACCGCAGCAGCAGATCCATGTCCCCATGGTGGCCTGGCTCTCGCCGTCGATGCAGCAGCGCAGCGGTGTGGGTGTGGAGTGCCTGCGGGCCCAGGGCGACAAGCCACTCTCGCACGACAACCTGTTTCACTCGGTACTGGGTCTGATGGACGTGCAGACCCAGGTGCACGACGTGGCACTGGATTTCCTGGCGCCGTGCGCATCGGCCCTCACCCAGCCGGGCAAGGTCAAGCCGCCATCGGCAAACTGAGACGCACACACAGCCCACCCAGCGCGCCGTTCTCCAGCGCGACGTCGCCTTTGTACAGACGCGCCAGATCAGCGACGATCGCAAGGCCCAGGCCGCTGCCTGGTGCTGATTCATCCAGTCGAACCCCGCGCGCAAGCACTGCGCTGCGCTGTTGCGCCGAGATGCCCGGGCCGTCGTCGTCCACGCTGACCACCAGCTGTTCACCTTCACGGACTGCGCCCATCCGCACCGCGCTGCGCGCCCACAGGCAGGCGTTGTCCAGCAGGTTGCCCAGCATCTCCTGCAGGTCCTGCTCGTCGCCGGCAAAGGCCAGCGCCGGGTCCACCTGTACCAGCTCAAAAGACAGACTGCGCTGGGCGTGCACACGCTCCATCACGCGCAGCAGCCCCGCGAGCACGGGTGCTACCGGCGTGCGTTGACCCGGCAGCTGGAGCGATGCCGCCACGCGCGAACGGCTGAGGTGGGCGTCGATGTGGCGCTGCGACATCGCCACCTGCGCCTGCACCAGCGCCGGCAGATCCGCCGCACCGGTGCTGGCGGCCTGCGCCATCACCGCCAGCGGCGTCTTGAGCGCATGGGCCAGGTTGCCCGCGTGGGTGCGGGCGCGCGTCACCACCTCGGCGTTGGTCGTCAGCACCTGGTTGAAGTCGTTGATCAGGGGTTGCACCTCCGACGGAAAATCGCCCTCCAGTCGCTGCGCATGCCCCTCGCGCACTTCATTGAGTGCGCGTTGCATGGCGCGCAGCGGCGCCAGACCCACCAGCACCTGCGCCAGCGCGGCCATCGCCAAGAGCCCCAGCAGGATCAGCAGCGACACGTTCAGCACACCGCGAAAGCGGTCGATCGCTTGCGCAGTTCCCTGCAGGTCACCCGCCACGATCAGGCGCCACTGCGCGGCGGGGGCTTCCGCTGCGCGCACCGTGCGTTCCAGCATCAGCACCGGCGCTCCCTGCGGCCCCAGCCCCTCGTGGACATGGGTGCCGCCATCGGCCATCGCGTCGGCGTCCAGTGCGAGGCTGCTGTCCCAGAGCGAGCGCGATCGCAGCACGCCGCTGCGGCTCTGGCCGTCGGTGCTCACGCGGTCCAGCTGCCAGTACAGGCCGGAAAACGGCCGTTGCCAGCGCGGGTCCGACAGCGCCTGTGGATCGATCTTCGGCTGGCCACCGGCGTCGAACGCGAGCCGCGCGGTGAGCTGGTCGAGTTGCTGGGTGAGCGTGGTCTCGAACTGGCGCATCACGTGGTCGCGGAACAGACCGCCGAGAACCACCCCCGCCAGCAGCAGCGCCAGCGCCAGCGCCACCAGGGTGCCCAGCAACAGGCGCACCCGCAGCGAGCCGATCCAGCGTTTCATGGCAGCGGCACCAGGCGGTAACCCAGGCCGCGCACGGTCTCGATCAGCGCGGGCGGCAGCTTCTTGCGCAGCCGGCCCACGAAGACTTCGATGGTGTTGGAGTCGCGCTCGAAGTCCTGTGCGTAGATGTGTTCGGTGAGTTCGGTGCGCGAGACCACCGCGCCCGGTCGGTGCATCAAATACTCGAGCACCTTGTATTCGTGGCTGGTCAGCGCCACGGTCTGGCCCTGCAGCGTGACGCGGCCGCTGCGGGTGTCCAGCGCCAGCTCACCGCACACCAGCAGCGGTGAGGCGAGGCCGCCGGAGCGGCGGATGAGTGCGCGCAGGCGCGCCAGCAACTCTTCCATGTGGAAGGGCTTGGTCAGGTAGTCGTCGGCACCGGCATCGATGCCGGCCACCTTTTCGCTCCAGTTGTCCCGCGCGGTGAGGATGAGCACCGGCACCCCACGGCCCGCATGGCGCCAGCGCTTGAGCACGCTCAGGCCGTCAAGCACTGGCAGACCGAGGTCGAGCACCACCGCGTCAAAGGCTTCGGTGTCGCCCAGAAAGTGGGCATCGCGCCCGTTGTCGGCCTCATCCACTGCATAGCCGGCTTCATGCAGGCCTGCGCGCAGCTGTGCGCGCAGGGTGGGGTCGTCTTCAACGAGCAGGATGCGCATGGGTGGGTGCTCAGCGTTGCTTGCGGCGCAGCACGGTGGCGGTCCTGGCGTCGAGTTCGAGCTTCACCAGCCGGCCGTCGTTCTGCAGCAGCTTGACTTCGTAGACCAGCTGGCCGTCCCCGTCCTCAAGCTCCACGTCCAGCACCTGGCCCGGGTGCTCGCGTTCCAGACGCTCCAGCACGGCGCGCAGCGGCATCACCTGACCGGCCTTCACGGCCTCGCGCGCGCGGTCGTGGTCCTTGTCGCTGGCGATCGCAGGCACGCTCAGCAACGCGGCGGCCAGCAGGCTGGTCAGCGCGATGCGATGCAGGGGTCGACGGCGTGGTGGGGTCAAGGTGGTGCACAGGCAGCAGCTGGCTGGCCATGGGTAGACCCATTGTGCGGGTCGAACCTGAACGCCCGATGAACAGATGCTTCAGGTGGCGTACAGCCGCGGTTTCGCAAGATGCCCTCACCCCGATCACTGGACGAACGCCTTGAACCACGCATTTCATCTTCCCCGACTCGCGGCCCTCGCGCTGCTGGTCTTTGCCTCGGTCGCTGTCCACGCCGGCGAGACCACACCGGGCGAACAGCTCAGCCGCTGGAGCGCCGAGGCTGGCGCACCGGGCAACGCAGCCAAAGGCCAGGTTTTTTTCAACAGCCGCCACGGCGCCGAGTGGTCCTGCGCCTCGTGCCACGGCACACCGCCCACGCGCCGGGGCGAACACGCCAGCACCGCCAAGCCCATCGCCCCGCTGGCGCCGGCCTTCAACGCCCAGGCGTTCACCGACGCCGCCAAGTCGGACAAATGGTTCCGCCGCAACTGCAAGGACGTGCTCAGCCGCGAATGCAGTGCGGCCGAGAAGGCCGACGTGATGGCGTACCTGCTCAGCCTCAAACCCTGAAAGAGATCCCATGAAATCCATCCTCTCCATCCTGGCCCTCTTGGCCATCGGCCTGGCTGGCGCCCATGCCGATGGCGGCCCGATGATGCCGCGCAACGTACCGCAGGCCTACACGCAGGAGTGCGCCGCCTGCCACATCGCCTACCCGCCCGGCATGCTGCCGGCGCGCTCGTGGCAACACATCATGAGCGGACTCGACAAGCACTACGGCACCGACGCCTCGCTCGACGCGGCCACCGTGACCCAGCTCAGCCAGTGGCTGCAGACCCACGCTGGCACTTACAAGCGCGTGAACGAAGAACCCCCGCAGGACCGCATCACGCGCTCGGCATGGTTCGAACGCAAGCACCGCAACATCGACGCCGCCGTTTGGAAACACGCCAGTGTGAAGAGCGCGGCCAACTGCGCCGCCTGCCACACCGGCGCCAGCCAGGGCATGTTCGATGACGACAACCTTCGCTTTCCGCCGGGGCTGGACGCGCGCCTGCGCCGCGGCTGGAACGACTGAACTTCTGAAAGACGACCATGCACACCGCACCCGACTTCAACACCGCCGCCCAGCCCGAGGCCGCGCGCGCCATGCCCGCGCCCACACGGCTGGTCACCGATGCACCCACGCGCATGTTCCACTGGCTCTTCGCCCTGAGCTTCGTGGGCGCCTACCTCTCCGCCGAGGGTGAACGCTGGCGGCTGCTGCACGTCACGCTGGGCTACACACTGGCCGGGCTGCTCGCGTTTCGCGTGTTGTACGGTCTGTTTGGTCCGCGCCAGGCGGGTCTGGGCCAGCTCTGGCGCAAGCTGGCGGGCGCACCGGCCTGGTTGCGCTCGCTCACATCGGCGCCGGGTCTGGCTGCGGTCAACTGGCGCCAGGGTCAGAACCTGCTGATGGCGCTCGCCGTGTTCGCGCTGCTGGTGATGGTGGTGCCGCTCACGCTGAGCGGCTATGGCAGCTACAACGACTGGGGCGGCTGGCTGGAAGATGTGCACGGTTTCTTCGGCGACGCCTTCCTGGTGGTCGTGCTCGGCCACATCGCCTTGATCGCTGGCCTGAGCCTGTTGCGCCGCAAGAACCAGGCGCTGCCCATGCTCACCGGCCGCGTGGAGGGCCCAGGCCCGAGCCTGGTGAAACACAACCGCAGTGGGCTCGCCGCCTTGTTGCTCGCCTCGGTGCTGGCGTTTGGTGCCTGGCAGTGGCAGCAGGCGCCCAACGGCCTGGTGTCGGCCCAGACCTGGAATGGTCTGTTGTCGGGGCCGTCGGCGCACGAGGATGACGACTGAGCGACGACTCGGGAGGGGCCTTTCCTACAATGCGTGGGTTTGTCCTCCACCCATCTGCACAGCACCATGTCCTTCATCCGCTTCTCCGATCTTTGCTCCAGTGGCCGCGTCAAGGGCCAGCGGGTCTTCATCCGGGCCGACCTCAACGTGCCACAGGACGACACGGGTCGCATCACTGAGGACACCCGCATCCGGGCGAGCATCCCGGCGATCCAGATGGCGCTGGAAGCGGGCGCGGCCGTCATGGTCACCTCACACCTGGGCCGACCCACCGAAGGCGCATTCAAGCCCGAAGACTCGCTGCAGCCGGTGGCCGCGCGCTTGTCGGTTTTGATGGACCGCCCAGTGCGCCTGGTGGCCGACTGGGTCGACGGTGATTTTTCGGTGGCACCCGGTGAAGTGGTGCTGCTGGAGAATTGCCGCCTGAACGTGGGCGAGAAAAAGAACAGCCCCGAACTGGCGAAGAAGCTCGGCGCCCTGTGCGACATCTTTGTGCACGACGCCTTCGGCACCTCGCACCGCGCCGAGGGCACGACCTACGGCATTGCCGAGACCGCACCGATTGCCTGCGCCGGCCCGCTGCTGGCCGCCGAGATGGACGCCATCGCCGCCGCGCTGCTCGCACCCAAGCGCCCGCTGGTGGCCATCGTGGCGGGCAGCAAGGTCAGCACCAAGCTCACCATCCTGAAAAGCCTGGCCAGCAAGGTGGACCAGCTCATCGTGGGCGGCGGCATCGCCAACACCTTCATGCTCGCCGCGGGCCTGAAGATCGGCAAGAGCCTGGCCGAGGCCGACCTGGTGAACGAGGCCAAAGCGGTGATCGAGGCCATGAAGGCGCGTGGCGCCGAGGTGCCGATTCCCACCGACGTGGTGACCGCCAAGGCCTTCAGCGCCGATGCGGTGGCCACCGTGAAGGCTGCCACCGACGTGGCCGATGACGACCTGATCCTGGACATTGGCCCTGAGACCGCAGCGAAGCTGGCCGAGCAGTTGATGAAGGCCGGCACCATCGTGTGGAACGGCCCGGTCGGCGTGTTCGAGTTCGCCGCGTTCGAGAATGGAACCAAGGTGATCGCCGAAGCGATTGCCAAGAGCAGCGCCTTCAGCATCGCTGGCGGGGGCGACACGCTGGCGGCCATTGCCAAGTACGGCATCGAGAAGGACGTGGGCTACATCTCCACCGGTGGTGGTGCGTTTCTCGAAGTGCTGGAAGGCAAGACGCTGCCGGCGTTCGAGGTGCTGGCGCGGCGAGGCAACTAGGCCCCCACGCTCCGCCGCTGCGCGGGTCGCTGCCCCCCGAGGGGGCTGATCCGGCTTGGGGCGGCCCGGCGCCGGATCGTCAGCGCTGATTCGGCAAGCGGGTGGGGATGCGCCCCACCACCAGCACCCCGATGAGTGCAGCGATCAGCACGATCGCCAGCACCACCGGCCGGTTCTGCAAGCCCCAGGCCGACAGACCGACCATCACCACCATGCTCACCTGTGCCACGGTCTTGCTGCGGCGTGTGAGGCTGCGGTGCGCTTCCCAGTCGCGCACCATGGGGCCGAGGAAGCGGTGGTTGAGCAGCCAGCCGTGCAGCCGGGGCGAGGCCTTGGCGTAGCAGGCGGCGGCCAGCAGGACGAACGGCGTGGTCGGCAGGCCGGGCAACACCACACCGATGAGACCCAGCGCCAGCGCCACGCTGCCGGCCAGCCACAACAGCCAACGCACGGTGCGCGAGCTGTGAAGTTTGGCGTTGTGGGGTGTGGGCATGAGGTGGATGCGGTCCGCTGGCGGTGAAGGTCGCCGCCAGCATAGCCGCTGCGGCATCAGCCACAGTGCGACGGGCGGAGAAGCCTCGGGAGCGGGTATCAGCCGACGGCAAAAGTCGCTAACCTCACGTGTGCCGTTGGCGTTGTCCGCCATCCGCACGTTCACGAGGAACCGACCATGGCCCTGCACCACCTCGTATCCGGCGAAATCGCCAACCTGCTGAACCAGGGGGGCGATGCGCTGAGCACACAGTCCGTGGCCTTGTTCAAGTCCGGGCAGCTGGAGGTCATGCACTTGCGGCTGCCAAGGGGCCGTGCCATGCCGATGCACCAGGTGGCGGGCGAGATCACGGTGCAGTGCCTCGACGGCGTGCTCGACTTCGAAACGCCCGGGGGCTTGCAACGCCTGCAGGCCGGGCAACTGCTCTTCTTGCGGGGTGGCGTGCCGCACAGCCTGCTGGCGGTGGAAGACGCCAGCGTGCTGCTCACGATCGTTCTCGCGCATTCAAACCCACCCGAGGAAATCCGACCATGAAACGCGACGCGATCAAGAACGCCAGCACTGCCATCGGCCAGCAACCCATCACGCTGGACGTGCTGAAGGAGAAGTACCTCAAGGACGGCGAAACCAGCGAGCAGGACATCTACCGCCGGGTGGCGCGCGCCCTGGCTTCGGTGGAGCCCGAGGCCGACCGCGCGTTGTGGGAGCAGCGCTTTTTCGACAACCTGCAGGCCGGCGCCATCGGCGCAGGTCGCATCATGAGCGCTGCCGGCACGGCCATCCAGGCCACGCTGATCAACTGCTTCGTGCAGCCGGTGGGCGACTGCATCCAGGGCGTGGACGACGGTGGTTACCCCGGCATCTACGAAGCCCTGCGCGAAGCCGCCGAGACCATGCGCCGGGGCGGTGGCGTGGGTTACGACTTCTCCCGCATCCGCCCGCGCGGCGCCGAGGTCAAGACCATGGCGTCACTCGCCTCGGGCCCGTGCAGCTACATCAACGTGTTCGACCAGTCGTGCGCCACGGTGGAGAGTGCCGGCGCGCGCCGCGGTGCACAAATGGGCGTGTTGCGCATCGACCACCCCGACGTGCTGGAGTTCATCACCGCCAAACGCACACCGGGGCGCTGGAACAACTTCAACGTGTCGGTGGGCGTGAGCGACGCCTTCATGCGCGCGCTGGCCGACGACCAGCCGTGGGAACTCGTGCACCGCGCGCGCCCCGGCTCGACGCTGATGGCCCAGGGCGCCTTCCAGCGCACCGACGGCCTGTGGGTCTACCGCAGCATGCCCGCGCGCGAACTGTGGGACACGGTGATGCGCTCCACCTACGATTTCGCGGAGCCCGGCATCCTGTTCCTCGACCACATCCAGCGCGACAACAACCTGCGTTACTGCGAGTCGATCGAGGCTACGAACCCCTGCGGTGAGCAGCCACTTCCGCCCTACGGCTGCTGCGACCTCGGCCCGGTGATCCTGCCTCGCTTCGTGCGCCACCCCTTCGGTTTCGGCGGTTTGCCCAGCTTCGACTTCGAGGCTTTTGAGCAAGCCGTGGCACTGCAGGTGCGCGCGCTGGACAACGTGCTCGACGTGACCTTCTGGCCGCTGCCGCAGCAGCGCGAGGAGTCGGCGGCCAAGCGGCGCATCGGCGTGGGCTTCACCGGCATGGGCAATGCGCTGGCCATGCTGTGTGTGCGATACGACCGCGCCGAGGGCCGCGCGCTGGCGGCGCAGATCGCCGAACGCATGCGCGACGCGGCCTACACGGCCTCGGTGGCGCTGGCGCAGGAGAAGGGCGCGTTTCCGAAGTTCGATGCCGACGGCTACCTCGCCGAAGGCACCTTCGCCAGCCGCCTGCCCGAGGCCTTGCGCAGTGCCATCCGCACACACGGCATCCGCAACAGCCACCTGCTCTCCATCGCCCCCACCGGCACGGTCAGCCTGGCCTTTGCCGACAACGCGTCCAACGGCATCGAGCCGCCGTTTTCCTGGATGTACCGGCGCAAGAAGCGCGAGGCCGACGGAAGCACCAACGACTATGCGGTGGAAGACCACGCCTGGCGGCTCTACCGCGAGCTCGGTGGCGACATGGCGAAACTGCCCGAGTACTTCGTGAACGCACTGGAGATGACGGCGACCGACCACCTGGCCATGATGGAAGCGGTGCAGCCCTTCGTGGACACCGCGATTTCCAAGACGGTGAACGTGCCGGCCGACTACCCGTACGACGACTTCAAGGGCCTGTACCAGCAGGCCTGGCGTGCGCAGCTCAAAGGCCTGGCCACCTACCGGCCCAACGCCATCCTGGGCTCGGTGCTGGACACCGGACCCACGCCGGAAACCACGGCGAGCGTGGCCATGGTGGACCCGATGCGCACGGTGATCGAGAGCCGCCCGCCCGGTGCCTTGCCGGCGGTGGCCGACAAGATCGAGTACTGGACGCAGGAGGGCCACCAGACGCTGTACCTGCTGGTGTCGTTTCTGCCGGTGCCCACGGCCGACGGCGCGGGCACGGTGGAGCGCGCGATTGAGTTCTTCATGCCGGTGGGGCAGAGCGGCGAGTCGCAGCAGTGGGTGTCGTCCAGCATGCGGCTGCTTTCGCTGGCCGCGCGCGGTGGTTTTCTGGAGCGCGCCCTGCGCGACATGCGCAAGGTGGTGTGGGACCGCGGCCCGGTGCGCATGGGCACGCACCAGAAGGCCGATGGCACGCATGTGCCCATGTGGCACGACTCGGTGGTGGCGGCCATTGCGTACGCGGTGCAGACGCTGATCGCCGAGCGCGCCAGCGTCACGCCCTCGTCGGATCCGCCCTCAGCGGTGGTGGTGCAAGCCACGCCCGGAATGATGCCGGGCAAGAAGTGTGGCGAGTGCGGCGCACACGCGGTGATCCGCAAAGATGGCTGCGATCACTGCACGCAGTGCGGACACCTCGGCTCTTGCGGCTGATGGCCGAAGGCCTTCTCAGGCCTTCGGGCCGACCGTCAGTGCGACCTCGCCCACACCTTCAACCGAACCGGTGATCTTGTCGCCCGGCAGCACCGCGCCCACGCCTTCGGGCGTGCCGGTGTAAATCAAATCGCCCGGTTGCAGGTGGTAGAAAAGCGAGAGGTCGGCAATGATTTCGCGGATGTTCCAGATCAACTTGTCCACGTCGGACTTCTGCTTCACCACACCGTTGACCGAGAGCTCGATGCCGCCGCGCTCGATCACCACGCTGGGCATGGGCACGATTTCGCTGCACACCGAGGAATGCTCCACGTCCTTGCCCAGGTCCCAGGGGCGGCCCTTGTCGCGCGCCACCAGCTGCAGGTCGCGCCGTGTCATGTCCAGGCCGCAGGCGTAGCCGTAAATGATCGTGTGCGCGTCTTCCGCCTTCACGCGAAAGCCGGGCTTGCCGATGGCCAGCACCAACTCCATCTCGAAGTGGTAGTTGGCCGTCTCGCTCGGGTAGGGCGTGGTGGTGCCTGAGAGCGCAAGCGTCTGCGGCGCTTTGGTGAAGTAGAACGGCCGCTCGACCGACTTGTCCACCGGCTTGCCCATTTCCACCGCGTGTGCGTGGTAGTTGCGGCCGACAAAGAACAGGCGGTTGACGGGGAACAGCTCGGCGTGGCCACGCACGGGCACGGACGCAACGGGAGGAGGAGGGAAGAGGTAAGTGGTCATGGTGGAGCTCAAGGCATGTTGGGTTGGTTGTCGGGGCGCACTTCGTACACGCCCAGCTTGCGGTGCAGCGGCGATTCGTCGGCGATGAAGAGGAAGGCCGGTGCGCTGGCCGAGGCGTTGGTGAGCGTGGTGGCGGTGTAGCCGGGAATACAGCAGGTGTCGGCGGCGACCAGATCGAAACCGGTCGCTTCGGTGGCCACGCGGGCTGCGCCTTCAATCACGTGGTACACCACGGCCGGCGAGCGTGCAGGTAGCTGCAGTGTCTGGCCCGGGCGCAGCATGAGGGCGTGGAAGCCGAGGATGTTCTCCGCGTCTTCGCCGGTCTCCGG
The DNA here is from genome assembly GCA_038213545.1 of Burkholderiales bacterium. GTDB lineage: Bacteria > Pseudomonadota > Gammaproteobacteria > Burkholderiales > Burkholderiaceae_C > Hydrogenophaga. The sequence continues at coordinate 31,984 of JBBQSX010000012.1, forward strand.
GTTCACGTAGGTCAGCTGCACCGCGTCCACGTCGGGCTGGTCGGCGGCCAGCGACTCCAGCGAGGCCTTCGCGTCGGCCCAGGGGTAGCGCAGCATGGGGTAGCGCCGTCCACTGCGTCCGAACACGGGCGTGGGCACCAGGCCACCGCGCGCATAGGCCCGTTCACCATGACCGGGGTTCACCGCCTGGCGCGCACCGTTGAGGTGGTAGCTCACCTCCAGGTAGTAGGCCAGCGGCAGGTCCAGCACGTCGAGCCATATCACCGGCTCGTCTCCGTCGTGCCCATGCTCGTGCCACAGGCCGGTGGGCGTGAGGATCAGGTCGCCACGGCTCATGGGGCAGCGTTCGCCGTCCACCGTGGTCCAGGCGCCTTCGCCTTCGACCACCATGCGCACCGCGTTGGGCGTGTGGCGGTGGCTGGGCGCCCACTCGCCGGGCATGAGCAGCTGCATGCCGAGGTACATGGCGGCGCTGGCCTGCATTTTTTCCAGCGTGTGGCCCGGGTTGGCCAGCACCAGCACGCGGCGCTCGGCCTTTTCGATCGGGGTGAGCTCGCCGGCCTTGAGCAGCAGCGGCTTGATGGTCTTGTAGGGCCAGTGCGTGGCCTGCGTCTGGCGCGTGGGAATGGTGGGCGGCAGCACGCCGCGCAGGCTGGGCCACAGCGGCACGAGGTTGAGCGCGCGCAGCTCGGCCACGTAGTCGGCGGGCAGGTCTTCGAGTCGTCCGAGGTCGTTCATGTTTTTCTCCGGGGTGGGGCTTTGATGGCTGTTTCGCAGACCTCAGATCCCGTTCGCCCTGAGCCTGTCGAAGGGCTCGCGAGGACTTCGACAGGCTCAGTCCGAACGGGAAAAGCTGCGGGTGTCAGGCAGGAGAGGCCAGGCAGTTCTCGACGTTCCAGCCGTACAACCATTCCATCGCATCGTAAAAACGTTCAGGGCTGCGGCCGCGCCACAGGTCGTTGCGCACCAGGCGCTCCACCCCTTTGGCGTGGTAGATGCGGCCCATCTCGCGCGAGCTCAGCACGATGCGCGCGGTGCGCGCCACGCGCGAGCGCTGGTAGAGGTCGAAGGCTTTTTCGATGTCGTTGCCGTGCACGCGCAGCGCTTCACCGAGCGTCACCGCGTCTTCGATCGCCATGCACGCGCCCTGCGCCATGTACTGTGTGGTCGGGTGGGCTGCATCACCCAGCAGCGTGACGCGGCCAAAGCTCCACTGGCCGATGGGCTCGCGGTCGGCCGTGGCCCAGCGTTTCCAGCTTTTGGGCAGGTCGATCAGCTGGCGCGCCTTCGGACACAGCCCCTGAAAGTAGCTTTGCACTTCGGCCTGGCTGCCTTCGGTCACGCCCCACTCTTCCTGCTCGCGGCTGTGGAAGGTCACGACCACGTTGTACTGCTCGCCGCCGCGCAGGGGGTAGTGCACCAAATGGCAGTTGGGGCCCACCCAGATGCTGGCCGCGTTCCATTGCAGGTCTTCGGGGAAGTCGGCCTTGTCGACCACCGCGCGGTAAACCACATGGCCGGTCACGCGCGCCTCGTCGCCCACGAACCGCTGACGCACGACCGACTTCACGCCGTCGGCGCCGATGAGCGCCAGGCCGTGATGGGCATTGCCATGCTGGTCGTGCACGGCCACACCATCGGCGTCCTGCTCGACGCTGGTCACGCGGGTGGAGGTGACGAATTCGATCTGCCCGCTGGCCTGCACGCCTTCGAGCAGTGACGTGTGCGCGTCGGCCCGGTGGATCACCGCGTAGGGGTTGCCGAAGCGTTGGCGAAACGCCTCGCCGGTGGGGATCTTGCCGACCTGGTATTCGTCGATCGCGTCGTGCATCACCATGAAGTCGGTGTAGACCGCGCGCTGGCGGGCCTGCTCCCCCACGCCCAGCGCGTCGAACGCATGAAAGGCATTCGGTCCAAGCTGCATGCCGGCACCGATCTCGCCCAGCTCGGCCGCCTGCTCCAGCACCTTCACACGAAAGCCCTGGCGCACCAGGGCGAGTGCGGCGGCCAGGCCGCCGATGCCGCCGCCGGCAACCAGCACAGGCAGGTCTGAACGGCTTGTTGTCATGGGTGTCTCCTCTACATGGGCCGCATGCTGATGATCAGTGTACTTATTGTACGGCCGGTGCTAGCATTCCTGCAACCCCCGGGCGCCACCGCCCACACCCGATCGCCCCCGCCATGAAACGCAGCCCACCCGCCGTCGACATCGACCACCAGCCCGGCCACTACATCCGTCGGCTGCACCAGATCTCGGTCGGCATCTTCCTGCAGGAGCTGGGCGAGATCGGCATCACGCCGGTGCAATACGCGGCCCTGCAGACCGTGGCCAACCACCCCGGCATCGACCAGCGCACGCTGGCGCGCACGATCGCATTGGACGCGTCCACCACCGGTGGCGTGGTGGACCGGCTGGAAGCCCGCGGCTGGCTGGAACGCAAGACCGCGCCCGAAGACCGTCGCGCCCGCCAGCTGGCGCTCACCGACGCCGGCGTGCAATTGCTCGGCGAGGCGGTGCCGGCCATGCTGAGCGCGCAAGACCTGATCCTCGGGCCGCTGAGCGAGCGCCAGCGCGATCAGTTCATGAAGCTGCTGCGCCTGCTGGTGGACACCAACAACGAGCACAGCCGCGCGCCCAGCGAAGCCATGAAGTGAGGTCGCGAACGCGCCGGCTCAGTCGAGTCCGCGCACGCGACTGCGCAACTGCTTGACTGTGGAACGCGTGGCCTTGCCCTCCAGCCGACGCTGTTTCGAGCCGAAGGTGGGTTTGGTGGCCTTGCGAGCCTTGGGCAACGTGGCCACGCTGTCCACCAGCGCCTGCAGCCGCTCCAGGGCTTCGGCTTTGTTCTGCTCAAGGCTGCGGCTCGTCTGCGCCTTGATGACGACCACGCCTTCGGTGGTGATGCGCTGGTCGCTGAGCGCGAGCAGGCGTTCCTTGATCGCTTCGGGCAGCGAAGACGCGTGGACGGCGAACCGCAGGTGCACCGCGTTGGACACCTTGTTCACGTTCTGCCCGCCAGCGCCCTGGGCGCGGATGGCGGTGAACTCCACCTCGTTGGGATGCACGCTCGGGGACATGGGCCGAGTGTGCCACGCGGTCTTGTTGCCACCGCAGCGTCAGTAGCGTTCCTTCACACCGGTGACCATGGCCTTGACGAGCCGCGTGCGCTCGATGCGACCCATGACGATCGTCGCGGCCACGTGCAAGCCCACCATCGGCATCAGCCACTCGCCCAGACCTTCGTGCAGGTCCTGCAGCCACTCCACACCCCAGAACGCGTCGAGCGTCTGCATCCAGCCGGTGAGGCCGAGTGAGAGCACCATGCCCAACAGCGCGAATACCATCAATGCGCCCAGCGGGTTGTGGCCCCAGTGGTGCTCGGTCTCGCCACCGAGCAGCGCGCGCACGTGGTTGGACACGCGGCGAGGCGTGGGAAAGAAGTCGGCAAAGCGCGCATGGCGCGGGCCGATGAAGCCCCACACCGCGCGCACGAGCACCAGTGCCGAGGCCGCATGGCCCAGCCACTGGTGCAGGTCTTCGCCATCGTCGACCACGAAGAGGTTGAGCAGCACACAAGCCACCAACGACCAGTGGAAGACGCGCACCAGCGGGTCCCAGACCCGCTTGGACGCGACGGGGCTCACTTCTGCTCGACGGGCTTGCCGCTGACCGGATCAAAGTAGATCTCGACCTTCTTGCCGGCCTTGTCGGTGCCGTAGATCTCGTAGCACTGGCCCTTGCTCACCTTGAAAGTCTTGATCTGGTAACCCCGGGCTTCCACATCCTTCTTGAACGCTGCTTCGGGCATCCATTTTTC
>JBBQSX010000013.1:0-35713 GCA_038213545.1 Burkholderiales bacterium
GACATCTACGCCACCGAAAACACCGCCAAGCTCAAGATCGCCAAGATCAGCCGCTACGAAGGCCTGGCCCCCGCCATGCTCGACCTGGCCGCCGGCCGCATCGACGGCTACATCAGCGACATTCCTGCGGTGGAGTACTACATCAAGGACAAGCCTCAATACCGCATCGCATCGCGCATTCCCACGGCTGAGCGTTATTCGTTCATGTTCTCCAAGACCTTCGCCGACGCCGGCAAGATCAACGACATCCTGACCACGCTGAAGAAGGAAGGCTTCATCTCGGCCACCCACAAGAAGTGGTTCGGAACGACGCCTCCCGACACCTCGTCCACCGTCAAGGTGATGCCCGTTCCCAAGCTCTGACACATCCGGCCAAGACCATCGCCTGAGACCACCGCCCCGACCCCATGGACCTGACCGACACCTTCTTCAACTGGCCTGTTTTCAAGGGGGCCTTTCCGCTGTTGCTGGAGGGTCTTGGCGTCACGGTGATGCTGGGCCTGGTCAGCATCGTGGCGGGACTGGTGTCGGGCTTGTTCATGGCGCTGCTGCGCCTGTACGGGCCGCTGCCGCTGCGCATGGTGGCGCGCGTCTACATCGACGTGTTCCGCTCCATTCCGCTGCTGGTGCTGCTGGTGCTCGTGTACTACGCACTCCCCTTCGTGGGGGTGCGCTTTTCTTCATTCACCGCGGCAGCGCTGGCGCTGTCCATGGTGTCGTGTGCCTACACAGCCGAGATCTTCCGCGCCGGCATCGAGGCGATTCCCAAAGGCCAGTTCGAGGCGGCCGACGCCATCGGCCTGAGCTTCTTCAGCAGCATGCGCGATGTGATCCTGCCGCAGGCGTTCCGCATCGTTGTGCCACCGCTCACCAGCAACTGCATCAACGTGTTGAAAGACACTGCGCTGGCTTCCGTGGTGGCCATGCCCGATCTGCTCAAGCAGGCCACGCAGGCCCAGGCGCTGGCCGCCAACCCCACGCCGCTCATTGGCGCGGCCGTGCTCTACCTCATCTTGCTGCTGCCGCTGGTGCGGCTGGTCGGCTATTTCGAAACCCGGCACCGCGCCAGCCTGCGCTGATGCCTCACCGCTCTGCACCCAACCACCCATGGCCGCATTGATCCAGATCCGGGGCTTGCGCAAGTCCTATGGCAACTTTGAAGCCCTCAAGGGCATCGACCTCGACATCGAGCTCGGCGAAGTGGTCGTGGTCATCGGGCCCTCGGGCTCGGGCAAGTCCACCCTCATCCGCTGCCTCAACCTGCTGGAGGAATACCAGCACGGCGCTGTGACGGTGGACGGCGAGAAGGTGGTGCGCGGCAAGGGCCTGGCCAAGGTGCGTGCCGAGGTCGGCATGGTGTTCCAGAGCTTCAACCTGTTTCCCCACCTCACGGCCCTGGCCAATGTGGCGCTGGGCCCGCTGCGTGTGCGCGGGCTGCTCAAGAAGGACGCCGAGGAGCGCGCCCGCGGCCTGCTGGCCAAGGTGGGCCTGGCCGAGCACGCGCACAAGTTTCCCGGCCAGCTCTCGGGCGGCCAGCAGCAGCGCGTGGCGATTGCCCGTGCGCTGGCCATGGAGCCCAAGGTGCTGCTGTTCGACGAACCCACCTCCGCGCTCGACCCCGAGATGGTGGGCGAGGTGCTTGATGTGATGCAGGACCTGGCGCGCACCGGCGTGACCATGGTGGTCGTCACACACGAGATGGGCTTTGCCCGCCGCGTGGCCGACCGCGTGATCTTCATGGAGTCTGGTGCTGTGGTGGAGCAGGCCGCGCCCGACGTGTTTTTTGACGCACCGCGCGAACCCCGAACCCAGGCCTTTCTGCAGGCCATCCTTTCACACTGACCCCGCTCTCAACATGCCATTGAATCCCCTGAACCTCGACCTGATCCGCGCCGAATTCCCCGCGCTGCAAGACGGCTGCGTCTACCTCGACAACGCCGGTGGCTCCCAGGTGCTCCAACGCGTGGCCGACCGCGTGAGCCACTACCTGCTCACCAGCAGCGTGCAGCTGGGCGCCAGCTACGCGCAGAGCCAGGCGGCCGGCGAGCGCGTGCTGGCCGCGCGCCGCGCGGTGGCCCAGCTCATCAACGCCCCCGCAGACGACGAGGTGGTGATGGGCGGCGCCACCACCTCGCTCATGTTCCTGTTCACCCAGGCGTTGCTCCCGGGCGTGCAGCCGGGCGACGAGATCATCGTCACCAACACCGACCACGAGGCCAACATCGGCTGCTGGATGCGCCTGCGCAGCGCCGGCGCGGTGGTCAAGGTGTGGGAAGTGAACCCCCAGACACTGGAACTCGACCTGGCCGATCTGGACCGGTTGTTGTCACCCAAGACGACCTGGGTCGCCATGACCCACGCCTCCAATATCCTGGGCACGGTGAACCCGGTGGCCGAGGTGGCGCAGCACGTGCATGCGGTGGGCGCTCGCCTGTGCGTGGACGCGGTGGCCTACGCGCCGCACCGGCTGGTGGACGTGCAGGCCAGCGGGGCAGACGCCTATGTGTTCAGCTTCTACAAGGTGTTCGGCCCGCACTACGCGGTGATGTGGATCCAGCGCAGCCTGCTGATGGGTCTGCCCAGCCTCAACCATTACTTCATCGGCACGGACGTGGTGCCCTACAAGCTGCAACCCGGCAACGTGAACTACGAGCTGTCGTACGGCTGCATGGGCATCAACGACTACCTGGTGCACGTGGGCAACATGCTCGGTGCTGCCGGTACCGACCGCCAGAAGATGCAGGCCGCGTTCGACGCGTTTGAAGTGCACGAGAACCTGCTGGCCGAGCGCCTGCTGGGTTACCTGCGGAGCAAAAAGTCGGTGCGCGTGATCGGCCACACCGGTGCCACCGATGGCAGCCGCGTGCCCACCATTGCTTTCATGGCGGGTGAGCAACCGTCGGAGGCCATCGTGCGCCACGTGGACCAGCACGGTATCGGCATCCGCTTCGGTGATTTCTACGCCAAGCGCCTCATCGAAACCCTGGGTCTGCAGGCGCAGGGCGGTGTGGTGCGTGTGTCCATCGCTCACTACAACACCATGGGTGAGATCGACCGGCTGATCACCCATCTGGACGAGGTGATCCAGTGACCCCACGCCCGTACGCCTGCGTGGACCCGGCCTGCACCGACGCCGCTCACGGCCACGCACAGCCCCCCAGCGTGGCGGCGGTGGCTGTGTCTGCCAAGGCCACGCTCGCACACGGCAGCCCGGTGCTCATCCGCGGCGGACGCGTGATCACCGCCACCGACGACTACGTGGCCGACGTGCTGCTGCGCAATGGCGTCATCGACACCATTGGCCAGCACATCGCCGTGGGGCCCGACGTGGCCGTGATCGACGCCACCGGCCTTTACGTGTTGCCGGGTGGCGTGGACACGCACGTGCACATGGAAAACGTGATCGGCCCCACCATCACCTGCGACACCTTCGCCAGCGGCACCAAGGCCGCGGCCTTCGGCGGCACCACCACGGTGGTGGACTTCGCGCTGCAGAACGCCACCGACTCGCCGCTGGGGGCGATCGAGCGCGCACAGCGCAGCGCAGACCCGCAGGTGAATGTGGACTACAGCCTGCACGTGATCGTGACCCGTGTGGACGACCAGGTGCTGCGCGATGTGCGCCACGCCATGCGGCACGAGGGCGTGACCAGTTTCAAGATGTTCATGGCCTACCCCGGCGTGATGATGGCCGATGACGCCGCCATCTTCCGCATGCTGCGCCAGGTGGGGGCCGAAGGCGGCATGGTGGCGCTGCACGCCGAAAACGGCACCGTGATCGACCTCTTGATCAAGGAAGCGCTGGAAGCCGGCCACACCTCGCCGCGCTACCACGCGCTCACCCGCCCGGCCATTCTGGAAGGCGAGGCCACGCACCGGGGCATCCGCCTGGCCGAGCTGGCCGAGGCGCCCATCTATTTCGTGCACGTGTCGAGCAACGAGGCGCTCAAACACATCGTCACCGCGCGCGCCGAAGGCATTCCGGTGTTTGCCGAAACCTGCCCGCACTACCTGCTGTTCGACGACACGGTCTACAACAACGACGACTTCTCCACCGCCAAGTACGTGATGACGCCGCCGCTGCGCACGCCCGACGACCAGAAGCACCTCTGGCGCGCGCTGCGCTACGACGACCTGCAGGTGATTGCCACCGACCACTGCCCGTTCTGCATGAAAGAAGGCCACCTGGGTTACCAGCTGCAGAAGATGCGCGGCAAGGACGACTTCTCGCTCATCCCCAACGGCGCGCCCGGCATCGAAACGCGCCTGGTGAGCCTGTTCGACATCGGCGTGATGCGCGGCAAGCTCTCGCTCAACCGCTTTGTTGAACTCACGGCCACCACACCCGCCAAGCTGTTCGGCCTGTTCCCGAAGAAGGGCACCATCGCTGTGGGCAGCGATGCCGACGTGGTGCTGTTCAACCCGGCGGTGAGCCAGACCATCCACGCCAGCGAGCTGCACAGCAACGTCGACTACACGCTGCTCGAAGGCCGTACATTGCAGGGGCGCGTTGAAAAGGTGTTCCTGCGTGGCCAGCTGATCGTCGACGGTCGGCAGTGGCACGGCCGCGAAGGCATGGGACGTTTTGTGCCGCGCGGCGAGGTTCGCGCTTTTTGAGGCCGGGCCACAACCCCATTCAACACACCCCACGGACATGGCGACCAAGGCGAGCGCAACAGCCCCCAAACCCACCAACCTCGACGAATTGCGCGAGCTGATCGCGCGCGAAAGCGAGCGCCTCACCCCGCGCATGCGCGATGCCGCCCGCCACGCGCTTGAACACCCCAACGACGTGGCGCTGAGCCCGATTGCCACCGTGGCCGCTGCTGCCGGCATGGCGCCCTCTGCCTTCGTGCGCATGGCCAAGGCGCTGGGGTTTGATGGCTATTCGGATCTGCAGCGCCTGTTCCTCGCGCCGCTGCAGGACGCAGTGAAGCCCACCTTTCGCGAGCGCATCCGCCACTACGGTGGCGAGCAGGCACTGGACAACCCGTCGGATCCTGCCGAGGTGCTGCACGCCTTCAGCCAGGCCAACATCGTCTCGCTCGAACACCTCGCCGACGATGCCGGTACGCTGCCGCTCAAAGCAGCCATCGACCTGATCCAGAACGCGCGCATGGTCTACGTGGTGGGCCTGCGACGCTCCTATGCGGTGGCCGCCTACCTGGCCTATGCGCTCAACCGTGTGGGCCAGCCCGCGGTACAGCTCAACGGCCTCGGTGGCGCCATCGGCGAACAGGCCTTCGGCGCCAACGCACAAGACCTGCTGATCGCCATCAGCTTCCCGCCCTACGCTGGCGACACGCTGGCCGTGTGCGATCAGGTGCGGCGGCAAGGTGCCAAACGCCTGGCCATCACCAACGCCTTCCTGAGCCCCATCGCCAAAGACGCCGACCTGGTGCTGGAGGTGAACGACGCCGAGTTGCTCGGTTTCCGCTCGCTCACCTCGGCCCTGTGCCTGGCGCAAACGCTGGCCATGGGCCTGGCCTTCAGCAAGCGCACACAGCGCGGCAAACGAGCCGGCGGCAAAAGCGCTGGTGGCAAAGACAGGCCCGCTGCACCCGACCTGCAAGGCATCGACTGCTGAAGAACCCCATGAACCCGAACGCCAACCTTCTGACGATCGAGCCGCTCACCGCCGAGGCCTTCCGCCCGTTTGGCGACGTGATCGAAGCCAGCGACGCCGCGCGCCACTTCACCATCAATGAAGGCTTTGCCGAGCGCTACCACGACCTCGCCCGCATCGACACCGCGGGTGAAGGCGGCCACACGCTCCTGAGCATTTTCCGGGCCTTGCCGCGCACCTTCCCCATGCCCATCACCCTGATGGAACGCCACCCGCTGGGCAGCCAGGCGTTCGTGGCGCTGGCACCCCTGCCGTTTCTGGTGGTGGTGGCCATGCCGGGTGAAGCCCCCGGGCCGCGCGACATCCGGTGTTTTGTGGCGCAAGCCGGGCAGGGCGTGAACTACGTGCGGGGCACCTGGCACCACCCGTTGATTGCGCTGGACGCGCCTGGGGATTTTCTGGTGATCGACCGCGGTGGACCGGCAGAGCAGGGGAACTGCGATGAGGTGGCGCTGGAGGATGGGGCGCTCTGGTTGGTGAGGTGAGGCGTGCCTGCGGAGGTCTGGGCACTCGACACGCGTACCTTGACACATGCGCTGCCGCCGCACTGGCGGCAGCCCCTCGCGCAACGCGGAAGCTCCCACCCGACAGGTCTGCTCCTTCATTGGCCGACAGATATTGGCCTTGCTGGGTTCGATGACGCACAGACGTGACGTTCGCAGGCTGCCCCAATGCACCCACTGGTCAGCCTTTTGTATCTGCGCTGTCCCCCACCACCGAGCGTATCGATCGGAGTCGGCATGAAGTCGTTCACAACCCATCAGATCGGTTCCTGGAGAGGGTCGCCGCAAAACATGCCCCCAGCCGCATTCGGCTCCGACGCACGCCATGCGCTTCCTCTGAGTCGGGATGAACAGTTCGTTCAAATGCTTGACAACTACCGAGGCAGTGGAGGGCTGTCCCGCAACGTGGACATCAGCGCGTTGCTCGAAGGCACGGGCCGTCAGGCCGTTGGCACTGTGGGCCGGTGGATGGCCAGCAAGGCCGTGCTCCATTTTGAGTGGCAGTGCCTGACCTGGTTGCCCAGGTTTCAGTTCGACATGGTCGGGAGAGTGCCCAGGGCAGCGGTGGCGCTGGTCCTGGTCGAACTCGGTGAATCGTTCGACAACTGGGGCATGGCCTTGTGGTTCGTCAAGCCGAGTCCGGTTTTGAAGGGACGGTTGCCTGCCGATGCGTTGCCTGCAGATCCGGCCTTGGTCATCGAGGCGGCACGGCGCGACGGAGTTCTGGCGGGGGGCATGAGACTCGCCTGACGTTTCGCCCGACCAGTGCCCACCGTTGCACGGTGGTTGAAAGTCGCTTGCCGGTGGGGTCACGCTCACGCGCCGCACGTCCCACATGAATGCGATGAATTCCTGGGTGACTTGAAACGGGTCGCACCGGGCCCGATACTGACGCATGAGCAGCCACCAGCAAGCCCATGCTCGCCGATCTCAGGTCGCCGACAAAGGCTCCATCAGCACCAGCAGGATGCGCCCCGAGACGATGTCCCGGCTCGCATTGGCCAACAGAACCCGCTCCGGGCCATCTCCGGGCAGCACTTGCAGTTCGCAGGTCTGCGGTGTCAAACCTTTGCGTGCTTGCATGACCAGGCTCTCCAGCTGCAGGGACCCGAGCTCCGTCAGCAGCCTCGACAGCGGCCTTCCGAGCAATTCCGCTCGCCTCGCACCCAGGAGCCTCTCGCCAGCGAGGTTGATCTCCCGCACCACAGTACCGGCATCCATGCTGAGGTAGGCGGCAGGGGCTCGCTCGAAGAGGCACACCTGGCGGGTGAGGGCGCTCTCCAGCTCATCGCGTGAAGTGCACAGCTCTTCGTATTGCAGATCCAGTTCCACCTGGTGCACCTGAAGCTCGTGCAGCAATGCCTGCGCATCGCTGGCGGTGTCGGGCGAGGAAGCAAGCTGCAGCAACACGGCCATGGCCTCCGCCGTGCCGGTGCGCTGGGTCCTGCCGCCATCGGTCAATTGCCATACTGCGCGCCTTCGGAGATTGAACAGATCGTCGGCGTTCTCACCATCGTGCATGTACTTGTTCCTGAGCAGCTTGTTCGCGGCGGCAGCGGTCAGTCTCACCGCTGCCGCAAACGGGATTCCAGCTCCTTGGCCGCGGTGATGTCGATCAGCGTGATCACCACGCCCTCGATCATGTTGGCCAGGGTTCTGTAGGGTTTGATGCGCACCATGTACCAGTGGCCGTCGGTCGTGGTGATCTCCTTCTCGATGAAGGTCAATGTTTTGAGTGTTGTCCTGGCATCGTCGTTGAGCTCGGGGTAGTTCAACGTGGTGGCCAGGTCGGTCAACGGGCGACCAACGTCGCCCTCACGCAGATGAAAGATGCGCGTGATCTGGTCGGTGAACCGCCGCACATTCAATGCGCTGTCCAGAAAGAGCGTGGCAATGTCGGTGCTGTTGAGCAGGTTCTGCATGTCGCTCTGCGCCAGGGCGAGATCGTCCAGCTTGGACTGCAACTCCTGGTTCAGCGTCTGCAGCTCTTCGTTCATCGACTGCGACTCTTCCTTCGAGGTGGTCAGCTCCTCGTTGGCCGACTGCAGTTCTTCGTTGGTTGATTGCAGTTCTTCGTTGGCTGCCTGCAGCTCTTCTGCCGAGGCTCCCATTTCCTGGCGCAAGGCGTGAATCTCGTCTTTGCAGCGTTGCAGCTCCTCGGACGTTTCCTGGTCGATTTCCCCGACGGCCCGGCGACGTTTGCGTTTCGCGGGAAGCGATCCAGTGGACTCCCGAAACACGATCATCACCAGCCCGGCCAGCGCCTTCGGCTCCTGCATGGCCTTGACCACCACATCCAGCGGAGCTTGCGAGGTGTCTTCACCCAAGCGCAGGCCACGCACTTCGACGGTACCCTGCTCCTGAATGGCCTGGCGCATCGCGGCAGCGAGCTGCGTGCGGATGCCGGGGCGGGACATGACGTGGATATTCCAGTTGGCCTTGCCCGAGGCGGGTTCGAGGTATTTGCCCACGCTGCCATTGATGAAGACCACGTCACCTTGTTCGGTTACCAGAACCGCTGCGGGGGAGAACTCCTGCAGCAGTGCTTGCTCGGCATGCGCCTGCAGGTTCGAAGGTGTGGTGGCCGATGAAGACACTTGGAATTCCTTGGTTGGTCGGCTGCTGGGTGGACGCGGGCTGATCGGAAAGTCTATCGATCCCACGCCGAGTGCACTGTCGCTGCGCCAGTACAGGCGGGACTTCACGCTCAGCGGCGTGAAGAGGGCCTGCGAATTGCCGATGGTCTCCGAGCCGCCCAGCAGCAGCGCGCCACCCGGACGCAAGCTGTAGCTGAACAGCGGCAGGAGCCGACGTTGCAAGGCCGTGTTGAAGTAGATCATCAGGTTGCGACACGAGAGCAGATCTAGCCGGGTGAAGGGTGGATCCAGAATCACGTCGTGCTGTGCGAACAGCACCATTTCGCGAATCTGTTTGTCGATGATGAAGCCGTTTCCCTGTGGCGTGAAGAACCTGGCGAGCCGGGTGGCGTCCATCTCGCCTGCGATCTTGGCCGGGTAATGGCCCCGGCGCGCCACGGCGATCGCGTCGGCACTCAGGTCACTGGCAAAGATCTGCATTGAACGGTGTTCGGCCTCTGGCAGCTTTGAGACCACTTCCTTGAAGGTCATGGCCAGGGAGTAGGCTTCTTCGCCGGTGGAACACCCGACGACCCAGGCACGCAACCGGGCACCTGGGGCGCTGCGCTCAATCAACGCCGGCATGACGTCTTCCTTGAGTTCATCCCAGACCAGCGGATCGCGAAAAAAGCTGGTCACCCCGATCAGCATTTCCTTGAACAGCAGGTCCAGCTCCTGCGGGTTGTTCCGCACAAACTGCTCGTAGGCCGCCTGGGTCCCGAGGCCATGCACCCCCAGCCGTCGCTCGATGCGTCGGCGCAGCGTGCTGGGCTTGTAGTCCGAGAGATCGTGTTTGCTGCGCTCACGCAGCAATTTGAGAATGGAGGCCAGCGCAAGTCCGTTATCTTCGCCGTCGCCCCCCCCGCCCTGGACGGCATCCCGTGCAGCGGTGATGCGAAGGATGTGTTCGGGGAGATCGGATGCCAATCCAACAATATCGACACAGCCTGCGGCAATGGCGCTCTTGGGCATGGAGTCAAACTGTGCCGACTCCGGTGTCTGGGCCAGGGTCAAGCCGCCTTGCGCCTTCATGGCCTGCAGGCCCAGCGTGCCGTCCGAGCCCATGCCCGACAGCACCACGCCGATGGCGCGTTCGCCCTGGTCGCGAGCGAGCGAAGAAAAAAGCAGATCGATGGGCAACCGCAAACCTCGGGGTTGCGCGGGCGGGGCCAGGTGCAAGGTGCCCCCCAACACGGTCATGTCTTTGTTGGGCGGGATGACGTAGACAACATCGCGCTCCAGGCGCATGCCCTCGGCGGCTTCAACCACCGGCATGGCCGTTGAACGCTGCAGCAGTTCGACCAGCAAGGCCTTGCGTGTGGGATCCAGATGCTGCACGACCACATAGGACAGGCCGCTGCCCTCCGGTATTCGAGACAAAAACTGCTCGATGACAACCAGGCCTCCTGCCGAGGCTCCCAGGCCCACGGTGCGCGTGGCGCTCGGTGCTGTGTGGCTCGTGCCTGGGCTCGGGGTTGCGGTCATGTCGGATTATCGCGGCAGGCCATTGACCCGGGCGGCCACCGCGCCGTTCTTCAGCAAAAACGGATCAAAACACCTGCTTGGTGTCAGATCAGACGGAGATCGTCTTGGGCAGCAGTCGGTCGTACTCGACTTTCACCACGCGGTAGCACTCGCAAGTGCGCTGCTCCAACCTGGCCCGATCCAGCACCGTGATGTGGCCGCGTGAGTAGTGGATCAGGCCAGAACTTTGCAGCTTGAGTGCCGCTTCTGTCACCCCTTCGCGGCGCACGCCCAGCATGTTGGAGATGAGCTCCTGCGTCATCACCAGTTCATTGCCGGGCAGGCGGTCCAGGCTGAGCAACAGCCAGCGGCACAGCTGCTGGTCCAGGGAGTGGTGACGGTTGCACACGGCGGTCTGGCTCATCTGCGTGATCAGCGCCTGGGTGTAGCGCAGCATCAGATGCATCACCGGGCTCGAATGCTCAAACTCCCTTTGGATGGCACTGGCGCTCAGCCGGTATCCCATGCCGGCGCTCTGCACCACGGCGCGGCTCGATGTTGAACCTCCACCCATGAAGAGGGAGACGCCCACCACACCCTCACGGCCCACGACCGCGATCTCTGCCGAAGCACCGTTCTCCAGCACATACAGGAGCGAGACGATCGCGTTGGTGGGGAAGTACACATGCGAGGGCTGCGAGCCAGGTTCGGAAAGCACCTTTCCAAGCGGGAGATCCACCAGTTCCAGCTGGGGCTGCCAACGTTGCCATTCTGTGTCCGGCAGTGAAGCCAGCAGGTTGTTTCGGCGCGGGTTGTCGGATTCGATCAATCGGTTTCCCTCGGTTGGTTCCAGGCGCAGACAGTGGCCTGCCCTTGTGACATTAGGTTCCCTGTGGACGCAGTGATTACAACCGTCTGTCTGATCGGTAGCGAACACAGCGCACTGAACGGTTCGAACCGCGGCGGGCAACGCTGGCCCTGTGTGTTCCACAGGCGCTGCACAGGCGGCCGGGACGCGTATCGGTCGGTCAGCGCACAGACCGCCTGGCGCAGGCGGGTCAGCATGCACAATGCCCAACGGACCTGACCTCGAAAAACTGGCCGCCTCAGACCGCGCCATGCGGATGTCCGAGCTGCGTTACAGGCGGCTGTTCGAGACCGCCTTCGACGGCATCCTGCTGCTCAATGTCGAGACGGCGCAGATCGACGATGTGAATCCGTTCCTGATCAAGCTGCTTGGCTACTCGCGCGAGGAATTCCTTGGCAAGAAGCTCTGGGACATTGGTGCATTCAAGGACACCCTTCTCAACAAGGAGGCCTTCGCTGAGCTTCAGGAGCTTCGGTACATCAGGTACGACGATCTTCCCCTTGAAACCAAGGCAGGCAAGCGCATCGCGGTCGAGTTCGTCAGCAATGTCTACCTGGTTGAAGACGTGAGTGTCATCCAGTGCAACATCCGGGACATCACCTTGCGCAAGCAGGCGAATGCCGACCTGATCGAGGCGAAGAACCTGCTGGCGAGCATTGTCGGCTCGGCCATGGACGCCATCATCACCGTCGATGAAGGTCAAGACATCCTGGTGTTCAACGAGGCGGCCAGCGTCATGTTCGGCTGCCCGGCTGATGTGGCCGTTGGCGAGCCGTTTGACCGCTTCCTTCCTTCCCGACACCGTTCCGGCCAACCCGGGGGGTTGTTCGTTTTGGGCGAGGGTCAGGGCGAGAAAGCTGCGGCGAGCGTGCTCCGACAGGTGAGTGGACTGCGGGCGAGCGGAGAAGAGTTCCCGGCCGAAGCGTCGATATCAAGCACCGCCGTTCAGGGGCGACAGCTGTACACCGCCATCGTGCGCGACATCAGCAGCCAGGTCGCCGCGCAAAAGGCGCAAGTGAGTCTGGAAGCGCAGATTCGCCAGACACAAAAAATGGATGCACTGGGCACGCTCTCAGGGGGCATTGCCCACGACTTCAACAACATCCTCGGAATCATCATCGGCAATGTTGCCCTGGCACAGGAGCAGGTGCACTACTCGAATGCGGCGTATGTGAGCTTGACGGAAATCGCCAAGGCCAGTCAGCGTGCGAAGTCACTGGTCGACCAGATCCTCACTTTCTGCCGGCATGAGGTTCAGGAACTCGTTGACCAGCCGCTGCGTCCTTTGGTGGAAGAGGCCTCGAGGATGCTGCGGGTCACGCTGCCGGCCGCTGTGCAACTTGAGGTCAGGCTGGCCGATGCGCCGATCTACGCGCGGGTCGATGCTTCGCAGGTTTCACAGGTGCTGATCAATCTGGTGACCAATGCGTGGCATGCCTTGCGCAGCGGTTCAGGACGCATCGGCCTTGAATTGGACGAGGTCAAGTTGTTCAAGTCGGAGGCGCAGCGATGTGGCGGCTTGATGGCGGGGCGCTACGCGCGCATCCGGGTGAGCGATGACGGTCATGGCATGGACGCGGCCACCCAAACCCGGATCTTCGAGCCGTTTTTCACCACCAAGCCCAGGGGCAGCGGCACTGGCCTGGGGCTCGCGGTGGTGCACGGTATCGTCAAGTCGCACCGGGGCGCCATCGTGCTCAAGAGCGCGCCTGGCGAGGGCAGTGTGTTCGAGGTGTACCTGCCGGCGCTGCCGGCTCCGGCATCGATGTTGGGTCGACCAGTTGACGAGCCGAACGCCATCGAAGGACAGGGCAGGCATGTGCTGTACCTTGACGACGATGAGGGAATGGTTTTTCTGATCCAGCGGCTTTTGCGCTTGCGCGGCTTTCGGGTCAGCGGCTTCGGGATCGCGGAAGAAGCCCTCAGCGCCGTGCGAGCCGACCCGAAAGATTTTGATCTGGTGGTGAGCGACTTCAACATGCCCAAAGCCTCGGGCCTGGATGTGGCGCTGGCTGTGCGAGCCATTCGATCTGATCTTCCGATCGTGATCGTCTCGGGCGTTGTCACCGACGAACTGCTTGCTGGCGCACGGGCGGCCGGGGTGCAAGAGGTGGTCTACAAGCCCAACTCGGTGAAGGACCTGGTCGATGCGATTGGTCGGCTGCTGGGGACAATGCCTGTCTGAGGCGTTGACTCGTTTTTCCATTCGCGCACAGCCATGCCGCGTGCCAGGGGTGAGCGTCGTGAATGCCTTGACCGGGGTGAACGCAACGCCGTGCCATGACAACACCGCGGGTTTTGCTACCGGTTCAGCTCGGCGTCCTTTGCGGTCGCTGCGTCTGAATCCACGGAAACACCGCAAAGGCCAGTTGCCCCGCCAGCCCCACCTGGTGCGGCAACTGTGCATACAGCGCCAGATGCTCGGCCATGCTGCGGCCAGCCAGCAGCGTCGACAGACCGGTCTCGGCCAGCATCAGCAGCAAGAAGGCCAGGCCACCCATCGCCGCCGCCGCCGGGGGCAACTGCGGCCAACGCCCCAGGATGCGTGCGCAGACCAGCCAGGCAACGGTCAGGATCACGGGCAGTTCAACCAGTACTGCGCCCAGTTCGCCGAGGAGGGGCGCCAGCACCAGCGTGCGCAGCACGCCCAGCACGAAGCCCGCGGCGAAGACCAAGGCGACATAGACCGTGCCGGTGAGCAGGATGCGTTTCATGGTGATGAACAAGCTGGGTTGTGTGGCGCGACGGTCTCGGTGACAGCGCCATCGCGCGTGAGCATCGTACGGCGTTTGATCCAGACCACGAGCACCGCAACGCCGGCAGCCAGCGCCCGCACAGATCAACCGACAGCGCAAGCCTGGCGGTATTGCAGCGGCGTGGTGTCCAGTTGCTGGTGTTTCGGCCACCGCGCCGGGCGGCTGAAGAGGTGCGCGAAGCAGTCACCTGAAAGGCATGCAAATGCCCGGCGCACAGGTATTCTCTTGATCACAACCGCATCCAGCAACTAGGCCCACATGAATCTGTTTTCCAAACTTCAGCAGCGCGCCGCCGAAGGCAAACCCCTTCGCGTCGGCATGATCGGCGCTGGCAAATTCGGGTCCATGTACCTGTCGCAGGTGCCACGCACGCCGGGCATCCACCTGGTGGGCATTGCCGACCTGTCGCCTGCGCGGGCCAGGGCCGCCCTCAAGAACGTGGGCTGGAAGGAGGAGGCGTACAGCGCCACTTCACTGGAGCAGGCGGCCAGGCTGGGCAACACCGCCGTGATCGACGACAACATGAAGTTGATCGAGTCGCCCTTCGTGGACATCATCATCGACTCCACGGGCAACCCGGCCGTGGGCATTGCCCATGTGCTGGCCTGCTGCGAGCACAAGAAGCATATCGTGATGGTGAATGTGGAGGCCGATGCGCTGGCCGGGCCGCTGTTGAAGCGCAAGGCCGATGAAGCGGGCATCGTGTATTCGCTGGCCTACGGCGACCAGCCGGCGCTGATCTGTGAAATGGTCGACTGGGCGCGGGCCGCGGGGTTTTCCGTGGTGGCGGCGGGCAAGGGCACCAAGTACCTGCCTGCGTACCACGAGAGCACGCCCGACACGGTGTGGAACCACTACGGCCTCACCGCCGAAGACGCGGCCAAAGGCGGCATGAATCCGCAGATGTTCAACAGCTTTCTCGACGGCACCAAAAGCGCCATCGAGATGGCCGCTGTGGCCAATGCCACCGGCTTGAGCGCTCCCCGCGGTTTGAAATTCCCCGCTGTGGGCGTGGACGAACTGGCGCGCATTCTCAAGCCCAGGGAGCACGGCGGCATCCTGGACCAGCGCGGCCAGGTGGAGGTGATTTCGAGCGTGGAGCGCGACACCCGTCCGGTGTTTCGCGACCTGCGCTGGGGCGTGTACGTGACGTTCGCCGCCGACAGCGAGTACGTGGCCCGGTGCTTCAAGGAATACGGTTTGATCACCGACCCCAGCGGACAGTATTCAAGCATGTACAAGCCCTTTCACCTGATCGGTCTTGAGCTGGGCATCACCGTGGCATCGATCGGTTTGCGCGGCGAAGCCACAGGCGCGCCTGTGTGCTGGCATGGCGATGTGGTTGCTACAGCCAAGCGCGATTTGAGGGCGGGCGAAATGCTCGACGGCGAAGGGGGTTACACCGTGTACGGCAAGTTGCTGCCCGCGCAGGAATCTCTGGCTCTGGGTGGCTTGCCGCTGGGCCTGGCCCACGGTGTGAAGCTGCTCAAAGACGTGAAGGCCGGGCAGGCCGTGAGCTGGAACGATGTGGCGTTTGATGCCGATGCCACGGCGGTGAAATTCCGCCGCGAGATGGAAAGGGCGTTTGCGTCCAACGTGTCGCCGAATCCCTGAATCCAGGGACAGGCATCAAGATCTCCCGACCACGACCGATAGAGAAGGCATCACCAGTTCTCAAGATCCTCGCTGTACACACTGCCATGAACGCCGAATCGAACGACGGTCACCACAAACCCCAGAGCATCGGCCCTGCGGTGCAGATCGACCTGGATGCGGCCTGCCAGCCGGTGCCGCGTTTGTTGTTTGTGGAAGCGTCGCGCCGTGCGCTCAAGCTCATGGGCAACAAGCTGAAGACCGACCTGCAGGCCCTGGAGGACTACCCGGTGATTCCGGGCATTGAAGACCTGCCGTCGCTGGAATCGGGCATGCAGTATGTGCAGCACCAGTTCGTTTCAGCCGGGCAGCCACAGGCGGTGGCCATGGCTGCAGCGCTGCGTTTCGTGGCAGTCATGTTCACGCGCCGCTACCAATACAACTACCAGGATTTGCGGGTGGGCAACGACAGCGGCACGCTGTTCTGGGCGCCCAGCGGGCCCATGCTCGCGGCGGCGGCCAACATCCCGCTGCAGCTCTGGGCCATCGACTGCCCGCGTTTTGTGGAGGCCGATCTCATCCGGGCCTCGCATGCGATCCACCGCAACTTCGACCATTTCGACGAAGGCGCGTTGATCTATATCGAGCGATTCATCTAGGGCCTGTGCGCGTGACCCATTGCAAGGTGGGTTGAACCATTGCGCCGGGGTTTGTGTTTTGTCGATGGCGGCAGCTGTGTTCGCGTCTCCCCGGTGTGCCGGGCCCTGTGAGACCGCGCCTTCACCGGGCTTGTACCAGGCCCCGGGCGTCGTTGAATCGATGGTGTGAGCCGGTGGCTCACGTCAGAGGATGCGGCGCAAAGCCTCGAAGAACAGCTCGGACTGCAAACGCTCGCTGTGCATCTGGCTGGCCACGTGTGCGGCGGTGGCCGCTTCGGCCGGCTTCAGTGGCCGTCCGGTGGACTGGGCCAGCACCTGCGCCATGCAGGCGCGCTCCAGGTAGTAGAGGTCGTCGAAGGCGTGGTCGATGCGTGAGCCGCACACCAGCACGCCGTGGTTGGCGAGAAAGGCGATGTCGGCCGTGCCCATGGCGCGCGCGATGCGTTCGCCTTCGCCCGCGTCCAGCGCCAGACCGTTGTATTGCGGGTCGATGGCCACGCGCCCATGAAAGCGCATGGCGTTCTGCGACAGGGTGGTGTCCAGGGCGCGGTCTTGCGTGAGCGTGAGCGCGGTGGCGTACGGCATGTGGGTGTGCAACACCACGGCCTGGCCCGCCAGCCGGTGGATGCCGCTGTGGATGTGCATGGCGGTGGACTCCACCGGGTGCCGCCCAGCGAGAAGCTCACCGTGCACGTCCACCATCACGATGTCGTCGGCCTGTACCTCGCTCCACAGCAGGCCGCGCGGGTTGAGCAGGAAGCGGCCCGAGCCGTCGGGCAACTCCAGGCTGAAGTGGTTGCAGACGCCTTCGGACAGACCGAAGCGGGCGGCGGCGCGCAGGGCGAGCGCCAGGTCGGTGCGTGCTAGTCGGCAGGGATCTGCGTGGTAGTCGGTTTCGTGGTTCATGCAGTTTGAAGAACAGGCTGGGGTTGGTCGGCACCCGACTCGCCCAGGTAAGCCTGCGCCAGTGCGCCGTTGGCGGCGATCTCGGCCGAGGTGCCTTGCGCCACGATACGCCCTTCTTCCATCACGTACGCGCGGTCGGCCAGCGCAAGCGCGAGGCCGGCCATCTGGTCCACAAGCAGCAGCGTCATGCCTTCGCGGCGCAGCGCATCGAGCGCGGCGAAGAGTTCGGCAATCACCTTGGGTGCCAAGCCCAGAGAGGGTTCGTCGAGCAGCAGGATGCGCGGGCGCGACATGAGCGCACGGGCGATCGCCAGCATCTGCTGTTCGCCGCCCGAGAGCAAACCCGCACGCTGGTACAGGCGTTCTCGCAGGCGCGGAAAGCGCACCAGCTGTTCTTCGACCCGCGCCTCGCGCTCGTCGGTTTGCAGGAAGGCGCCCAGGCGTATGTTGTCCAGCACGCTGAGCTCGGCAAACACCTGCCGGCCCTCGGGCACCAGCACCACGCCTTGTGCCACCACCTGCTCGGCGCCCATTTTCATGAGTTCACGCCCTTCGAGGTGGATGCCGCCCTGGATGGGTCGGTGCAGGCCCGCGAGCGCCTTCATGAGCGTGGACTTGCCCGCGCCGTTGGCCCCCAGCAGCGCCACCACCTCACCGCGCCGCACCTGCAGGTCGATCCCGTGCAGCACGGGTGAGGCGCCGTAGCCGGCGATGAGTGAGCCCACGCCAAGCATCTCGGGTCGGTGTGTGGTGGTGTCGCGCGGTGTTGAAGCTTCGGTCTCCAGTGACTCGCCGAGATAGGCGAGTTGCACGGCGGGGTCGGCCTGCACTTCCACCGGTGTGCCTGCCGACAGCCGCACACCCGCGTCAAGCACCACCACCTGGTGGCTGATGTCCATCACCAGGGTCATGTCGTGTTCGACCAGCAGCACCGTGAGGCCTGCATCGGCGATGCGCTGCAGCAGCGTGCCCAGGCGCAGCTTGTCTTCGCGCGAGAGGCCGGCGGCGGGCTCGTCGAGCAGCAGCGCGTCGGGGTCGGTGGCCAATGAGCGTGCGATCTCAACGAGGCGACGGTCCACGTGGGGCAGGTCGCTGGCCAGCGTGTCGGGGTGGCCGGTGTAGCCGCAGAAGGCGAGCAGCTGGCGCGCGCGCTCAGTGAGTGCCGGAGCGTTGCGCCGTGCGCTGCCCAGCAGGGGCCCGAGCGCGCCGCGCTGCATGGCGATCACCACGTTGTCCTGCACGCTCAGGGACCCGAAAAGCTGCGAGGTCTGGTACGTGCGCGCCACGCCCAGGCGCGAGATCTGCATCGCGTTCTGCCCTTGCAGTGCCTGGCCACCGAGTGCAAACGCGCCTGCCGTGGGCAGATAAAAACCGCCCAGCATGTTGAGCGCGGTGGACTTACCCGCGCCGTTGGGGCCGATCAGGCTGGTGACCTGGCCGGCTGGTGCGGTGAAGTGCAAGTCGGACACGGCGCGCACGCCGCCGAACTGCATGGTGAGGCCTTGTGCGCTGATGGGCTGGCGGGCGCGGGTGGGCAGGGCCAGCATGGCGCTGGCGGGCGAGGGTGCGGTCACCGCGCTGCGCGGCAGCAGGCGCTCGCGCATGCGGCGCACCAGGCCGGCCACGCCGTCGGGCGCGGCCCACAGCACCAGCAGCAGCATGGCGCCGAAGAAGAGCAGGCGGTATTCCTCCAGGCCCGACAGCAGCTCGGGCAGCAGGCCGACGATGATCGCGCCCACCAGCGGGCCGGCCACCGAACCGGCGCCGCCGATCATGACCACCAGCACGAACAGGATGGACTGCACGAAGCCGAAGGTGTGCGGTGTGACAAAGCCAGAGAGCGGCGCAAACAGCGCGCCGGCCGCCGCAGCGCACAAGGCCGAGACGGCAAACGCCACGGTCTTGATGGCCAGCGGGTTCAGGCCCACCGATTCTGCGGCGGTCTCGGCGTCGCGCACCGCTCGCATGGCCGCGCCCCAGGTGCCGCGCGAGAGCCAGGCGTAGCCGGCCAGCGCCAGCGCGGCGGCGCCGATGGCCAGCAGCGCCATGGCGCGTTCGCCCTGGGCCAGGCCGCCCAGCGACGGTGCGGTGAGGCCCATGATGCCGTTCTGCCCGCCGGTGAGGCCACTGGCCTCGACGATGCTGTGCTCCACGATCAGGCCGAAGGCGATGGTGATCATGGCCAGATAGGGGCCCTTCACGCGCAGGGCGGGCAGGGCGACCAGCGCGCCGAACACACCGCCGATGAGTGCGGCGATCGGCCACACCAGCCAGAAACTCAAGCCTGTTTTGGTGGTGAGGATGGCCATGGTGTAGGCCCCGATGGCGTAGAAGCCCACGTGGCCGAACGAGACCTGGCCGGTGAGGCCCACCAGCACGTTCAGGCCCACGCCCACGATGGCCAGCAGCGCCACGTTGGCCAGCACGAAGACCCAGTAGCCGTTGAGCGTGAGCGCCAGCGCGGCGCCCAGTGCGAGCACGGCGGTCACCGCAGCGATCTGCCAGCCGCTGCCCAGACCCAGCAGCGGTTTGGAGGGGTGGAGCGTGCTCATACCTTCTTCACCTCCGCGCGGCCAAACAGCCCGTTGGGCCGCCAGGCCAGCGCCACGATCACCAGCGCGAAGGTGATGATCTGCGTGTAGCCCGAACCGAGCGTGGAGGTGATCATGGCCTCGACCACGCCGAAGATCAGGCCGGCGATCATCACGCCCCAGGCGCTGGTGATGCCGCCGAGGATGGCCACGGCAAAGGCCTTGAGGCCGAAGAGTGTGCCCATGTCGGAATGCACGTTGAAGAGCGGGGCGATCAGCACACCGGCCACGCCGGCGAACAGCGTGGACAGCGCAAAGGCCACCGCCACGGCGCGCCGGATGGGAATGCCCATGAGCCGCGCGGCCGAACGGTTCTGCACCACCGCCAGCATGGCCACGCCCCAGCGCGTGCGGCGCGAGAGTGTGTGCAGCACCGCGGCCAGCGCCAGGCCCACCACCGGTATCAGCAACTGCAGCGGGTACACGCCGAGGTTGGTGCCGGCGATCTCCAGCGGCGACTGCGCCAGCGGCGACGGCAGGCTGCGCGGCTCCTTGCCGTAGGTGAACATGACCACGTTGTCGAGCACCATGCCCATGGCCACCGTGGCCATGAGCCAGGCATCCGAGCCGCGGTTGACAAAGGGCCGCACCGCGAGCACCTCGACCAGCAGGCCGTAGAGCGCACACAGTGCCAGCGCGAGCATCACCGCGGCCCAGCCGGGCCAGCCAAGGGTCTGTGCGAAGGTGAAGGTCAACACCGCGCCGAGCATCATGGAGCTGCCCTGCGCAAAGTTGACCGTGCCCGAGACGGCGTAGGTCACATAGAACCCCAGCGCCATCAACCCATACATGCTGCCCAGGCCGAGGCCGCTGACCAGCGCTGACAACTCCAACATCCAAAGTCCTCAGTTCACCGTGCCCACAGGCACGATGCGGTTGTCGATGAATTGCGCCCACACATAGTCGTCGGAGGTCACCGCGTCGTGCACCGCCGGTGTGAACGGCTTCACGTAGGTCTTGATCAGGCCTTCGTACTTGTCGATCTTGTAGAAGCCCTGGCGCACCGCTTCGCCTTGCGTGGATCCGGCGGCCTGGATGGCGAGGGCGGCGAGGTGGGTGGCGTCGTACGCGTTGGCCACGCCCACGGCCGGTGTGATGTCGGCGGGGCTTTTCACGTTGGGGTACTTGGCCATCATGGCCTTGATCACGCGTTCGCCCACCGGGCCTTGCTTGCCGAAGAAGCTGTAGGTCTGCACGAAGTGAACCTCTTTGGCGGTGGGGCCGGCGAGTTCGGTGAAGCGGCCACCGGCGGGGCCCCAGTGCGAGACCACCGGCACCTTCCAGCCCATGCGCTCCAGCGACTTGACCACCTGTGCGGAAGGGCCGACGTTGCCGACCATGAACAGGGTGTCGGCGCCAGCGGCCTTCAGGCGCGTGAGCTGCGGGACCATGTCCACGTCGTTGGCTTCAAATTTTTCAACACCGGCGGGCACCACGCCCTTGGCCGCCATGGCGGCCTTCAGCCCTTTTTCGTTGCTCTCGCCCCAGGGGTTGTTCACCAGGATCAGGCCGGGCTTGGTCGCCTTGAAGGTCTTCTGTGCGTAGGCCAGCATGCCCACGTCCACGATCTCGTCCACCGCCGACACGCGAAAGGCGTAGTTGGCCTCAGCCCCGTTCTTGGTGATGCCGGTGCCAGCGGCCCACGGGCCCATGAAAGGCATCTTCTCCTGGTTGATCAGCGGCACGATGGCCATGGAAACGGGGGTGTCCAGACCACCGAACACCACCGCCACCTTTTCGCGGTAGATCAGTTCGCGAGCAGCGATCACGCCCTTGGCCGGGTTGGCCTCGTCGTCGCGGCGCACCAGCTCCAGCTTGCGCCCGCCGAGCAGGCCGCCCTTGGCGTTGATCTCGTCGATGGCGATCTGCATGCCGCGCGTGATGGCTTCACCGGCCAGGGCCGACTGGCCCGAGAGCGCGGTGACAAGACCCAGCTTGATGGGCTCGCCCGACTGGGCAAAGGCCTGGCCGCTGATTGCAGTACCGACGAGAGCGAAGCCGGCGGCAAGCAGGGCGCGGCGGGTGGAATGGACAGATGACGACATGGCAGGACTCCAGATGAAGTGAGGGGGGAGGGCGGAGGTGACTTGGGCGGCATGCTTGCCGTCTTTGGGGTCTGCATTTGCAAGTCGCATGCCAGCCTTGTCGCCAAAGCTTGATTCTGTATGTCGACACCGGGAGAATTAAAGTGTCGACAATCTGGCACGTGTCTTGCACGCACTTTGAGCGTGCATGCACCAGATGCCGGCCACTGGCCAAAGCGGTGCGCGATTCCTCAACACGGTGCATTTTTTGTGGAGAACCCGATGTCCGACGTGTCCTTGCCGTCCCTCTCGCCCGCCGAGGTGGTCGACGAATTCCTGCGCATCATCATGATTCCCGACCCCGCTGGCGCGCGCCGGTTTGTGGCGCCGGGTCTGCGCATCCGTTTCACCGGCGGGCGCGCCATGAGCGACCCGGCCGAGTGTTCGGCTTTCAACGCCACGCGCTACCGCTGGGTGAAAAAACGCATCGAGCGCACCGAGACAGTGGCCGGTGGCACCGAGGCGGAGACCGTCGTCTACAGCATCGGCACGCTGCACGGCGAGTGGCCCGACGGCACGCCGTTCGAGGGCAACCGCTACGTGGACCGTTACGTGGTGAGCCACGGCCTCATCACGCAGATGGAGGTGTGGAACGACAGCGCGGAGTGGCTGATGGTTCGCGCCGGCCTGGCCACCTTGTGAGCGGGTTGCCCATGTCTGCCCCCACCGCTGCCACTTACCTTGGCCCCTTGCCCGACCACGGGCGCTTTGCCTACCGCCCCATCACGCAGCGGCCCGACTACCGCTGGCCCAACGGCGCGCGCCTGGCGGTGTACCTCGGCTTCAACATCGAGCACTTCGCGTTCGGCGAAGGCCTGGGCGCCGGCATCGGCCCGGCCTCGCCGCAACCCGATGTGCTCAATTACAGCTGGCGCGAGTACGGCAACCGCGTGGGCGCCTGGCGCTGTCTGGAGCTCTTCGACCAGCTCGGCCTGCCCTCCGCCGCCCTCATCAACACCGCGCTCTACGACCACTGCCCCGAGCTGGTGGCGGCCTTCGTGGCGCGCGGCGACGAGCTGGTGGGCCACGGCCACAGCAACGCCGAGCGACAGGGCGTGCTGAGTGAGGCCGCCGAGCGCGAACTGATAGTGTTGTGCCGTGAACGCATGAGAGCCGGGAGCGGTGCCGAAGTGAAAGGGTGGCTCTCGCCCTGGATTTCGGAGAGCCGCACCACGCCGGACCTGCTGGCCGAGACCGGCTACACCTACACGCTCAACTGGTGCCACGACGACCAGCCCTTGCGCATGCGCACGCGCAGCGGTCAAGGCCTGTGGGCCGTGCCCTACCCGCAGGAGCTCAACGACATCCCCATGATTGTGGCGCGCCAGATGGACGGCAAGGACTTCGCGCAGATGGTCATCGACAACACCGACGAGATGCTGGAGCAGGCTCGCGCGCAACCGCTGGTGCAGGGCATCGCGCTGCACCCTTACCTGGTGGGCCAGCCTTACCGGTTACGCCACCTGCGACGCGCATTGCAACACCTGTGCGCCGCGCGCGACCGGGGCGAGGTGTGGTTCACCACGCCTGGTGCGATCTGCGATCACGTGAGCAGCCTGGCGCTGAACGATCCTCCTTCCTTTGCATGAAAGCCGACATGAGTTTCCCCATTGAAGACACCGTGGGCGCCTGGGTGCCGCACGGCCGTTTCGTGATCGAGCCGGGCGCCAGCGGACCCCTGAGCGGTCTGACCTTTGCCGCCAAGGACGTGTTCGACGTGGCGGGTCACCCCACCGGCGCCGGCAACCCCACCTGGCTGGCCACACACCCTGTGCCCACCGACCACAGCCCGGCGGTGGCGCAGCTGCTGGGTGCTGGTGCCACGCTCATGGGCAAGGTGCTCACCGACGAACTCGCCTACAGCCTGCACGGTGACAACGCGCACTACGGCACGCCCATCAACAGCGCAGCGCCGGACTGCGTGCCCGGCGGCTCGTCCAGCGGCTCCTGCGCCGCGGTGGCGGCCCATCTCGTGGACTTTGCGCTGGGCACCGACACAGGAGGCTCCACCCGGGTGCCGGCCAGCTATGCCGGACTCTGGGGCCTGCGCACCACGCACGGTCTGGTGTCGGCGCAGGGACTGGTGCCTCTGCACCCCGCGTTCGACACCGTGACCTGGCTGGCGCATGAGGCGGCCACCTTCGAGCGGGTTGCCGCCGTGCTGTTGCCGCCCAGCGACTTCACGCCCACACGCGTGCTGGTGCCGCAAGACGCCTGGGACCTGGCGGACCCGGTGTTTGCCGAGCCGCTGCAGCGCGCCCGTGATGCGCTGGCCACGCTGCTTCACACCCAGCCGCAGACCTTGCGCATGGCCGGCGACACGCCGCTGACTGAGTGGCGCCAGACCTACGCCACGGCCGGCGCGTTTGAGGGTTGGGCCACGCACGGTGCCTGGATCACCGAGCACCAGCCGGTGTTCGGTGCGGCGATCGGCGCGCGCTGGAAAGCCGCCAGCGCTGTCTCCGCTGAAGCCGCCGCCGCCGCGCGGGCGCAGGCCGCCACCGTGCGCTCCCAGGTGAGGTCTCTGCTGGGCTTCGATGGTGTGGCCGTGCTGCCGTCGGCTGCGAGCATGGCGCCACGCCGCGATGCCGACCCCGCAGTGGTGGACGCCGTGCGCCTGCGCACCATGGCCATCACCTGCATCGCCGGCCTGGCCGGTCTGCCGCAAGTGAGCCTGCCGCTCACCCTTCCAGACGGCACCGTGCTGGGCGTCTCGCTGCTCGGCCCGGCCGGCAGCGATCTGGCGCTCATTGGACTGGCGGTGCAATTGCAAGGAACGCTGAATGGCCAGAACCGCTGAACCCCCGACCCCCGAAGCCACCGATGACGATGTGGAAGAGCGCATCTACCGCGCCGTGTTCGACAGCGTCATGAGCCAGCGCCTGGCGCCCGGCACCAAGCTGCCCGAGGCACCGCTGTGCGAACTCTTCGGCGTGAGCCGCGCGGTGGTGCGCAAGGTGCTGCAGAAGCTCGCGCACGACCACATCGTGCAGCTGCGGCCCAACCGCGGCGCCATCGTGGCCGTGCCCACACGCGAGGAAACGCAGCAGATCTTTGAAGCCCGCCGCGCGCTCGAGGCGGCCATCGTTCGGCTGGTGGCCGAACGCGCCACGCCGGCTGACCTCAAGGCGCTGCGCAAGCAGTTGAAGGAAGAACACCAGGTGATGCACCGCTTTGACCAGCCGTCGTGGGCGAGGCTGGCCAGCGCCTACCACCTGCGGCTGGCCGAGCTCTCGGGCAACGCCATCCTGCAGCGTTACCTGATCGAGATCGTCTCGCGCTGCTCGCTCATCGTGGCGGTGCACCAGCCGCCGGGCAACGCGGCCTGCGAGCACGACGAACACGAGCGCATCGTGGATTGCATCGCACGCGGCGATGCCAACGGGGCCGTGGCCCTGATGGACCAGCACCTGCGGGACCTGGAGCGCCACCTCATGCTGGAGCGCCCCGCCGAACCGCACGGCCTGGCGCACATGCTGGGGCTGGGCTGAAGTTGCCCTAGGGTCGTGACTGGCGAAACGCCATCACCGCCTGGTTGCGCAGCGTCTTGAGCAGGGCGAGCTCCTTCTCGTCGAGTGCGATGTCGGAAGCGCTGGCCTTGTCGGCATAAATCAGACCGAACGGCGTGCCCTTGAGCTGCAGGGGCAGCAGCAGAAAGGCCGGTGCGTTGATTTGACTGCGGTACCAAACCGGCAGTTTCTGGGCCACGTTGGGCACACCGGTATCGCGGATCAGCGTGTCCAGTCCCTTGTTGCACACCATGCCGAAGAGGTCTTGCGCATCCTTGAGCGGCACACGGAACAGCTTGGCCACCGAGGCCGCGTCGTCACCCAGGCCGAACCTGCCAGTGAGGCTTTGTGTGGCCGCATCCCGCAAGCAGAACAACACACGGCGAAAACCCAGCGCGCGGTACATGGTTTCCAGCACCATGCGCAGCACGTCGTTGAGCTCGAAGTCTTCGACCATGGCATTGGTGATGTCCTGAATGCCGGTGGCAAGCAGCTCAGCGGATACCACGTGCGGCAAGGTCGACGTGGGCGCGGCACTGGCTGCATCAGGCGCTGTTGCGGCGGTGAGTTCCAGCGGCTGCAAGGAATCGGCCGGCAGATCCTTGATGGGGACGGGTCGCAACAGCCTGGCTGCAGGCGAATCGCTGGTCACCACCACCCCCATGGCTTCGGCGGTCTGCGCGAGTTTTTCGCGCGCGGCCAGCGCCGCGGTCTGGATGTGTTTGCCTTCCAGCCCCAGGCCGCCGGCGTAGCGCGCCGACAGCCGCGCAAGTTCGCGCTTCAACGCATCGCCTTCCTTGTGCAGAAAGGCGTCGGCCATGTCGTTGGACGCGAGGCACAGCCAGCGCAGGCGCTCTTCGGTGTCTGCGGGAGGGCGCGTGGGTGGGTTGCCTGCGGGTTTTCGCATCAGGCGCTGAATGCTCGCCGGCAGGTCCCACACGCGGGCCACGCCCAGGCCCAGCTCTTCACAGGTCATGCCCAGCACACCCAAGGCCGCCACGTCTTCGCTCTGGCCGGCGGCCACGCCCTTGCGCATCTGTTGCGCTTCTTCGGGAAAGTAGAACTCGGTGAGCAGGCGGCCCAGGTTTTGAAACAGCGAGCCGATGAACACCTCCTCGCCTTCTCGCGAGAGGGCACACAGGTCGCTGGCGAGCGAACCGGCCAGCAGCGCGCGCAGGAACTCGGCCTTGAGCATGTTGGCATGCGCCTTGTTCTGCATGTGTTCGAGCAACACCAGGCTCATGGCGATGTTGCGGATGCCCACAAAACCGATGAGGCTGACCGCGCGCGACACCGTGCTGATGCTGCCGCCGCCAGCGTGCGCGAACTGCGGCGTGTTCACCAGGCGCAGCAGCTTGTTGGTCAGCGCCACGTCTTTGAGGATTTCGCTGGTGAGCGAGTTCAGGCTCTCGTTTTCCGACGAGGCCATGCTCTGCACGCGCCCAATGGATTCGGACATGGCCGGGAAGTCGCTCTTGTGGCGCATGCGCCGCAGCAAAAAGCCCAGCGTGGCGTGGCTGCCTTGGGGCTCTGCGGTGTTGCTGCTGTCCTGCTGTTGTCCTTGCCAGTCGCGCAGCGCAAGAGCCAGGGCGTCGGCGCTGGCGATGCGGTGGCGCGCGTCGCGTGCCAGGCCGCGCATGAGCAACGTGCGCAGTGCATCGTCCACTTCGTGCACGCTGTCCTGCGGCAACACAAGGTCCTCGTGGGTCACCCGGTAGATCGCCCGGTAGGTGTCGCGGCCATCGACCAGCGGCTGGCCAAACAGCATCTCGGCGAGCACCAGTGTGGCGCCGAACACATCGCTGGTCGCGGTGGCGGCTTGCCCGGTGGCGGCCTCGGGCGACAGGTAACCCGGGGTGCCCTGCACCGTGCTGGCGTCGGATGTGCCCATGGGCGCTGCAATGCCGAAGTCGGTGACCTTGGGGCGCAGGTTGCCGTCGAGCAGGATGTTCGAGGGCTTGAGGTCGCGGTGCACCAGCCCGGCGGCGTGTGCCACCTGCAGCGCATCCAGCACTTTCAGCATGAGGGCCACGGCGTCGGCTGCGGGCATCGCGCCGTTTTCAAGCAGGTGCCCCGCCAGCGTCTGCCCCGCCACGTACTCGAACACCAGCGATGGCTTGCCGTCGATCACGTCGGCTTCAAACAGGGTGGCGATGTGGGGGTGCGAGAGCCGGGCCACATGGCGCGCTTCACGCAGCCAGGGCTCCATGGCCGCACCCTCGCCCGGACGCACCGCCTGCATCACCTTGATGGCGACCAGCCGGTCCAGCCGCGGGTCGTGGGCGAGCCAGACCGTGGCATGCACCCCCTTGCCCAGCACCTCGCGCAGTTCGTACCGGCCCAGGTACTTTGGATGGGCGGAGCGGCCGCTGGTGGCGGGGGGTGGGGTTGATTTCACATGGATCCGGGAAGTGTCAGGCCGGGTTGTTGACCATCACCAGCTTGCCCTTGACCGAGCGCGATCCCATGATGGCGTAGGCCTTGTGCAATTCGCTCATGGGCAGGGTCTGGTCGATCACCGGCTTGACCTGGCCCTTGGCGTACATGACGGCCAGCGCCTGCATCATCTCGGCGTTGGCTTTGGGCTCGCGTCGTGCGAAGTCACCCCAGAACACACCCACGATGCTCGCGCCCTTGAGCAGGGTGAGGTTCAGCGGCAGTGCCGGAATGGGGCCGCTGGCAAATCCCACCACCAGGTAGCGTCCGCGCCAGGCGATGGAGCGGAACGCCGGCTCGGCGAAGTCACCGCCCACCGGGTCGTAGATCACGTCGGGGCCCTTGCCGTCGGTGAGTTGTTTGATGGCGTCGCGCAAACCATCTTTCGGCGTGTGCACGCTGTAGTTGATGGTGGCGTCGGCGCCAAGTTGCCTGCACAGCTCGCACTTTTCGTCGCTCGATGCGGCGGCGATCACGCGCGCGCCAGCCGCCTTGGCGATCTGGATCGCGGCGGTGCCCACGCCACCGGCAGCGCCGAGGATCAGCACGGTCTCGCCGGCCTTGAGCGCGGCACGGTCCATGAGGGCGTGCCACGAGGTGGCGTAGATCATGATGAAAGCGGCTGCGTCCACCGCAGGGAAGCCCGCGGGCAGCGGCATGCACAGCGCAGCCGGTGCAATGGTGTGCGTGCCGAAGCCGCCGGTGCCGCTCAGGCACGCCACGCTCTGGCCCACCTGCAGGTGCTTCACGCCTTCGCCCACCGCACGCACGACACCGGCGTATTCGGAGCCCGGCACGAAGGGCAGGGCGGGTTTCATCTGGTATTTGTTCTGCACGATCAGCAGATCCGGGAAGTTCAGGCTCGCGGCCTGGATTTCGATCAACACCTCGCCGGCCTTGGGCTCGGGTGTGGGCAGTTCTTTCCAGGTCAGGGCGTCAACGCCCACGGGGTTTTCACAAAGCCAGGCGTGCATGCCGTCTCCTCGGTTGTTGGGGTGGTTCGGGTCATGATAGGCAGAGCAGCGCCCTGCATTGCAGCGGGTAAGCCCGTTGTCTGTCTCAAGCGTGACCAATGGCAACCCCCCTAAAATCGGGCGATGAAAATTCTCATCTCCAACGACGATGGCTACCAGGCGCCCGGCCTGGTGGCGCTGTATGAAGCCCTCAAGGGTCTGGCCGAGGTGGAGGTGGTGGCGCCCGAACACAACAACAGCGCCAAATCCAACGCGCTGACCTTGCATTCCCCGCTGTACGTGCACACCGCGCACAACGGATTTCGCTACGTCAACGGCACACCGGCCGACTGCGTGCACATCGCGCTCACCGGTCTGCTGGGTTACCGGCCCGACCTGGTGGTCTCGGGCATCAACAACGGCGCCAACATGGGCGATGACACCATTTACTCCGGCACCGTGGGTGCGGCCATGGAGGGCTACCTCTTCGGCATCCCGGCCATCGCGTTTTCGCAGACTGAAAAGGGCTGGGGGCACCTCGAAGACGCGGGCCAGATGGCCGCGCGTCTGGTGTCGAAACTGCTGCCGTCCTTGAAAAGTGGATCGCCCGCCGACCCCTGGCTGCTCAACGTGAACATCCCGAACCGGCCCATTGCCGACATCAAGGGATTCAAGGTCGCGCGCCTGGGCCGGCGCCACGCGGCCGAGCAGGTGATTTCGCAGACCAATCCGCGCGGCGACACCATGTACTGGATCGGCAGCGCCGGCAAGGCCAAGGACGACGCGGACGGCACCGATTTCCACGCTGCGGTGCAGGGCTACGCCACCATCACGCCGCTGAAGGTGGACCTGACCGACCACGAACGCCTGGCGTATTGGGCACCGACTGCTGCCAGTTTGTCGGCGCCGCCCGAGGCCCTTGTCGCTGGGGGAGCAGGCTCTTGAAAGACGGCGGCAAGGCCCGCCCGACGTTTCCGGCGCGGCTGCCGGCTGCGAGCCCCTCTCCCGCATTGCGACCATCGGTTGCGCGCGTCTCCCAACCCGCGCTGTCCGCTGCCAAACCGGTGCCGCGCCCGGCCATCAAAACCGCCGCCCCGTTGCGGCCCGTGGCGCCGAGTGGCGTGGGCATGGACTCTTCTGCCGTGCGCGCTTCCATGGTGCGCAAGATCCAGGTGCAGGGGGTGAGCCATGCCGGCGTGCTCGCAGCCTTGCAGGCGGTGGAGCGGCACCGGTTTGTGGACACCGCGCTGGTGAACCAGGCGTACGAAGACACCAGCCTCCCGATTGGCCTGGGCCAGACCATTTCCAAGCCCGGTGTGGTGGCGCGCATGATCGAACTGCTTTGCGCCGGCCACACCGGCAAGCTTGGCCGCGTGCTGGAAATCGGCACCGGTTGCGGCTACCAGGCCGCGGTGCTGGCCCATGTGGCGAGCGAGGTCTACAGCATCGAGCGCCTGCGCGGCCTGCACGAAAAAGCGCGTGAGAACCTTCGCGCCTTCCGTGTCTCTAATTTGCACTTGCTGTTCGGTGACGGCATGCTCGGGTACGCCAAAGGTGCTCCTTATGCCGCCATCATTGCCGCCGCCGGGGGCAACGACATTCCCCAGGCCTGGATTGACCAGCTCGCCGTGGGCGGCCGGCTGGTGGCGCCAGCGGTCACTGCGGCGGGCAAACAAAACCTGGTGGTGATCGACAAAACGGCCACCGGCATTGTTCGCACCGAGCTGGAGGCCGTGTTTTTTGTGCCCCTAAAATCGGGTATCGCATGAGTTTCCCCCTGCCATGGGCAGCGGGGTGTTTTTTCTAACGGGTCCGGCAACAGCCGCGGCCCCTCCACAGGTTGGGAGTTTTCATGTCCATGCGTTTTCCCCTGGCGCCGACCGTGCTCCGCGAACAGCGCCGTTCATCATGGCAAGTGGCCGCGGTGGCCACGGTGGCTGCGGTTGTGTTGGTCACCGCCGGTTGTTCGACCCGCCGCGTGTCCGGTCCCGCCCCGGTCGAAGACCGCGGCATGATCCGGCCTTCACCCGCCCTCGTTCTGCCCGGCGCCGACAACGCCGGCAAGCCCGGTTACTACACCGTGAAGGCCGGTGACACGCTCTACCGCATCGCGCTGGACAGCGGCCAGAACTGGCGCGACCTTCAGGCCTGGAACAGCCTGGCCAATGCCAACGCCATTGAAGTGGGCCAGGTGTTGCGTGTGCAGCCGCCTGCGCCGGTGGTGGCCCAGTCTGCGCCAGCCACCGGTGTGGCCAGCACACCGGTCAACCCGGCCGGCGTGGTGTCGCGCCCGCTCTCCGACACCGCGCCCGCCGCACCCGCAGCGGCACCCATTCCGGCCCCGGCTCCTGCGCCTGCACCGGCTTCGGCCGGCGCCGACGAACTCAATTTCGTCTGGCCTGCCCAGGGCACCGTGGTGTCCAACTTCGACGAGACGACCAACAAGGGCGTGTCGATTGCCGGCAAGATCGGTGACCCGGTGGTCGCTGCGGCCGATGGCCGTGTGGTGTACGCCGGTGCTGGTCTGCGCGGTTACGGCAACCTCATCATCCTCAAGCACAACAACACCTACCTCACGGCTTACGCGCACAACCAGGCGCTGCTGGTGCGCGAAGACCAGGCTGTGCGCCAGGGCCAGAAGATCGCCGAGATGGGCAGCAGCGACACCGACCGGGTGAAGCTGCACTTTGAAGTGCGCCGACTGGGCAAGCCGGTCGATCCCCTGGGTTACCTGCCCAAACGCTGAGCCGGGGCTCTCATGGCCTGGCCGGTGCTCGTATTCGACATTGAGTCGATCCCCGACATTGACGGCTTGAGAGCCCTGCGCTGTGCGCCGCCAGACCAGATCGACGAGCAGGTGTACGCCGGCTGGCAGGAAGAGCGCAAGGCCAAAGGCCAGAGTGACTTCATGCCGCTGCACCTGCAGCGGGTGCTCGTCATCAGCTGTGTGTTCCGCAACGCCGAGGGGCTGCGCATCCACTCTTTTGTGGACCGCGACGGCCAGAGCGAAGGCAAGGTGGTGCAGACCTTCTTTCATGCGGTGGAAAAGCACACGCCGCAGCTGGTCAGCTGGAATGGTGGCGGGTTCGACTTGCCAGTGCTGCACTACCGCGGCCTGCGCCACGGTGTGGAGGCCAGCAAGTACTGGGACCTCGGCGAAGACGACCGCGAGTTCAAGTGGAACAATTACATCAGCCGGTACCACATGCGCCACCTGGACCTGATGGACCTGCTGGCCATGTACTCGCCGAAGAACAACGCACCACTCGACGCCATGGCCAAGCTCTGCGGCTTTCCCGGCAAGCTCGGCATGGACGGCTCGCAGGTGTACGCGCAGTACCTCGCCGGGCAAACCGAGGACATCCGGCGCTACTGCGAGACCGATGTGATGAACACCTACCTCGTGTATTGCCGATTCCAGAAGATGCGCGGTGGTTTGACCGAGGCTGAGTACGAGCAGGAGATCGCGATGGTCAAGGAGACGCTGGGCAACCTGGCGCCGACCGAATCGCATTGGGATGAATATCTCAAAGCCTGGGGTTGACGGTGGCAGATCCTCAGGCGCGGCCTGAGACAATCGGTGCATGACGACAGCCGCCACCCTACACGTAAACAGCCTCCTCACCACCGCCAACGCCGCGGCCCACGACGCACCCGAGAGCCCCTTGCCCGACGGTTGGCTCGCGGTGGAATCCCTCGACATCGATGCCCAAGGCATTGCCCGCCGGCCAGACGGCAAGGTGGTCTTCATCGAAGGCGCCTTGCCCTTCGAGCAGGTCAGCGTCAACGTGCACCGCAAGAAGAACAACTGGGAAGCCGGTGTGGTGACGGCCGTGCACCACGAATCGTCCCAGCGCGTGCGGCCTGGCTGCCCGCATTTCGGTCTCCACGCTGGCGCCTGCGGCGGCTGCAAGATGCAGCACCTCCACGAATCGGCCCAGGTGGCGGTGAAGCAGCGCGTGCTGGAAGACAACCTCTGGCACCTTGGCAAAGTGAAAGCCGAGACCATGCTGCGACCAATCGAAGGACCAGCCTGGGGCTACCGCTACCGCGCGCGCCTGTCGGTGCGCCATGTGCACAAAAAAGGCGAGGTGCTGATCGGCTTTCACGAGCGCAAGAGCCGCTACGTGGCCGACATGCGGGTCTGCCCGGTGCTGCCGCCCCATGTGAGCGAGATGCTCATGCCGCTGCGCGAACTCATTTTCGGCATGGACGCGCGCGAAACCTGCCCGCAGATCGAACTGGCATGCGGCGACGAGGTGACGGCCATGGTGCTGCGCCACCTGGAGCCCTTGAGTGAAGACGACATCAGCCGACTGCGCGCGTTCGCGCAGCAGCACGGCGTGCAGTGGTGGCTGCAGGCCAAGGGGCCTGAGACGGTCAAGCTGCTCGACACCGATGGTCCGCAACTCTCCTACGCCTTGCCCGAATTCGGCATCAACATGCCGTTCAAGCCGACCGACTTCACCCAGGTGAACCCGGCCATCAACCGCGTGTTGGTGACGCGAGCGCTGCGCCTGCTGGACGCGAAGAAGAACGAGCGCGTGATCGACTGGTTCTGCGGCCTGGGCAACTTCACCTTGCCGATTGCCACCACCGCGGGTGAGGTGCTCGGCATTGAAGGAAGCGAGACGCTGGTGGAGCGCTCGCGCGACAACCTCGCGCTGAATCAGGCAGCACGCGGCAGCCCATTGGCACCCACGGCATTTGCTGCACGCAATTTGTTTGAAATGACGCCCGGGCTGCTGGTGTCCGACGGCACAGCGCAGAAATGGCTGGTGGACCCGCCGCGCGAAGGCGCGTTTGCACTGGCCAAAGCCTTGGCAGATCTGCATCAGAACCCGGCCCAGCGCGGTGGCTGGACGCCGCC
This sequence comes from Burkholderiales bacterium, assembly GCA_038213545.1. GTDB lineage: Bacteria > Pseudomonadota > Gammaproteobacteria > Burkholderiales > Burkholderiaceae_C > Hydrogenophaga. The sequence continues at coordinate 33,455 of JBBQSX010000013.1, forward strand.
GCAGCGCATTGTGTATGTGAGCTGCAATCCGGCCACGTTGGCGCGTGACGCGGGCCTGCTGGTGCACCAGGCGGGTTACCGCTGTGTGGCTGCGGGCGTGGTCAACATGTTTGCGCACACAGCGCACGTGGAAAGCATGGCGGTGTTCGAGCTGGATCCATCGCGGATTCCGGGCGACGACGCAACACCCGGGTAAACCAGGCGGCAGAGCAGATCAGGAGTTGCGCGAAGCGCTCGCCGGCTTGCCGCCGTCGGGTGCTTTGGGACTTGCGGCCGGCGTGGCCTCGGCAGGCGCAGGCTCGGCCGGCATGCCCACGATGGCGTTCTCGCGCATGTACTCGTCCATCTCCTTCCATCCGGCGAACACCGCAGCCTTGCCCGCACGCGGGTAGCCGCCAAAGCAGTCCTCGATGCTGCGCACCGCGTGGCGGCAGGCGCTCCCGATGGCCTTGCCTTCAGCTTCCTTTTTCGCCGCAACATCGGTGGCGCTCTCGATGCCGAGCGCATCACAACCCGCCAGCAGGCTGGCGGCAGCAAGAAGGCAGGCGGAGAGTGTGGTGTGGCGCATGGTCGTCGGTGTGGATTCCCTGTTGTTTCGGCTTTTGAATCGGGAACTTGACACCTGATTGGCCAGGGAAAAACGCCGACATGAAAAAAGGACCCGAAGGTCCTTTTTTTCGTGGGTTGCGAAGCGCTTATTCGCGGTCGCCGCCGAAGACGCCCAGCAGCGTCAGAAGGCTCTGAAAGACGTTGAAGAGACTCAGGTACACGCCCAAGGTGGCGGTGATGTAGTTGGTTTCTTCGCCGTCCTGCACGCGCTTGAGGTCGTACAGGATGAAGGCCGAAAAGATACCGATCGCCACCACCGACAGCGTGATCATCAGCGCGCTCGACTGGATGAACACGTTGGCGATGCCCGCCACCAGCAACATGATCATGCCGATGAACAGAAACTTGCCCATGCTGCCCAGGTCGCGTTTGATCACCGACGAGAGCGACGCCATACCGAAGAAGATGGCTGCGGTACCGCCGAACGCGGTCATGATCAGGCTTGCACCGTTGGAGAAACCCAGCACGTTGGCCACCAAACGCGAGAGCATCAATCCCATGAAGAAGGTGAAGGCCAGCAGCACCGGTACGCCGGCGGCCGAGTTCTTGGTCTTCTCGATGGCGTACATGAAGCCAAAGGCTCCACCCAGAAACACGATGAGACCCACGAATCCGGTGAGACCCGTCGTGATGCCCGTTGCCACGCCGGTCCAGGCGCCCAGCACGGTCGGCAGCATGGACAGGGCCAGCAGCCAGTAAGTGTTGCGCAGGACTTTGTTGCGCTGCGCATCGTTCGATACCGCGGTGCCGAAGCGGCCGCCGGTGTGGACTTGATCGGTCATGGTGGTGATCTCCTTCATCATCTGACACGGGGCCGGTGTCTGGGCTTCGGAATGACGCCCAACCGGTGGAAGCGCATTGTAGGTCGGTGATCTTTCGGCGGCACAAATGGGCAAAAACCGGATTTTTGGTAAGGTCACTTTTGACCTCACCACCCTCAATGGTCGCGGTATCGTCCTTGGTGCATATGCCGGCTCTCACAATTCCTGCCTGCACACATCTCAGACAACTCAACAGGACTTAAGTTCATGAAAAACAAACCCACGCTGGAAAGCGCTGATGTCAAACTGATCGCTGCCGCCGCTGAAGCCGAAGCGCTCAAGAACAACTGGGCGGTCACGATTGCCATCGTGGATGACGGTGGCCACCTGCTCGGTTTGCAGCGCCTGGACGGCGCAGCCGCAATTTCTGCGCACATTGCCCCGGCCAAGGCCCACACGGCGGCCATGGGGCGGCGCGAGAGCAAGGTCTACGAGGACGTGATCAACCAGGGCCGCACATCGTTCCTGAGCGCACCGCTCCTCTCGGGCATGTTGGAGGGCGGTGTGCCGATCATGAAAGACGGCCAATGCCTGGGGGCGGTGGGCGTGAGCGGTGTGAAGTCGACCGAAGACGCGCAGATTGCAAAAGCCGGTATCGCGGCGATAGGGCTCTGAAAAAAACCTGCCTGGTTAGCCGTTCCGACCAGCTGTTGATAAAGCTGGAGCCCTGTGCTTAAATACTGGATACATATCCAGTATCGTGCTGCACACTTTCGAGACCCGCCTCACCGTTGACCCTGCCTTGGATACCTTGCTGGCGTCCAACGCAAAGCACTGGGCGTTCGGAATGCGCAAGGCGTGGGTTCTGCTGTACCGCTGGGGTCTGACC
>JBBQSX010000014.1:0-35567 GCA_038213545.1 Burkholderiales bacterium
GGCCCCACTTGATGTTGGGAAGCGTCACATACCAGAAGGTCTGCCAGCCGCTGGCACCCAACACCTGAGCCGCCTGCTCTTCGTCGTTGCCCTGCGCCTGCATCAGCGGAATGAGCTCACGCGCAATGAACGGGAAGGTGACGAAGAGGGTGGCCAGGATGATGCCGGGCACGGCGAAGATGATCTTGATGTCGTTTTCCATCAGCCAGGGGCCGAACCAGCCCTGCGCGCCGAACACCAGCACGTAAATGAGGCCCGCCACCACCGGCGACACCGAGAACGGCAGGTCGATCAGCGTGGTGAGGAAGGACTTGCCACGGAATTCGTACTTCGCCACGGCCCAGGCCGCGGCCACGCCGAACACCAGGTTCAGTGGCACGGCAACGAGCGCGGTGAGCGCGGTCAGGCGAATGGCCGACCAGGCGTCGGGGTCCTTGAGGGCTTCCCAGTAGGCGTCCCAGCCTTTGCGCAGGGCTTCGGTGAACACCGCTGCCAGCGGCAGCACGAGGAAGAGGAACATGAAGAGCAACGCCACGCCGATCAGCGTGTAGCGCACCCAAGGTGCTTCGGTCGTGCCCTTGCGCGTGGTGCGCGGGGAGTTGATGGCGCTCATTGCAGGTTGCCTCCGGAGCGCTTGCGTTGCCAGGTTTGCAGACCGTTGATGAGCAGCAGCAGCACAAAAGAGATGGCGAGCATGACCGTGGCCACCGCCGTGGCGCCCGCGTAGTCGTACTGCTCCAGCTTGCTGATGATGATCAGCGGCGTGATCTCGGAAATCATGGGCATGTTGCCGGCGATGAAGATCACCGAGCCGTATTCACCCACCGCGCGGGCGAACGCCATGGCGAAGCCGGTGAGCAGTGCGGGGGCGATGCTGGGAAAGATCACGCGGCTGAAGGTCTGCCAGCGCGTGGCGCCCAGGCAGGTGGCGGCTTCTTCCAGTTCCTTCTCGGTGTCTTCCAGCACCGGCTGCACGGTGCGCACCACGAAGGGCAGCCCGATGAAGATGAGCGCGATCACCACCCCGTTGGGATTGAAGGCGAGTTGCAGGCCGAGGGGTTCGGTGTACTGACCGATCCAGCCATTGCCGGCGAGGATGGCGGTGAGCGAAATGCCGGCCACGGCGGTGGGCAATGCGAAGGGCAGGTCCACCAGCGCGTCGACGATTTTCTTGCCCGGAAAGCTGTAGCGCACCAGCACCCAGGCCACCAGCAGACCGAAGACCGCGTTGACACAGGCCGCGATGAACGAGGCGCCGAAGGTGAGCTTGTACGAAGCTAACACGCGCGGTGCGGTGACCGCTTCCCAGAACTGCGGCCAGGTGAGCGTGAAGGTCTTGAAGATCAGCGCCGAGAGCGGGATCAACACGATCAGGCTCAGGTAAAAAACCGTGAAGCCCAGCGTGATGTTGAAGCCCGGCAGCACGCGGCGCGTGGCGCGCCGGGGCAGGGGTGTTCCCTGCTGGGCAGCGGCGCCACCCAGCACGGCAGAGGAAGCGGATGCCATTTACTTGCCGACCGTGTAGATCTTGTCGAACTGACCGCCGTCGTTGAAGTGCACCTTCTGCGCTTCGGCCAGCGAGCCGAAGTACTGCTCCACGCTGAACAGCTTGATGGGTTTGAAAGCCGTGGCGTACTTCTTCAGCACCGCTTCGTTGCGCGGACGGATGTTGTGTTTCGCCGCGATCTCCTGTCCTTCAGGGCCGTAGAGGAAGTCGAGGTAGGCCTTGGCTTCAGCGGCCGAACCTTTCTTGTTCACCGTGCGCTCCACTATGGCCACCGGGTTCTCCGTGACGATGGAGGCGCTCGGGTGGATGGCGTCCACCTTGCCGGCGCCGAACTCGTTGTTGACGGAGACGACTTCGGACTCGAAGGTCACCAGCACATCGCCGATGTTGCGTTGCAGGAAGACGCCGGTGGCATCCCGCCCGCCGCGTGCGAGCACCGGCACGTTCTTGTAGAGCTTGCCCACGAACTCGGCGGCATCGGCGTCGCTGCCGCCCTTGCTGCGCACATAGCCCCACGCGGCCAGGTAGGCCATGCGGCCGTTGCCACCGGTCTTGGGGTTCACCACGATCACCTGCACGCCGGGCTTGATCAGGTCGTCCCAGTCCCTGATGCCTTTGGGGTTGCCGTTGCGCACCAGAAACAGCATGGTCGAGGTGGTGGGCGCGGCGTTGTTCGCGAACTTCTGGCGCCAGTCCTTGGCGACCACACCCTTCTCGGCCAGAAAGTCCACATCGGTCGTGGTGTTGAAGGTCACCACATCGGCCTCCAGGCCATCGGCCACAGCGCGCGCCTGCGCGCTCGAGCCGGCGTGCGACTGGTCGACCTTGATGTCCTTGCCGGTGGACTTTTTGTAGCTCGCGGCGAAGACCACATTGATGTCCTTGTAGAACTCGCGCGCCACGTCGTACGAGACGTTGAGCAGCGCGGTCTGGGCACCGGCGAGTGCGGAGGTGGAGAGGGCGACGGCGGCCAGGGCCGCGCGCAAGGTGTTGTGCATGAGAGAGCTCCAAACGGAAACAGGATGTGACGAATTCTGGGTGCGGGTCTGTCAAAACCCAACGACTTTGTTCTTGTTTCCATATGTGGATCGGGCATAAGCCCGGCGCGGGTCGCTTCAGGCTGGCTCCACCGCGCGGGCCGCAGCGGGCACATCGGCCCCCAGCGACTGCAGCAGCGCCAGGCCCAGCGGCCACGGGCCGTGGCCCGAGTCCACGTTGATGTGGCCCGCTTCGTTGAGCCGCACAAATTCGCTGCCCCAGGCGCGCGCATAAGCGCCGGCCGTGCGCACCGGGCAATACGGGTCGTTGTTGCTGGCCACGAGGATGCTGCGGTAGGGCAGGCGCTGGTGGGGCACGGGCGCGAAGTCGACCAGCACACCACGGCGTTCGGGGTCGGCCGGCGCCACCAGCAGCGCGCCCTGGATGCGCTGGGCCATGGATGCGGGCAGGTGCGTGGTGGTGATGCAGCCCAGGCTGTGCGCGACCACCACCACCGGGCCGGGCGCCCGCTCGATGGTCTCGCTCAGGCGATCGACCCAGGCGCGCTTGACCGGGGCCACCCAGTCGTCCTGCTCCACACGCAGCACCGAGGGCAGGCTGTCGGCCCAGAGGGTTTGCCAGTGGCCAACGCCGGAGTTGCGCCAACCGGGAATGATGATGACGGTGGGAGTGTCCATGCGCTGCATTGTGTGAAGCGCCCCTGCATTCACCAACGACCAAGAAGTGGTTTGCTCATGGGCCTTCGGTATATGGAACACGCCGCAGCCCTGCCCACAAGAAACTTTTGGTTGACGTACCCCCTCCAATCCCGCAGGCTGCAAGCCTTGAGTGCTGTGGGCTGCGCCATGCAGCGGTCCGTCGCAACCCCGATGATTCCTGGACAGGAGCTCCCATGCAACACAAACAACCCTCCCCGGACGAAGCCCTGGCTGAACACCCGCTGGACTATTCAGACCCGGAACTGCGTGCCTACGCCGAGGAGCAGGCCGAAGACATCCTGGACACCGTGGTGCACTACATGCCCATGGTCCTGCCCGTCATGGGCGGTATCCTGATCTTCATGCTGGCTTTCATCGCGGTGTTCATGGCTTGAGGCCGTCGTCTGCCTGACGGTGTTTCTCGTGCCATTCCTTCAGGGAAAAGTCCGGGTAGCCATCAAAGCGTTGGTCGCCCTTGTGGCCCTCGACCTTCACCCATGGCGCTTTCGAGCCCAGCAGGATGTGCACGTTCTCTTCAGGCATGGGCAGGGGCGAGTCGATGGCGCCCGCGTGCGGGTGCACCAGCTCGGGCCAGGAGGGGTCCCACAACCAGAGTGCCGTGCCGCACTTGCCGCAGAAGTGCCGCTGCCCAGTGCTTTGCCGCACGTGGTCGCCTTCGATGATCTTGGCTTGGTAAACGCGCAGGTGTCGTTTGCCGGTCACCTTCAGGGTGCGGTGGTCGGCGCCGAGGTTGATGGCGTAGCCACCGGTGCCCGCCGTCTTTCGGCAGATCGAGCAATAGCAGCGCATGAACGGCACAGGCTCGGTGGATTCGACCGAGAACTTGACGCTGCCGCAGTGGCATGAACCTTCCAGATGCATGGAGCCTCCGCCGCTGAGGTCGGTGGTTACGCCACCGCCTCGATGATGCGGATGTCCCGCTCGGCACCCTGGCCCAACGCTGCCAGCGCTTCCTGGTAGGCCGGACTGTCGTGTGCCTCTGTGGCCTGCGCCACGCTGTCGAACTCGAGCAACACGGCGCGTTGGTTGACGGCTGCTTCGTACACCTTGGCAGGCATGCCGCGGGCCAGGAAACGCCCTCCGGCTGCTTGCAGGGCAGGGCCAGCGATCGCTGCGTATGCTGCGAGTGCGGCAGGGTCGCTGATGGAGCGGTAGGTGGAGATCCAGTAGGCCTTGGGCATTCTTCGGTTCCTCGATGGGGTTGGTGAAGCCGGGATTGTCGACCCAACTCACCTGATGCCACCAAGTCAATCTGGACCTCCGGGCGAACTGTCACTGCGATGCGGGCGCCCGCCAGACGATCTCGCTCACGTTGAGCTTCTTCGGGATGATGCCCAGGGTCTGGAATGTGTCGGCCAGTTGCTGTTGTTGCGCGACGTGGGCGTCGGTCACAGGGCCAAGCGAGAACTCGGCGCGCGCGAAGGCGGCCGACCATGACTTGACGTCGATGCCCGTGGCATCTGACGCGATGGCAGCGAGTTCCTCGCGGTTCTTGCCGGCCCAGAGCGTGACCTTGCGGATTTCATCCAGCACGGTCGCGAGCACAACTGGTTGCTGGGTGGCAAAGGTGCGAGACGCGATGAAGTACGACGAACTGGCCAGGCGCTTGTCGGAGGTGTCGGCAATGGAGCGTGCGCCGTAGCGCTCTTCGGCAATGGCGAAGTAGGGGTCCCAGACCACCCAGGCGTCGATGTTTCCGCCGTTGAAGGCGGCGGTGGCATCGGCCGGGGAGAGGTAGGTGGGCACGATGTCGTCGAACTTCAGTCCCGCCAGGGCCAGTGCCTTGACGGTCACGTTTTGCACACTGGATCCTTTGCCAAAGGCGACCTTCTTGCCTTTGAGGTCGGCCAGTGTCTTGATGGGCGAGTTCTTCGGCACCAGCACCGCGTGCTGGGCCGAAGGCGTGGCGGCCGCATAAACGAGGTCGGAGCCCCCGGCCTGGGCAAAGATGGGTGGCGTGTCGCCCACGGAGCCGAGGTCGATGGCGCCGGCGCCCAGGGCTTCCAGCATCGGTGGACCGAACTGGAACTCGACCCACTTCACGTTGGTCACGCCCAGGGATTTCAGGCGGGTCTCGATCGCTTGTTGTTTCTTGACCAGGACCAGAATGGCGGAGCCCTTCTGGAATCCGATCCGCACGTCTTTGGGCAGTGCATTCTGTGCCCAGGCGGTTGAGCCCAGGCCGCTGGCCCAGGCGGAGAGAGCGAGCATCGCGCGGCCAACATCACGTCGGCGCAGATTGGGTGCGTGGTCTTTGTGCAAAGTGGGCTCCTTGACGGGTGGATGTGGGCTCTGCTGATCAGAGTTTTGCAATCGAAACTTCGGTCGACTTCACCAGCGCCACGACTTCCGAGCCCACCTTCAAGTCAAGGTCGGCCACCGAGCGGGTGGTGATGACGGAGGTGACGATGCCCCAGGGCGTCTCGACGTCGACCTCGGAGACCACATCGCCGCGGATGATTTCCTTGACCTTGCCTTTGAACTGGTTGCGCACGTTGATGGCTTGAATGGACATGTTGGCTTTCTGAGCGTTTGCAGTTGGGGGAAAGAGAGTCAGATGGCCCAGCGCAAGGCGTGGGCAGGAGCAGGGGGCCACACGGGATCGATCGACGGTCTCTCGACCTCCGGGATCTGCAGCACGCGGTCGAGGATGCGTTTTTCGATCGCAGCAAAAGTCGCGTCGCCGCGTGAACGTGGACGCGCCAGCGGCACGCGCTCGTCCAGCGCGATGGCTCCGTCCTCGATCAGGATCACGCGGTCGGCCAGGGCCACGGCCTCTTGCACGTCGTGTGTGACCAGCAGTGCGGTGAAGCCGTGACGCTTCCACAGGCCTTCGATGAGCTCGTGCATCTCGATGCGCGTGAGTGCATCCAGCGCGCCCAGTGGCTCGTCGAGCAACAGCAACTGGGGCAGGTGCACCAGCGCGCGGGCCAGCGAGACACGCTGGCGCTGCCCGCCCGAGAGCTTGGACGGCCAGTCGGCCAGCCGGTCGCCCAGCCCCACCTGGCCCAGCACGGCTTCGGCGTCTTTCTTGCGCGTCTTGGGCAAGCCCAGTGACACGTTGTCGACCACACGTTTCCAGGGCAAAAGGCGCGCGTCCTGGAACATGATGCGGGTGTCTTCGCGCAGGTCCTTGACGGGCTGGCCTTCGATCAGCAGCTCGCCGCCGCTGGCGTCTTCCAGGCCAGCGACCAGGCGCAGCAGCGTGCTCTTGCCGCAGCCGCTGCGGCCCACGATGGCGACGAACTCACCGGGCTCGATCACAAGGTGGTTGTTGCGCAGCACCTCGCGGGTGCCGAAGCGTTTGGACAGCCCGCTCAGAACGATGCGCAGGCCTCGGGTGGGGATCTCAGTCTCTGTGGTCATGCGCTTCAGGCCTGGGGTTTGAACAGGGGCACGTCGACCGTGTTGATGCGGCGGGGCAGCAGCTTCTCGGCCAGGAAGGTGTCGGCGATCTTCTGCTGCTCGACGATGTTCTGAGGCGTGACGGGGCGCACCGCGTAGCTGCGCCGGCCGTTGGCCTGCTCGACGATCGCGGGGTCCAGACCCCAGAACGGCGCGAGCAGGGCCGCTGCATCGTTGGGGCTTTGTTTGACCCAGCGACCGGTCTTCTCCAGCTCGCTGTAGAACACGCCCAGCACGTCCGGACGGGCCTGTGCGAAGCGGGTGCTGGCGAGGTAGTAGCGCTGATATGAGGCCAGGCCCGTGCCGTCGGCGAGCACGCGCGCGCCGGCCTGTTTCTGTGCAGCGGAGAGGAAAGGGTCCCAGACCACCCAAGCATCGAGTGAGCCTCTCTCGAAAGCCGCGCGGCCGTCGGCCGGGGTGAGGTAAGCCGGTTCGACGTCGCTGAACGAGAGGCCGGCTTTCTCCAGCGCGGCAATGAGGAGGTAGTGCACGCCCGCCGCTTTTGCAAAGCCCACGCGTTTGCCCTTGAGTTCGGCCACGCTCTTGATGGGTGAGTCGGCGCGCACCAGGATGGCTTGCGCGGTGGGCGACGGTGCCTCTTGCGCCACGAAGGTGAGCTGTGCGCCGGCGGCCTGTGCGAACACGGGCACGGTGTCGGCCACGTCGGCGCTGAGGTCGATGTTGGCCAGGTTGAGCGCTTCCAACAGCGGCAGCCCGCTGGTGAACTCGTGCCAGCTCAGTGTGACACCGAGCGGCGCAAGGCGCTGTTCCAGTGTCCCTTGCAGGCGCAGCACGGCGGTGAGCGTGGACGACTTCTGATAGCCCAGGCGCACGGTGCGCGGCGCGGTGCCCTGGGCCATGGCCAGGCCGCCGGCCAACGAGCCGAGTACGCCGAGTGCCGCGCGGCGGTTGAGTGGGGAGAAGATGGAGTGGTTCATGTTGGGTGTTGGATATGGAGGTGTTCAGGGGTTCTGGTAGCCGGGGTGCCAGCGCAGCCAGTAGTTCTCAAGACCGCGAGCGAACACGTCGGCAAGCTTCCCCAGCGCGGCGTAGAGCAGGATCCCCACGAGCACCACGTCGGTCTGCAGGAATTCGCGCGCATTCATCGTGAGGTAGCCGATGCCGGCCTGCGCCGAGATGGTCTCGGCCACGATCAGGATCACCCACATGAGGCCGAGCGAAAATCGCAGGCCGACCAGGATGGAAGACAGCGCGCCGGGCAGGATGATCTGGGTGTAGAGGCCCCAGCGCGAGAGGCCGTAGGTGCGGCCCATCTCGATCAACCCCGGGTCCACATTGCGGATGCCGTGGAAGGTGTTGAGGTAGATCGGAAAGAACACCGCCACCGAGATCAGGAACAGCTTGGCCGCCTCGTCGATGCCGAACCACAGGATCACCAGCGGAATGAGGGCGAGCGCCGGGATGTTGCGCACCATCTGGATGCTCGAATCCAGCAGCGTCTCGAAGAAGCGCACCGAGCCGGTGAGCAGGCCCAGCAGCAGACCCAATCCGCCGCCGATGGCCAGGCCGATCAGCGCGCGCCCGGCGCTCACTTGCACGTGGGTCCACAGTTCGCCCGAGACGGCGAGTGCCCAGAACGCGGACACCACCGCCAGCGGTGCGGGCAGGATGCGGGTGGACAACCAGCCGAACGACGACGAGGCCTGCCACACGGCAATGAGGAGCACAGGCACCAGCCAGGGCAGGAAGCGTTTCCAGGCCGAGCGCAGCACGCGTCCGAGCAGCGGTGCGACGTCGTTGCCCGGGGTGAAGCCCCAGCCCGGCGCATCGATGGTGTCGGGGATCGGGGTCACCGGGGATTCGCGGAACGTCTGGATCGTCGTCATTGTGTGTGCTCCTGTGACAGGTCGGGTTCCAGGAACTCCAGCGTGTTGCCCGCCGGGTCGTTCACGTAGAAGCGCAGGTGGCCGCCGAGCGGGCGGGTTTCGTCGAGTTCGAAGCCGGCCGCGAGCAGCTTGGCGCGAAAGCCCGGCAGGTTTTGCACTTCAAAGGCCAGGTGGGCCGGTGTGGGTGCACTGTGCCAGTCCACCACCGGCACCAGATCCACCCGCTGCGGGCCCGCGAAGAAACGCAGGGCGTTGCCGCCGCCGGCCTTGAATTCCTGCAGGCCCAGCAGCTCGCCATAGAAGTGGCGCACCAGCGACTGCTGGCCGGCCGCAAAGCCCAGCTGTACATGGTTGATGGAATGGATGCTCATGGCGAGGCTCCTTCAGCTTTGCGAAGCGCGGGGCACAAACACGTTGGCCACGGTTTCACCAAACGGGCCGCTCAGCGTGGGGCCGGGCAGCTTCTCGCGCAGCGCGCGCGGCAACAAGGGGAACACCAGTTCCGCGAAGCGGTAAGCCTCTTCCAGGTGCGGGTAGCCCGAGAAGATGAAGTTCTCCAGGCCCAGGTCGGCGTATTCCTGAATGCGTGCGGCCACGGTCTTCGGATCACCCACCAGCGCGGTGCCGGCACCACCGCGCACCAGGCCCACGCCAGCCCAGAGGTTGGGGCTGATCTCCAGATCTGCGCGGGTTCGTTTGGTACCGCCCGCGTGCAGCGCGGCCATGCGGCGTTGACCTTCGGAGTCCATCTTCGAGAACGCGTTCTGCGCGCGGATCACGGTGTCGTCGTCGAGCTTGCTGATGAGCGAGTCGGCGGCGGCCCAGGCTTCGGCGTCGGTCTCGCGCACGATCACGTGCAGGCGGATGCCGAACTTCACCGTGCGGCCGTGTTTCGCGGCGCGGGCCTTCACGTCGGCCACCTTCTTCGCCACCTCGGCCGGCGGTTCGCCCCAGGTGAGGTAGGTGTCGACCTGCTCGCCGGCCAGCTCGTGCGCGGCCTCGGAGGAGCCACCGAAGTACACGGGTGGATAAGGCTGCTGCAGCGGCGGGAAGAACAGCTTGGCGCCTTTCACCTGCAGGTGCTCGCCATCAAAGTCGAAGCTCTCGCCGTCGTGGCTGCGCGTGAGGATCTCGCGCCAGATGCGGATGAACTCGGCCGATTGTTCGTAGCGCTGCGCGTGGTCGAGGAACACGCCATCGCCTTCGAGTTCGGCGCGATCACCACCGGTCACCAGGTTGATCAGCAGGCGGCCACCCGAGAGGCGATCGAAGCTGGCGGCCATGCGCGCGGCCAGCGCGGGCTGGTGCAGGCCGGGGCGCACGGCCACCAGAAACTTGAGCCGCTGCGTCACCGGCAGCAGGCTGGCAGCCACCACCCAAGGGTCTTCGCAGGAACGGCCGGTGGGGATGAGCACGCCCACAAAGCCCTGGCTGTCGGCGGCCTGGGCCACCTGCTTGTGGTAGTCGTGGCTGAGGGCGCGCGCGCCCTCGGCGGTGCCCAGGTAACGGCTGTCGCCGTGGGTGGGGATGAACCAGAAGATGTTCAGACTCATGATGCGTTCTTGAAGATGTGTTGGTCAGGCTGCGTTGATGACGGCGCCCATCGGCTTGCTCGGGCGAGGGATGAATGTGGGTTCGAACAGAGGGAAGGCGACAACCGGTCGAGCCTTGGCCCGGGCGGCGTCGATGCTCCAGGACGCGGTGGTGATGGCCAGAAGCCTGGCGATGTGGTGGCGCTGGTCGGCGGTGCTGTATGGCTTGGACATAGTGGTTTCCCCGTCGTGGCGCAAACAGACGCTGCTGTTCAGGGCTGCGCCAGAACGACGGCCTCGGAGACCTTGATGGCCTTGGGGATCAGCTTCAGCGCGAAGAAGGTGTCGGCGATCTTTTGCTGCTCGGCGGCCACGGTCGGTGTGATGGCCTTGACGTTGAACTCGTAGCGGCGCAGCGCAACTTCGACCACGTCGACCGGCAGACCCTGCTGCGGCGCGATGATCGCGGCGGCTTGTGGCAGGTTCTTCTTGATCCAGATGCCTTGCTCCACCGAGTCGTCGAACAGCGCCTGGATCACCTTGGGGTTCTTGGCCACAAAGTCGCGCTGGCCCAGGTAGTACAGGTGGTTGTTCACCACGCCGGGTGTGCCATCGGCCAGCACGCGTGCTCCAATGGCTTTTTCAGCGGAGGCGAGGAAGGGATCCCAGATGGCCCAGGCATCGACGTTCTTGCTCTCGAACGCGGCACGGCCGTCGGCGGGGGTGAGGTAGACCGGCTGGATGTCGCTCAGTTGCAAGCCGTGTTTCTCCAGTTGCTTGACCAGCAGGTAGTGCACGTTGCTGCCCTTGTTCAAGGCCACCTTTTTGCCCTTGAGGTCGGCCACCGACTTGATCGGTGAGTCCTTGAGCACCACGATGGCTTCGGCGCGCGGGGCGGCCGGGTCGAAGCCGATGTAGGCAAAACGGGCTCCCGCAGCCTGCGCGAAGATGGGCGGCGCTTCGCCCACGTGGCCCACATCGACCGCACCCACGTTCAGGCCTTCCAGCAGTTGCGGCCCGGCTGGAAACTCCACCCACTTCACCGTGAAGCCGAGCGGAGCCAGGCGTTTTTCCAGCGTTCCCTGGGCCTTCTGCAACACGAACAGGTTGGCCGACTTCTGGTAGCCCACGCGCAGTTCTCCCTTCGTCTGGGCGTGGGCGGTGGGCACGGGCAAGACCAGCAGCGCCAGACCGGCCGAGGCGATGGCCGCAGCGAGCAGGGCGAGGGCCCAGCGCTTGAATCGCTCGATGCGGTGCGACAAGGGTGTGGGTGGATGTTCGTGCGTTTCCGCAGAAGCGAGGTGTTCGATCGGGTGGTTCATGGTGAATTCCTTGTTGGGTGGCCGCGCGCAGGGAAAGGGCGTCCCGGCCACCGGGTGTGGTGGCTGAAAAAAAACGGAATGGGGGTGCGGGAAAGATCGGCCGGGTGGTCCCGGCTCGCAGCGGGTCAGACGCTACATCGCACCTGCTCGAAGGGCACGGGAGCAAACCCGGCCGCGAGCGGCATTCGCAGGATTTCGTTGAACAGCGTGGCCACGGCATCGTCCAGACGCGCAGCGATCTCGCTGCCCACCTGGTATTCACCGTCTTCGTCCTTGGGCACCTGCGCGTCGGTGGCGTAGATGCCGGTGAGCACATTGCTGGCCGACAGCGACTGCAGCACAGGGCGCAGCGCATAGTCCAGGGCCAGCATGTGGTGCGGGCTGCCGCCGGTGGCCAGTGGCAGCACCAGCTTGCCCTTCAGCGCCGTTTGCGGCAGGAGGTCGAGAAAGACCTTGAGCACACCGCTGTAGGCGGCCTTGTAGATGGGGGTGGCGATGACCAGCGCACGGGCACTGGCCACCTGGGCCACCGCGTGGGCGATGGACTTGTGGTTCACATCGGCCAGCAGCAGCGCCTGGGGCGAAAGGTCGCGGATGTGCAGGCGGTCCACCAGCACATGACCGCCCAGGCGGGCCTGAACCGCGTCGAGCAAGGCGGCGGAGCGCGAATGCTCGGACGGGCTGCCGGCGATCAACAGAATGGACACGTTGTTCTTCCCTGAATCGTGTGTGACAGCAAGACCGGTTTACTTCTTGGTGTAGATCTGGTCGAAGGTGCCGCCATCGGCGAAATGCACCTTGGCCGCCTGCTCCCAGCCACCGAAGGCTTCTTCGATCTTGAACAGGTTGAGCTTGGGCAGTTGCTTGGCGTACTTGGCCTGGGCCTTGGCCGAAGTGGGGCGGTAGAAGTGCTTGCCGATGATGTCCTGCGCCTCTTCGGTGTAGAGGTATTCCAGGTAGGCCTGGGCCACGGCGCGCGTTCCTTTTTTGTCTACGTTCCTGTCGACCACGGTCACGGCCGGTTCGGCCAGGATGGACAGTGAGGGGTAGACGAAATCGACCTTGTTGCCGAATTCCTTCTCCAGCAAATAGGCCTCGTTTTCCCATGAGATGAACACGTCACCCTGGGCGCGCTGCGCGAAGGTGATGGAGGAGCCGCGTGCGCCCGAGTCGAGCACCGGCACGTTGGCGTAGAGCTTGGCCACGAACTCCTGAGCCTTCGCGTCGCTGCCGAGCTTGCGCTTGGCGAATTCCCACGCGGCCAGGTAGTTCCAGCGCGCTCCGCCCGAGGTCTTGGGGTTGGGGGTGATGACCTTGACGTCCGGACGGATCAGGTCGTCCCAGTCCTTGATATTTTTCGGGTTGCCCGCGCGCGTCACCAGCACGATGGTGGAGGTGTAGGGCGAGCTGTTGAGCGGCAGGCGCTTCTGCCAGTCCTTGGGAATCCAGCCGCCGTTGCTGTGCAACGCGTCGGTGTCGCCGGCCAGGGCCAGGGTCGCCACGTCGGCGTCCAGGCCGTCGATGATGGAACGGGCCTGCTTGCCCGAGCCGCCATGGCTTTGTTTGATGGTCACGTCCTGGCCGGTCTTGGCCTTCCAGTGTTTGATGAACGCGGCGTTGTATTCGACGTAGAGCTCGCGTGTCGGGTCGTAGGACACGTTGAGCAGCGTCACCGGCGCGGGTTGGGCGATCGCCGAGAAAGCGCCGGCTGTGAGGGCGGTGGCGGCGAGGGCCTGGATCAGGTGGCGGCGGGTGGTCATGTCGTTCCTTATGTGAAGGTGTTGAAAGTGACCGGATGATCCCGGCTTCGGCGCCGTTCAGGAACGAATGGATTCTTGGTTGTTTATTACCGAATCATCTGAGCCAAATGCCCTTGTGGCGGCACACCGAACACCGCCTGCAAGGATTTCTGCTCGGGCATCACATAGACCGCGGCGCGCTGCACCGAGAAAGTGGGCGCAATGTGCGCGTCAAAGAAGGAGGCGGGAATGTTGATGCAGCCGTAGCTGATGCGGTTGTCGTCCGTCGTCTCGGTGGCCAGGCGGTGCAGGCGCCGCTCTTTCGGGTTGTTGGCGCGCACCCGGTGCATGGACACGGCGGCGTCGTAGTCCACCCAGACCACGTCTTCGCCGCCGATGTTGAGACCACGCTGACCGACGAATCGGCCCGCAGGCGTGGTGCGTTCTTCGGGCAACACTTGGGCTATGGCCTTGTGGCCGATGCCGGGCACCGAGTCGTCGCCGTGCGCGGAGCCCAAAAGCACAGCGGTGTGACCCAGCAAGCGAGCTTGTGCGTCAAAAACATACAGGCGAGCAGCGCGTTTGTCGATCAACACAAACGGCCTGGCAGCGTGATCACCCGTTGACGCAATCCAGTTGGCCATGAACCGTGCGTCGTCTGACATCTCCACGTCGCCCAGCTCGGCGATTCGCACGGATGTGGCTTGGGTCGATACCCGGGCAGGTGCCGAGGCCAATGCACTTCCAGGACCCTGGATGCCGGGCGGCGCGAGCAGCGCCAGCATCGCCAGGCCGGCCAGCACACCGTGTCGAACGGCAAGCCAGGGGCTGTCGTGCGCTTCGTGGCTTGCGGCGGTGTTCATGGTGAGAGTTCGAGGCAAAGCAGAGGCGCCCCCGTAACCGCAGTGGTTCGGGGGCGCCTGAGAGGCTTGCAGAGCCCGATCAGTTGCGATCGGCGCGCGCCACGGGCTCGTTCATCGCAGCGTTGTTGTTCATGCTGTTGGTGGTGGGTGAAGGTGTGGTCATGCCGCCGCTGGGTGGCGTGGCCATGGGTGTGGTGGTGGACTGGGTATCTTGCGTGTTCACGCCCGGGGTGGAACTGTTGCTGGACCCTGGGGCGGTGCTCTGTGCGAACACCAGACCGGCCGAGCCGACAACGGCCAATGCGGCCAGGGAAGAGGTGATGAGGTTGGAAGTCTTCATGGTGGATCCTTGGTAAAGACTGCTGGAAGCAGCGTTGGACACGTGCAGTCGAAGGTATCGACTGGCTTTCAGGTTATGGGCGTGAAAAACAGAGGTCTGTTCGTGAGCGCACGCACGAGGTGTCAGGCCGGTAACAGCCCGTGTGTGCGGAACCGCCCCGATATACTGCCGGCACGCCGCGCAGCCCTCTGTTTCATTCACGCCATCCACCGAACGCACATCACCATGACCCAGAGTCTTCTTGTCCATTCCCAAGTCAGCGCCAGGCTGATTGAGCGCCCACTGTGAGCGCCACGGTCTGGGCCGAAGCGGCCTTTCTCGGTCTGGTGCAGGGGCTTACCGAGTTCCTGCCGGTCTCATCCAGCGCCCACCTGCGCATCCTGGGGCCGCTCTTGCCATCGGGCGGCGACCCGGGTGCTGCCTTCACCGCCATCACCCAGATCGGGACCGAGGCGGCGGTATTGATCTACTTCCGAAAAGACATCCTCCGCATGCTGGTGGCCTGGTGGAAGTCGCTGACACAACCCGAGTGGCGCCGCGATCCCGATGCGCGCATGGGTTGGCTCATCCTGATCGGCACTTTGCCGATTGCCTTGCTGGGCCTCGCATTCAAGGACGCGATTGAAGGAAGGCTGCGCAACCTCACGCTCACAGCCGTGATGCTGATCGTGTTCGGTGTGCTGCTGGCCATTGCAGACCGCGTGGGTGCCAAAGAGCGCACGCTCAAGGAGCTTTCGTGGGGACACGGACTGCTCTTCGGGCTGGCTCAGGCCATGGCGCTCATTCCGGGCGTGTCGCGCTCGGGCGGCACCATCACCGCAGGCCTGCTCATGGGCTACAGCCGGGAGGCTGCGGCGCGGTATTCGTTCCTGCTGGCCATACCGGCCGTGATGGCCTCGGGCTTCTACCAGCTCTACCGCAGCTGGCAGGTCGGCAGTCCCATCGCTCCCGGCCCGACCGCATTGGCCACGCTGATTGCTTTTGTGGTGGGCTACGGCGTGATCGTGTGGTTCTTGCGTCTGGTGTCGACGCGTGGCTACATGCCCTTTGTGGTGTACCGCATCGCACTGGGTTGCCTGGTGCTTGTGCTGCTGGCCACTGGCGTGCTGAGCGCCACCTGAACGGAGCGCCGAATCTTGACCTCGACCGACATGGTCGTGCAGGAACCGCAGGGCAGCGTGCCGCTGTCGGTTGTGTTGTTTCGCCTGGCGAACGACACCAGCCGCGAGCGTATTTCGGTGGGCGACCTGCTCGCTGCCCTGGGTGACCGCGCAATCGGTGCGCTGATGTTCTTTTTTGCGGCACCCAACGTCCTGCCAGTGCCGCCGGGTGTTTCCACCTTGCTCGGTGCACCCCTGTTGTTTCTATCGGCCCAGCTCATGCTGGGCATGCGGCCCTGGTTGCCGGGGGTGGTGACGCGTCGATCGATTTCGCGCGACGACCTGGCTACCCTGGTTCGGCGCATCGTGCCCTGGCTGGCCAAGGCCGAAAAACTGCTCAAGCCGCGCGCTGTGGTGCTGGTGCGTCCGCCGGTGGAGTACTTTGTTGGCCTGGTCTGCCTTGTGCTGGCCGCCATCCTGATGCTGCCGATTCCCCTGGGCAACACCTTGCCCGCGCTGGCCATCAGCCTGCTGGCACTGGGTGTGCTGGAACGCGACGGGGTGTGGATTGCCATCGGTTTGCTGGCTTCGGTGGTGGCCGGGACTGTGGTCTGGGGCGTGCTGTGGGCCATGATCAAGGCCGCCCTGTATCTGCTGGCCCGGCTGATGACGTGACCCCGATGCCGGCGCTGTTGCTTCAGAATTCGCCCATCCGTTTTTCACTGTCGTCAAATGTCAAAACAGTCCAACTCCTTCGAGCGGTTCATGGAATCGGCCATCTTCGCCAGCCGCTGGATCCTCGCACCGTTCTTCATCGGCCTCATCATCGCCATGTTTGTGCTTCTGTTGAAGTTCGGCAAGGAGATGGTGTCGCTGCTCATGGGTGTGCTCGGCCTGATGGAGCACGACGCGATCATCTCCATCCTCACGCTGGTGGATACCGCGCTCATTGCGGTGCTGCTGCTCATCATCGTGTTCAGCGGTTACGAGAACTTCGTCTCCAAGCTGAGCATCGAGGACCACGAAGACCGGCCCGGCTGGATGGGCAAGGTCAGCTTCTCCGACCTCAAGATGAAGTTGATCGGCGCGATCGTGGCGATCTCGGCGGTGGAGTTGCTCAAGGCATTCCTGGTGAGCACCACGCTCACCGGGGAGCAGATCGGGTGGAAGATCGCGATCCACCTGACCTTCGTGATCTCTGGCCTTCTGTTCGCAGCGTCCGACTGGATCAGCGAAAGCCGCAAGAGCCCCTGATCTGCGGTTCAGTGCCCGTGGACCCAACCAGCGTCGGGGCAAGACGGCGGTGAACACCGTCCCACATGTGCGCAAGACATCGGGTTGATGGGCGTGTTGCAACGCTGAGGGTGCGCCAGCGCACCGACCTTGTGCCGCTGGCAAAGCGATGCTCCGTGTCTTTGAACGGGGGACAACCATGGCTGAAAAAGCACATATCGTCGGCAAGGTCGAATACCGCAGTGGTGACGGCCCGAATGTGGACATCCGACCCGGTCCGGTGGAACTGAACCGCGGAATCAACGACGTGACCTTGAGCTGGACCGACGAAGAAACGCACGGCTCAGCGGCGATGCCGTTGGCCGACTTCACACGCTACGTGGCCGAGGGCTTGATCAAGCTCGATTCATAGGGCGCTGTGGCAAGCGCACGCCTCCCCGTGCGCGGCCGACACCAATTCGTTCAGAATGCCGCAGTGTCCTTCGTGCGTGCCACTGCAGCGCGCCCTCAGCTGCAGCAGCTGCTTCTCCAATGCCCTCATGCTCTTGAGGCGGGCGCGCACGCGGGCCAACTGTTCGTCGACCAGCAGGTCCACGTCGCTGCAGTCAACGCCAGGCGTGTCCACAAACCCCAGCAGCCGGCTCACATCGGCCAGTGGCATGTCCAGCGCGCGGCAGTGGCGTATGAATGACAGGCGCTCCAGGTGTGCGGGCGCGTAATCGCGGTAGCCGTTGTCTCGCCGGGCAGGCTCGGGCAGCAGTCCTTGCTTTTCGTAGTAGCGGATGGTCTCCACATCCACACCCGTGGCACGCGCCAGTTCCTTGATCTGCATTGCGAAGGTCCTCGTTCAAACAAGTGATTGACACTGTAGCGACTCCAGGGTTTCCAATGCATGCATCGAAAGGAAAAACCATGTCTGCCCATTGCTGTGACCACGACACGCCCAAGCCCGAGACCATTCTGAACCTGGGGCGCTACCGCAAGATTCTCTGGATTGCGTTGATCGTCAACGCCGCCATGTTCCTGGTGGAAATTGGCGCCGGGTTCCAGTCCGGCTCGCTCTCGCTGCTGGCCGATGCGGTGGACTTTGCTGGAGACGCACTCAACTACGCGGTGTCGTTGGCCGTGCTGGCCTCGGCGTTGGCCTGGCGTGCGCGTGCGGCCATCCTCAAGGCAGTGAGCATGATGGGCTTTGGCCTGTATGTGCTGGGGGCGGCGGTGTGGTCGGTGTGGCACGGCGAGGTGCCGCAGGCCATGACCATGGGCGCGGTGGCGCTGCTGGCGCTCGTGGCCAACGTGGTTGTGGCCTGGATGCTTTATGCGTTTCGCGAAGGCGACGCCAACATGCGCAGCGTGTGGCTGTGTTCGCGCAACGACGCCATCGGAAACGTGGCGGTGTTGCTGGCCGCGCTGGGGGTGTTCGGCACCGGTTCGTCCTGGCCCGACCTGGCGGTGGCCAGCTTGATGGCGGCGTTGGCGCTGCACGGTGGCTGGACGGTGCTGCGGCAGGCTCGCGGTGAGCTGGGGGAACACGCCGGCGACGATCGCCATGGACGTGTGCACTGACAGGGCTGGCTGATCAAGAGGGGTGGTTCAAACCACCCCTCTGTCCTGGGGGTGGGATGGTTATGACTTGCGGCGGGTTGCGGCGCCAAGGCCGAGCAAGCCCAGCGCCAGCAGCGCAAGGGAGCCTGGCTCCGGAACCGCATTGCCTCGAATGTCGGCGGTACCCGCGACCGTCCAGCCTTTGGACGTTGCATCTGCCGTCGGTGCAAATGTGAATGTCGCAAACAGGTCTGCTGTGCCGACGCCACCCACGATATTCACACCGTTGGTATCGAATGTCTCCTGCCAGTCACCCCCGGTGACATCAAGGTAGCCATTGCTTCCGCCGGAAAGTGTGTTGTTGAAAAAGAAACTGGTGAATGTTGATTGGTTGTCTCCGAAGACGGCGCCCGGAACAAATTCACCAGTCAATACGAGCAATCCATTGCTGATGCTTGAATACAGTCCGGCATTCAAGTCCTTGCCTGCACCAACCATCGGGCCTTGTGACGTGTTGTAGTCAAGTGCATTCTGGAACAGGCTGAATGTCCCGCCAATCGCATTTGCTTGCGTCGTGCTGCCGGTCACATCAACAACATGGTCCATCAAATTGCCAAAGATACCGGTGAGAAAGCCATCGACACCCCGACTGAACCAGGTGCTGTTGTCAGAGACCCTGGTGATGGAGGAGATCGAAAAGATGCCCATGGTATCGGCGCTGGTATTCACCGAGCCAATGCTCCCGAGAGCTTTTGACGAAGCGGCTGCGTCACACGCTGCGACGCCTGAACAATCTGAAAGGTAACCTGAGGTGGCCGAATCGTAAAAATCCACGGTCATCTTGAAATCACCACTTTCGATGACCATTGCGTTGGCGTTGCCGAGGGCACAACTGGTGAGCGCGAGGGCTGCCGCGAGTTTTCTGAGTTTGGTCTTGAACATGATGTTTTTCCCGGTTTGTTTGGCGAACTGCCAGGAAAAGACGCATGCATCGATCATGCCAATATAGTACCTTGGTATTGGAGTGATGAATCATATGGTGTTGTTTACAAGGGTGGCCACGCCCAGGAAGCATCGTGTAAAGGATCCCGACAAACCCGTTGGTCTCTGTGAGCTGCAAAGGGTCCTTCAAGCAAACTATTCAGCAATAAAATCCCCAAATGCAGGACGTTTTGAAGAAATTGACGCCATTTTCATCAGATTCGTGCTTGTTCGGTCAGCTGAGAGGGTGCAGCAGAAGGGTCCTGGAGGCTTCAGACAGCTCGCATGCGTTGACAGAATTCGCACCAAGCGCATCAGCTTTGCACCTCATCGAGAGGGTGCTTTTTATGAATTCTATTGATCTATATGACAAAAAGTCTCCTTGCGGCCTTGGAGTGGAGATACACCCTGTCTCAAGTACCTGCTGCGGCCTTATTCTTTCACGACCATCCGCTGAATGAGCCCACTTGAGCTTGCTGGATCAACGCGCGCAGGAAACAAATCCGACAGGTGTTATGAAACAACGCGGTAGGGGAACTTTCGCTCAAAATCCAGGCTGGGCCTCCAGGGAAAATCGGCGCTCGCCTTCAGTTCGATCTCCAATGCCCCGTGCCCATGTTCTGCGAATACATACCTGATCTTGGTGAGCAGATCGGTTGTTTCAATGGTCTGTGCATGGGCCTGCAATATCAGCACAAAGCCGTTTGTTTCGTTTCGCGACAGTCGAAACGCTCCGGTCAGGTGATCAGCAACGTCATGGTCGAGGTATATCAACTCTTTGATGGATTCAACCGCTGGGCCCTCATCACCTCGGTCCTTGATCCGACCTTTCAGTGCGATCATGGGAAGCCATGGTAAATCCATCCCATGGCCCGGCATGGCGACTTTCATTTCATCATGATTGACCAATCGCGCAGCATCGCCAGTGGCGTACCTGGGCAAAGGGATGACGGCCTGGTTGTCCAGCATCGTGATGCACAATTCCCCAAATCCGTCTGCCGCTGGATTGATCACTTCAATATGGCTGCGCAAAGGGTTGTAGCAAAACAGCGCCGGCATGGATTCGGTTTGATGGGAGCCGCAGACATTCGTTTGCAAAACAGGATT
This sequence comes from Burkholderiales bacterium, assembly GCA_038213545.1. Classification (GTDB taxonomy): domain Bacteria; phylum Pseudomonadota; class Gammaproteobacteria; order Burkholderiales; family Burkholderiaceae_C; genus Hydrogenophaga. Next base: position 20,240 of record JBBQSX010000014.1, read on the forward strand.
GTTGCGCATGGCGCGCCTCATGCGAATGGTTTCACGCGTTTCAAAAAGCAGATTCAACCCCAATTCCCCCAGCCCGAAAGAGCTGCCGATCAAACGTTGACTGTCCTGATCGATATCGATCCCCATCCGTGCAGCCAGGAAGTCTCGCTGTGACTCCACCAGCATCTCCTCTCCCAGGACAACGCTGGTGTTGAGGGCGTTCCAGTCCACACCGGTGGAGCGGGCTTCGTCCAGGATCCTTCGAATGAACAATGGATCGGTGCACAGCACGGTCTGCTCGAACCGTGGGCCCACGTCTCGAAGAATGGAGCAGGCCATGTCTTCGCGCACGCTCACATTGGCCACTGTCACAGCGCGGGACTGAAAGGTGACCCCCATGGGCAGACAATTCACCAGCAAGGTGGTTTTCTCGTCGACGCCAAAGACATCCTGCAGTCCCATGTCGATATCGAACCAGGCGTCCCGAAGCTGTTGGCGTGAGCCGAGTCGGAATCCAAAGCTTCGACTTCCGGAACCACTGCGTCCCGAACTGGTCAGCACTTCGCCCAGATCGTTTGCTGGGAGCGGCTTGCAGAGTTCGCGAAGTGTGAACCGTTCAAACGTGTTCGCCTTGGTCAGGACGGGCAGAAGGTTCCATTCCAGGGTGTGGCCGAGTAGAGGCGGCTTGATGCCGCGCTCTTCCAGCAGCTGACGGTAGGCAGAGCTGTCACGTGCAGCACGAACGCTGGCCCGCACCGCCTTGTGCCTGGACGCCGCCAACATGCCCTGGATGTTCAGACGTCGTCCGTATGCCAGCATGGCTTTGCGCACCGCACGAACAGCCGCTCTGGGGAGAACAGACATCAGGCCCATCGTGAAAGTGGTCCTATACCAGTTGCTGCATCCAGGCCAGCAGGGCCGGATTGTTTTGTGCAAGTCCGACTTCGAGTTCACGAAGGTCGGCCATGTAGGGTGCCACCGGACCGTAGTAGTTGGTCGCTGGACCGATCTGTCGGAAACAGAACTTCATGCGAGACAACGCCCGCGCCAACGGACGTTCCATGGCCGCGTACCAGTAGCGAATGCCGTTGCGCAGGCTGTGCGCATACATCTCCCGGTACAAACTCAGCAATATCTGCGGCGAGCCGTCGCGCAACTCGACGACGGGCAGCGGTCCACGCTCACCCGTTGACCCACCTGTCACCAGATCACCGCGGCGGCGCCTGAAATCCTCGCGCACCATCAAGCGGCTGATCTCTCCGGACTTGAAGGCGGGAGGCAGCTGGAAACCGTCGAGCAGCTCCACGCAGTGGTTCTGGAATGGGAACGTCTCAATGGCATCTGGGCGGACCAGACGAACGTAGCCCGCCAGACCCTGGTCCAGGTCGAACGCCGCGAAGTGGGCCGACTGGGCATCGTATTCATCGCTTTCACGGTGATCTGGATAGTCTCCCGCACTCAGAAAATGGCATTCGCGGCAATAGACGTCGTATCTGAGTGCCTGGATCCGTTGCATCACCGCATCGCTGCGCACCGGATTGATCTCACGACCATGGAAGTGCGTTGCGAAATCTCTTGTCTCAACGGACAGATGGCTCATTCAGGTTTCCAGGAGAAACTTGTTGGCGCGTCATGCGCAAGGCGAGACCTGGTCCGAGCACTCTGGAGGGCCCGGAACCCGGCGACGGGGGGTGGATGGGATGGTTGAGCGACAGACAACTGTCGCTTCGGCGTGCAGAAACAGCCGATGCGAGGCCAGGAGAACCGGAAGACGGGAGGCCTCTTTTTTCTGCGAAAGCAAGTGGCAGGGAGATGCTTGTCAGGGGACCGTTTTCATGGTCGCCGTCAGCCCCATCATGACCACGCAACGCAACTTTCTGCACGCTTGGCGGCGTAACACGTCGTAAAGGTGTGCGCGGGAGCCTCTGTTGGCGGCTGAATCGCCTCGCGTTTGGCTGAAGCCCTGCAGGCGAGTAACACCCCAAGACCATGAGCGCTGGCATGTTCCGCCTGGCCACCACCGCGCTGGCCAGGCTTGCTGTGGGCAAGCGCTTTCCTGCGGGTCGGTGGTGGGGCCACCGGGCGATCAAGCGGCTTGGCCGCAGGGGCCTTCTCAGCGCCCCCCGCCCAGGCTCTCTTTCTCCATGAGCAGGTAGGTGTTGTAGGCGTTCATGCGGTTGGCAAAGCGGAACATCGGCATGGGCTCAAAACGGCTCCAGTCGGTGGCGCTGTAGGCTTCGTCGAAGGGCACCAGTTCCTTGACGGAGCGGCCCATGGTGCTGCGCAAATAAGTGAGGTAGTCGCGCATCACCACCATGTCCTTGCGCGGTTCGGTGGACGCCGCGCCGTGGCCGGGTACCACAACCGCTACGTCAAAGCGCAGCAGCCGGTCCAGCGAGTTGATCCACTGGTTGCTGTCGGCCTGGCCCACAAACGGCAGGCGCCCGGCGAACATGAGGTCGCCGGCAAACAGTACGCGCTCGCTCGGCACATGGATGGCCAGATCTTCCGGCGTGTGCGAGGGACCCACGCGTTCCACCACAAATCGCGTGCCCGCCAGCTCCAGCGTGGTGGATTCGGTGAGCCAGCGGTCGGCCGGTACCAGGAGGGTCTTGTCATCCACCCAGGGCGCCAGCTCGGTGCGAGAGGCGACCAGGCGCTGGGCGGCGGTGTCGGAGTTCAGGTAGGTGCGCGCGTCTTGCTGCGCCACGATCTGGGCGCCCAGCTCCTTGAACACCTGCAGGCCGTAGATGTGGTCGGCGTGGTAGTGCGTCACGATCACGTGGGTGATCGGCTTGGGCGTGATCTCGGCGATCTTTTGCACGAGGCGGCGCGCCAGCGCAGGCGAGCCGAGCGCATCGATCACCACCACGCCTTGCGGCGCCACCACGAAGCCGGCGTTGCTGATGAAGTTCTGGTTGGCCGGCGAGCCGAGTGCGGCGAGGCCCTGCACGTACCAGCTGTTGGGGCCGACCTTCTGCGGCTTCATCTCCGGTGTGGTTTGAGCCATTGCCACCAAGCCGAGAGCACAGGTGCAGGCCAGCAAACAGCGTGCGACGCGGTGCGGGAATGGAGCAGTGAATCGGAACATGGGGCGCTCCTCAGGTGGGTTCGGTGATCAGTGTTTGGCGGTGCCGGTGGTGCGGGTGGCGGCATCAAAGCCGCCTTTGGCCCTCCACTCTTCCATGCCGCCCTGCAGGATGCGCAGGTTGTCCCAGCCCGCCACACGCAGCGCAAAGCCGGCCTGTGCCGACAGCGAGCCGGTGTTGCAGTAGATCAGCACTGGTTTGTCCTTGGGGATCGAATTGCGTTTCGCCAGCACCTGGCGCCAGTCCATGTTGATGGCGCCCGGAATGTGCCCTTTGGCAAATTGGCCTGCGTCGCGCGCGTCGATCAGCACGAATTTTTTCCAGTCGTCCTTGGGGATCTGCTCGGCAAAGATCACGCCACCCCCGTACTCCACAAACTCGAGGTAGGCCTCCATTTCGTCGATGGCTGCCGCCTTGTCGGCCAGAGCCGCGTTGGGGCCGAGCAGGGCGAGGGTGATCAGCACCGGGAGAGCGATGTGGCGGGTGGGCATGTTGTCTCCGTTATTTGGAAGTAAATTAGCAAGTACTGATATTGTGAGCCGAATTTGAAGCGCCGGGAACCGCTCCAGCGCCGGACGGCCGGTATCCCATGTGCGAGGCACCCATGAGCAGCAACCGCAGTGTTGAGTTTTTCGATCGCCAGTTCGAGCGGCAGATCCACCAGACCGAAGCCGTGCTCAATCCGTTCGAGCAGGCCGCACTGCCGCACCTGCGCGGCCGCGTGCTGGACTTCGGCTGCGGCATGGGCAACCTCGCCTTGGCGGCCGCGCGCGCGGGCTGCAAGGTGCTCGCGCTCGACGCCAGCGAGGTCGCGATTGCACACTTGCAAGAAGTGGCCGACGCCGAGGGCCTCGCGGTGCAGGCGCAGGTGGCCGACCTGGCCCGCTACCGCTTGAAATGTGAGTTCGACGCAATAGTCTCCATCGGCCTGCTCATGTTTCTGGACTGCGCCAGCGCAAACCGCGCCCTTCACGACCTCAGGGCGCATCTGGTGCCGGGTGGCACGCTGTTGGTGAACGTGCTGGTCGAGGGCACGACCTACATGGAGATGTTCGACCCGGTGCAACATGGCCTGTTTCACAGGGACTTCTTGCAGACCAGTCTGGCGGGCTGGGAGGTGATCGCGTCCAGTCACCAGGATTTCGTGGCACCCGGCAACACAGTGAAATCGTTCGCGACCATCGTCGCGCGCAAGCCCTGACGGTTGAGGACTCAGCCGTACACGCAGCGAAATCCGATGTAGACCGCAAAGAAATCGGCCGGCTTCCAGGCCACCACGTCGGCCTTCATCTGCGAGGCGCCGTACCACCACGAGCCGCCCATGGTGCGCCGCTCGCTGCCCTTCGCGTCGCTCACCCATTCCCACGCGTTCGCGCCCATGTCGTGCAGTCCGTTCACGCCGGCCGCGGTGTCGCCCGCTGGCGCGGCGCGGGGCCAGCGGTCGGCGTCGCTGGTGTTGGCGCCTTGCGGGCTGTTGCCTGTGGGCCAGGGGTAGGTGGTGCCGCGCTGCCAGGGCGCTGGTGGGGCGGCGCGCTGTTCGGTGAACGCGGCGCTGAGCCATTCGGCGGCGGTGGGCAGTCGCCCGCCGGCCCAGCGGCAGTAGGCCGTGGCCTCGGCATGCGTCAGGTGCACGGCCGGCAGTTGCGCGGAAGAGGGAGCCACGCCATCGGGTGTGCGCCAGTTCCAGCCGGGCCTGCGCTGCCAACCGCCGTCAAACTCAAAACCACCGCCCTCGGTTTGAGCGCGTGTGACGGTGGACGTGGCTTGGGCAAAGCGGGCGAACTGCTCGATGGTGACCTCGGTGCGGTCGATCGAGAACTTGCCGAGCGGGACGCGGTCTGTCGCAAGGGGCTGGGCCACGGCCGCCGCCGCCAGGGTCGCGAGAAGCGGCAAGGAACAGCGAAGCAGTGGGTGTTTCATGGTCGGCTGTGATCCGCTCAGCTGGAAGTGGTTCGCAGTTCGTCGAAGCGGCTGGCAAATTCCTGGCGCAGCTGTTTGCGCACCTGGGCGGCGGAATGGCGGCGGCGCTCGTCGGGGGTCTCTGGCTGCAGCGGCGGGACCGGCACGGGTTTGCCGTCGTCACCCACCGCCACCATGGTGAAGAAGCAGCTGTTGGCGTGGCGCACCACCTGGTTTCTGATGTTCTCCGTCACCACCTTGATGCCGATTTCCATGGACGAGTTGCCGGTGTGGTTCACCGAGGCCATGAAGGTCACCAGTTCGCCCACGTGGATGGGCTGTCGGAACATGACCTGGTCCACCGACAGCGTGACCACATAACTGCGCGCGTAACGGCTGGCACAGGCGTAGGCCACCTGGTCGAGCAGCTTGAGGATGGTGCCGCCGTGCACGTTGCCCGAGAAGTTGGCCATGTCCGGTGTCATGAGCACCGTCATGGTGAGTTGGTGGGTGGGCAGGTCCATGGTCGGGCTCTCGTTTCAACGCAGCACGGCGCTGCAGGCGCGCATTGTGCCCGCGTGACGGCTCGGTCGAGCAGGGGGTGACGACTGGTGGAGCCCTGAACCAGGTCTGCTTTCCCACCTCGTTCATGGCCTTACTTGATACGCGCGGGGTCGCATCGAGGTTCTGGACCTCAGCGCCCTGGATGAACGGGCTCGTGAATGTTGTGCCGTGGTAAAGCTCGAATGCGACCGCCTGCTGCCGCAACTGCCGCCAGACGCGGCGCACCGCTGGACAACGCAGCGAACCAGCGTGCAGATCGGTTGATCCAGAGAAAACACTTCTTGTCACAGGCGTCGGGTCGAACCCGGTTAGATTGCGTCCATCCAACAGGAGATACGCATGGACAAGTCAATGATCAAGGGCATCGCGGTGGGCGGTCTCGCCATGGTGGTGCTGGGCGCCAGCGGGGTGACTGGCTACAAGGCACTGACGCAGCCCAAGGTGGCCGACGTGGTGGCTGTGAAAGAGATCACACAGACCGTGAAGACGCCGCGCGAGGTATGTGAAACCGTGGCGGTGCAGCGCACGGCTCCGGTGAAAGACCAGAACCGCATCGCCGGCACGGTGGTGGGTGGCCTGGCCGGTGGCCTGCTGGGCGGCGCAGTGGGCAACGGCACCGGCAAGACCGTGGCCACCCTGGCGGGTGCGGCGGCCGGCGGTTATGCCGGCAACCAGGTGCAGAAGAACATGCAGCAAAAGGACGTCATCACCACCAACGAGCAACGCTGCAGGACCGTGCAGGACAAGTCGCAAAAGCTCGTGGGCTACAACGTGACCTACCGCCTGGACGGCAAGGACGGCACGGTGCGCACTTCCTTCAAACCCGGTGACACGCTGCCGGTGAAAGATGGCCAGGTCGTGACCACACCACCCGCAGGCGCCAAATTCTGAATGCCTGGCCCGGGTGGTGGGCCGGTCACCGGACCTTCACAGCCTGGCCGTCGGTGATGGTGCTGCCCGGGTAGAGCAGCACGCGATCCCCTTCGCGCAAGCCGCCGTTTTCCGAAGCGATCCAGGCCATGTCGGCGTTGCGCTCGCGCAGTGTCACGGAGCGGGCCACAGCGCGTTTTCCGTCGACCACGAACACGCGCCACGCTTCGCCGTCGCGCACCAGCGCGGCGCTGGGCACCAGCAGGGCGCCTTCCTGGCTGGAGACCGTGATGCGTGCATCGACCCGAAAGCCATCGCCCAGGCGCTGCGGCTGGGCTGTGGTGGTGTCCAGGTCCACGATCACGTTCACCCGCTGCTCCTCGATGCCCAGGGCCGACACCTTGGTGAACGCCACCGGCTCGATGCGCACCACATGGCCGGGCAGGGCGGGTGCGCCGGTGGTGAGCGTCAGGCTCACGGGTGCACCCGGCGCGATCTGCTGCACCTCGTTGGAGAGCACGTCGACCACGGCTTCCACCACTGCGATGTCGCCGATCTCCAGCAGGTGCTGGCCCGCTGTCACGGGGGAGGCGCTGTCCAGGTGCAGTTTGATCACCTGGCCGTTGACCGGGCTCTTGAGCGTCCACAGACCCTCCACTCGCGCACCCGCGCCAGGCTCCGAGCGTGCCAGCGCGGCCTGTGATTCCGCCAGCGCGAACTCGGCTGCGCGCACTTCGGCGCGCCCGGCTTCCAGCGCCTGCTGCGCCGAGCGCCGGGCCAGCACGGCCGCATCGCGCGCGGAGGGCGCGATGAAGTTCTCGCGCGCGAGTTTCTGCGCCCGCTCGGCTTCCAGGCCGGCCTGCGCCAGCGCGGTGTCCAGGCGCTGCAGCTGCGCGCTCGCGGCGCGCCGTGCCGCATCGGCACTGCCCACACGCTGCTGAAGCACCAGCCGCGTCCGGGTGTCGATCATCTGCGGCGCCACCGGGGTCAGTGTGGCCACCACATCGCCCGCGCGCACCGTGTCGCCCACCTTGAGCGTGGGCCGCGCCAGTTCGGCCTGGGTGGGAGCCGAAATCAGGTAGCGGTGCTTCAGGCGCAACTGGCCGTCTTCTTCGATGGCTTGCTCGAAACGGCCGGTGGTGACCGGCGCCACTTCCACCAGCAAGGGACGCGGCTGGAACGCCCACCAGGCAAGGGCGCCGACCAGCAGGGCAGCGATCACCCAGGGTGCCCAGCGGCGCCAGCGGTTGTTGTGATTCATGGCGTTCATTCACGGACTTTCAAAACAGCGACCAGGTCGAGCTGGTCAATCTGGCGACGCACCAGCAAGGCACTCACCACGCCTGCGGCCAGCACGATGAGTGCGGCCCAGGCGTAGGTGGCGGGTTCGATCACCACCGGGAAATCGATGTTGTCCGAGGACATGAGTTGCATCATCAAGGTGGCCAGTGCCCAGCCGGCCATCGCGCCGATGGGCAGGGCCAGGAGCAGCTCGGCACCCAGCTCGCCGAGCAGCAGCACCGAGACTTCCGCGCGTGTCATGCCCAGCACGCGCAGGCTGGCCAGTTCCCATGCGCGTTCAGACAAGGTGATGCGCGCGGCGTTGTAAACGATGCCCACCGCCATGGCCACGGCGAAGAGTGTGAGGATGCCGCTGAACACACCCATGTTGCGCGAGGTGGTTTCGTTGAAACTGGCCATGGAGCCGGCCTTGTCGAACACCGCCGAGATGACCGGCGCGCGCTTGACCGCTGCCCAGAACTCGCCCATGGCCAGCGGGTCCACCCGCAGTGCGGCCTCGGCCACGCCGGCACCGTCGCGCGCCAAGGTGTTCATGGTGTCCAGGTTCATGAAGGCCTGTTTGCCCATCATGGTGTGCACGATGTCGACCACCTGCACCGTGACGCGCCGCTGGTGCCACAGGCGGAACTCGATTTCCACGCGGTCGCCCACGCGCGCACCCACGGCCTCGGCCAGCAGCGCCGACATCACCAGCCCGCTGGACGGCAGGGCGACATGCCCCCGCGCATCGTCCACCGCACGCAGCAGCTGCGCACCGTCGATCAGGCCGGTGAGTGAGGCGTCTTCGCTTTGGCCCAGCCGGCGCACGCGCACCGGTTCGGCGCGGTAAGGCTCGGCGTCCATCACGCCCGGCAGGCGTCGCAGGTCCTGCACCACCGCCAGCGGCACCGGGCGGTGAAAGCTCACCATCACATCGCCCTGCTGCACCTGGCGGAACTGCACGTCGACGATGTGGGCGATGGCGTCCAGCCAGAACGCGCCTGAAATCTGCAGCGCCACCGACATCGCGATGCCGGTCACGGTGAAGGCAGCGCGCAGCGGGCGGCGCTCGAAATTGCGGATGACCATCAGCGCACCGGTGCTCACGTGCCGGCCCAGGCCGAGTCGCTCGATCAGGGTCTGCCGGTAGCTCGGAGGGGCCGGGGGCTGCATGGCCTGCGCGGGCCGCAGGCGGACCACGGTGCGGATCGCCGTCCAGGTGCCTGCTGCGGCAGCGGCGAACGCCAGCCCCGTGGAAGCCACCACCAGCCACGGCGTGGTGACATAGGCCAGGTGGTTGAAGCGGAACACCTCGTCATACAGCCCCAGCATCAGCTGCCCGATGACCAGGCTCAGGCCCAGCCCCGCCGCCACGCCCAGGCCGGCAATCACCATGGAGAGCTTGATGTAGTGCCAGGCGATGGCACCGTCGCTGTAACCCAGTGCCTTCAATGCGGCGATCTGGCTGCGCTGTGTGGCCACCTGGCGGCTGATCACCACGTTGAGGATGAACATGGCCACCGCGAGAAAGATGGACGGCAGCACCGTGCCCATGACCTTGAGTTGCGAGAGCTCGTCGGCCACGATCTTGGCCGAGAGCTGTTTGTCGCGGCCCACTGCGCCCAGCGTGCCGTAGGCATCCAGCAGGCGGTCGGTCTGTTCGATCACGGCGGGCTGTGAAGCCCCGGCGTCCAGCCGCAGCGACACCTGGTTGAAGGCACCCTGCAGGTCGAAGGCGTGGGCCATGCGCTCGTGGTCGATCCACCAGATGCCGAAGGTCTGGTCGTCCGGCGCACCGCCGCGCGAGGCGAACACGTACTCGGGCGAAATGGCGGTGCCCACCAGGTGCACCGGCTCCAGCCGGCCGTTGAGAATCGCGTTCACCCGGTCGCCTGCCTTGAGGCCTCGCGCCATTGCAAACCGATCGCTCACCACGGCTTCGAGCGCGCGGCCGCGTTCGGGCCAGCGTCCGCTGCGCAGCGTGAGTGCGTTGAGCCCCTGGCGCTGCGCGTGGGCGCGGGCAAGGTCCAGGCCGATGAAGCGGCCCGTCACCGGCGCGTCGGCCTCGGGCAGGGCGATCTGCGCGTCCATCACCACGTCGAGCTTCACCTCGGCCACGCCTGGAATGGCGGCCAGGCGCGCGCCCAGGGCCACAGGCGCGCGTTTGACGCTGGCAAACAGGTCGGCGAGGCGGTTGTCGCGGTAGAAGCTGTCGCGCGATCCCTTGAGCGATTCGTGCACCGAGAACATGCCCACGAAACCGGCCACGCCGATGGCCACCACCACCGCGATCGTGATCACTTGGGTGCGCAGGCGCTTGAGATCGCGCCAGAGCTTGGTGTCCAGGGCCTTCATGGGGGTGTCACCACTTCAGGGTGGAGGCGGCCACCTTGTTCTCGTTGACATGCGTGTCCTTGATGCACCCATCGGCCAGACGCAGCACGCGATCGGCCATGTCGGCAATCGGTGCGTTGTGCGTGATCACCACGGTGGTCGTGCCCAGCGTGCGGTTCACGTGTTCGATCGCCTGCAGCACCATCACGCCGGTGGCACAGTCCAGTGCACCGGTGGGTTCGTCGCACAGCAGCACCGCAGGCCGCTTGGCGATGGCGCGCGCAATCGCCACGCGCTGCTGCTCGCCGCCCGAGAGCTGCGACACAAAGTGGTTCATGCGCTCGCTCAGGCCCACCAGGGCCAGCGCCTCTTCGGGCGGCATGGGGTCGTCGGCCAGGTCGGTGACGAGGGCCACGTTTTCCAGCGCGGTGAGGCTGGGGATCAGGTTGTAGAACTGGAACACGAAGCCCACGTGCTCGCGCCGGTAGCGCGTGAGTTCGGCGTCGCTGGCCCCGGTGAGCTCGTGCGACTCACCTGCGTGCACCCAACGCGCGGTGCCGGCGCTGGCGCTGTCCAGCCCGCCCAGGATGTTGAGCAAGGTCGACTTGCCGCTGCCCGAGGCGCCGAGCAACACCACGAACTCGCCGCGCACGATGGTCAGGTCCACCCCGCGCAGCGCGTGCACGGCGGTGGCGCCCTCGCCGTAGACCTTGGTCAGGCCCTGGGCGATGAAGACAGGTTCGGCGTCGTGTGGTGCGGCGTTCATCGGTGGGGTGGGGCGAAAAATGCCAACGGTCATTCGACCACCCAGGTCACCCTTCAACCTTGACGCGGGTCAAGTCATGGGCAGTGACTTAGACTCCCGCCTCCCCCCGGTTCCCTTATGTCCGCTGCCACATCCCCCACCCCCTCCCACGCCCCGCTGATCGCCAACCTGATAGCGCAGCTGGCTTTCGGCCTGCTCGCCATGACGATCTGCCTGCCGTCCATGCAGGAGTGGGGCGCGCTGTTCGGATCGGACCAGGCCAGCGTGCAGCTCACCTTCAGTGGCTACGTCGTGGCCTACGGCAGCCTGCAGTTGCTCTACGGCCCGTGGTCCGACCGCTGGGGGCGCAAGAAAGTGCTGATGTTCGGGCTGACGCTCGCCGGTCTGGGCTCGCTGCTGGCCGCGCTCTCGCCGAGCCTGGCGTGGCTCACGGCCGCGCGTGTGGTGCAGGGTGCAGGCTGCGCGGCCGGCATGGTGGTGGGACGCGCCATGGTGCAGGACCTGTTCACCGGCCCCGAGCGCACGCGTGTGATGGCCTACGTGGGCATGGCCATGGGGCTGATTCCGCCCACCGCCACCATCCTGGGCGGGCAGATCCATGTGCGCCTGGGCTGGCAGGCCAACTTCGTGCTCATCGCGGTGCTGGCTGTTGTGCTGTTCGTGGCCGCGTGGCGGGGTCTGCCCGACCACAAGCCCGCCACGACCGTTCAGCCGCACTGGCTGGGCGCCATGCTGGCGTCGTACGCAAGGCTGGCGCGCGAGCCGTCGTTCCTGCTGTTCGTTCTCATCCTATCCATGACCACCGCCACCTTCTACGCCTTCCTCGCGGGCGCACCCATCGTGCTGGGCAGTTATGGCGTCGGGCCGGCGGGCATCGGCTACTACATCATGGTGGTGCCCTTGTCCTACATCCTGGGCAACTACCTCACCACCCACCTCGTGCACCGCACCGGCGACCGCACCATGATGATGCTGGGCCAGGTGTTCTCGGTGGGCGGCATTGCACTCATGCTGGTGCTGGCCCTGGCCAATGTGGACACGCCGCTGGCCTTTGCCTTGCCGCTCATGCTGCTCGGCCTGGGCAACGGTTTCCTGGTGCCCCCGGCGCTCACCGGCACGGTGGGGCTGGTGCCCGCGTTGGCGGGCTCGGCAGCCGCTGTGGCGGGTCTGGCGCAGCAACTCATGGGAGCGGTCGGCGGCTACGCGGTGGGTCTCGTGCCGCACCAGGGCGCTGTCAACCTCGGTTGGTTGATGCTGGGCCTGGGCGGCGTGGCGCTGGTGGCGCAGGTGGTGCTGAACCGCCGGCGGGTCGTCAAATCCGCGCCAGAGCGAACGGTCCCTTAAAGCAGGCTGCCCTGGGCACCTGCGTCGCGTGCGTTCGAGGCCAGCAGGACATCGGTGGCGCGCGCATCGGCCAGATCAAACACCTCGGTGGCCTGCGGCCGCACCAGCGCCTGTGCATCGGCTTGCGCGCCATGCAGCCAGGTGTGCCAGTCAGCCGGATCGATGTGAGCCACAGCACGCTTGTCCTGCTGGTCAGGCGGCAGCTTGGGGTCGGGTTTGTGCAGGCGGCCCAGCAGCGGGTGGCCGTCGCAGTTGCAGGTGATCATGGTGAAGTTGGGCACCAGCTCACCGGTTTGTGGGTCGGTCCACTGCGACCAGAGGCCCGCCAGCGCCCACGGCGCACCATCAGCGCGGCGCAGGCGCCACCAGATGTTTTTGCCTGTTTCCCAGTTGGGCTCCTGGTACCAGTCTGCGAGGATCAGGCAGCGCTGGCCCTGCATCCATGGCTGGCGGTAGGTCACGCGCTCATGGATGCCTTCGATGCGCGCGTTGTTGGTGAGCACGGCGCGCGAGGCGGGCCGCCGCGTGGTGCTGCCGGCGCGGATCATGCCCCACTGTCCCAGCCGCCCGACCAGTTGGGCCTGTTCGCCTGGCAGACCCGGACGCACCAGCAGCCCGGTCTGGAACGGACCCACCGTGGACGCAACGAAGTCTTCAACATCGACGCTCGCCCCCACGCTGCCGAGGTAGCGCTCGGCCGTGCCCTTGGGGGTCATGTTGTAGAGGTTGCACATTGCACAAGTGGCTGGGATGAGTGTTGGCTGGCGAACAGACCGCCGCCCTGTCGGATGGTCAGATGGGTCCCCAGGCAGATGCTTTGGACCCTCGACGAGGGCCGGCAGTCCTCAGGAGAAAACCATGTACATCGGCGGCGGCGCTATCTTGCTCATCATCATTCTGTTCCTCGTTTTCCGTTGAACCCCGGGGCAAAGACTCAGCCTTCTTTGTGCGGGTCTTCGCGCCTCTGTGCGTACCAGAGCTCCAGGCCCTGGCGCTGCTTCACTGCACCGAGCCCACCGCGGAACAGGTGGCCAAACAGCGTGAGCATTTCGCGCGCTGAGTGCGTGCGCAGCTTGCGCCCCGAGCTCAACACCGGCTCTCGCAGAATCACGAACTTCCCTTGCTGCCCGAGTGCATGGCTCAGGCGCAGTTCTTCGGCCGCAAAGTAGGTCTCGTCGAACCCACCCACGGCTTCGAACGCGTTGCGCGTGCAGAAAAGAAAGCAGCCAGCGGCCATGCGGCTGACCTGCAGCAGTTTCACCACCAGCGGCACGAACACCCGCGCATACAGCGGCATGGCGCCGTCAAAGCGCACCACGGCACCGCCGCCCACCGCACCTGCGTGCACGGCCTGCAATGCCAGACGCACCAGCGCTTCGTGCACCAGCGTGTCGGCATCGACAAAGATGAACACATCGCCCCGCGCGGCGCGCGCACCGGCGTTGCGCGTGGCCGCGATCTGCCGGTGGGCCACGGCCACCACCCGGGCGCCGTGCTCGCGGCCAATGTCGGCGGTGCGGTCGGTGGAGCCGTCGTCCACCACGATCACCTCGCACGGCTCGTCCAGCGCCTGGGCCACCGCGTTGATGGCCAGCAGGGTGGCGCCCAGCAGGTGTTCTTCGTTGTAGGCCGGCACGATGAAGGAAATCATGAGGCGCAGGTTAGCGGGGGGCCACAGATTTCGCCGACGCGGGGGCATTGGGCGGATCTGCGAACACGTGTGACAACCCCGGCTGCCGGAACGGTGCAACATGGCGGCGCCCGTCACCACCCAGCAGGCCCCACCATGACCACACAGTTCCAGGTCCGCAAGGACCAGCTCGCCACCACCCGCACCGTGCAACTGCCCGACGCTCCGCTGATGGAGGGCGAGATCCGCGTGCGCGTCGAGCACTTCGCCTACACCTCGAACAACATCACCTACGCCGCCTTTGGCGACGCCATGAGCTACTGGCAGTTCTTCCCGGTCGCGCCGTCCGGGGACGACGCTGCGGCCTGGGGCGTGGTGCCGGTGTGGGGATTCGGCGTGGTGGAGCAGACGCAGTGCGCCGGCGTGGCCAAGGGCGAGCGTTTGTATGGCTACTGGCCCATGGCTTCGCACGCTGTGCTCCAACCCGCGCGCATCTCACCCGAGGGCTTCTTTGACGGCGCACCGCACCGCGCCGCGCTGCACCCGGTCTACAACAATTACCTGCGCTGCGCCGTGGACTCCCTGTACGACCCGGCCACCGAGCCGCTGCAGGCCTTGCTGCGCCCGCTCTTCCTCACCGCCTGGCTGATCGACGACTTCCTGGCCGACAACGACTTTTTCGGAACGAACGCAGGCGGCAAACGTGGCGTGATGCTGCTTTCGTCGGCCAGCAGCAAGACGGCCTACGCCACCGCTGCACAGCTGGCACACCGACCCGAGGTGGAGGTGGTGGGACTCACCTCGGCGGGCAATGTGGCGTTTTGCGAAAGCCTGGGCGTGTACAGCCGCGTGCTCACCTACGACCAGCTTGACCAGCTGCCACAGGACACACCCTGCGTGTACGTGGACTTTGCCGGCAACGGCGCGCTGCGCAAGGCCATCCACAGCCGCTTCACCGCCCTGGCCTACAGCTGCTCCATTGGCGGCACCCATGTGGACCAGCTCGCGGGTGGGCGCGACCTGGCCGGGCCACGCCCGGTGCTGTTCTTTGCACCAGCGCAGGCCAAGAAACGCCACGGCGACTGGGGCGCGGCCGGTTTCAACGAGCGCATGGCCCAGGCTTGGCACGCCTTCATCGCCCAGGTGAACAACCCTGCCGCACCCTGGCTGGTGGTGCAGCACCACAGCGGGTCTGATGCCGTGCAGGCCGCGCATGCGCTGGTCTTGGGCGGTCGGGGCGACGCGCGCGTGGGGCACATGTTGTCGCTGCCCTGAGCGCGTGACCTCGGCGCGTGACGTTGCGCACAGAGACTGTGACCTACGCTGTGGATAACAAGGTGGACAACCGCCACAGCCCGCTGCCCGCCTCACGCTGCGGGAGGTGCTCAAAAATCAGGCGTTGGCGGCAGCCTCAGTACAGCCGCACGGCCACGTCGAAATGCCAGGTGCGGCGGATTTCCACCACGTCGTACTGGCGGGCCAGGGCGGGTGGAAACGCCGGGTAACTTGCCTGGCTGCGCACGATGCGCTCGATGCCCTCGTCGATGGCCGGCACACCACTGGAACTCACGA